>CAIQOJ010000082.1 GCA_903873395.1 uncultured Acidimicrobiaceae bacterium
AATCATCACTGTCCTGGCAGGTGGCGGCAGGGCTGTCCTTCGCCATGGCCGGAGGCGACGGCCCGGGCTCCGACCTGGCCCATGCCGGTGTGCACCGAGAGGCCGAAGAGGCCCTGGCCTCCGTGTCGGGCGCCTTCCCGCAAACCCCGATCGGGCCTGGTGCGCCAACAGCGGTTCGGCGCGCGCTGGCCGACTGGGGGGTCACCCGTGTGGTCCTGCCCCACGAACGCTGGCTACCCGCCTATGACCAAGCAGTCGATCCTGTGCGGGCACGAGCCCTGGTGACGGCTGCGGTGGGACACCCGCCTACGTCTGAATCAGGGTCGTGGGTGTGGGTGGTGAGAACCAGCAGCTGATTACCGCAGCAAGGCTGCAGAGGTCCTCCAGGGAAGGCACTGAGCAAATTTCGCCATTGAAGTGCACATCTCGTGGCCGCAATATCCCTCTGAGACTCAGTTCTGCGCCCATTCTCGCGAGGAAGAAAAACGCTCTCATCCCAACCACATCGATTCGGCTGGGGCAGGCGAAGCCCTCTCGGGGATTGGCTCCGAGATCGTGGAGAAGGCCAAGGAGCGCCTCGGATGGCACAGAACGACGGTGAGAAGACGACGTCATGTCCACCCGCGCCGTGAAAGGGGGTCATGAAGGAGAGAGAGGTGAAGGTGGCGGATCGAAGCGACGAGGTTGACGGCGAGGCCGTCCTTGTCGCTGCTCGTCGTCGCGCCAGCCAGAGCAAGTGTGCGGCGCTCCGATTCTTGATTCATCCCTCGAGGTTCGTGACGCTTGTCCGCTACCTGCGCCGACTCCCTGAGGCAACACTGCGGGTTGCTCAGGACCCTCAGGGCGACATCGTGGCTCGGAACTTCGGCGGGAAGCTGAACCCCTCTCGATTGGGAGTGCAGTGCCTCTGCCTACCGTCGACGCTGGATGAGTACCTCGCTGGCGGGAAACGGCAGTCACTCAGGACTGGAATCAATAGCGCTGGGCGCCAAGGAATGACGAAGCGGACCTTGCGGGTCGATGAGGTGAAACCTGCGTTTGAGGAGACATGTGGACGTCGACGATGGACCGAGGAGACCCTGGAGAGCACGATCACCTCATTCGGTGCACCCCTCGAGAGCCTGACCGGGGTTGTCGCTGAGGATGCCGACGGAGAGATCATTACGCTCTCTCTTTGGCTTGCGAGTGGCACAACTGCTCAACTGCTCTGGTCAATGTCAACGGACGGAGGCGATGGTCGGTGGTTGGCCTGGCTGGGAAGCGTTGAGGCCTGCCTGGCCCTCGGCGTCCGCACCATGACCGTGAATGGTGACGATTACTTTGCAAAGCTCGTGGGGTTCCAACGTTCCAATGTGCGAGTGGATGTTGGTGGGAACGACACCGAGACGCAGCCCGATGAGATTCAACTCGCCGTTTGAGGGTCGCCTTAGCTCGAACTTCCGACGACCTGCGAATGAGGCTCGTAAGCGCAACTTCCGTGGCTTCCTGGCACGAGATGCGGTCTCCGGCTGGTACGACCAGGGAGTCGACGAACTCGTCGGCATTGGGGTGACCATCATGGTCACTGCAGACATTGCCCGCTTCTTCGCGTCGTCCTAGAGATTGTCGACCAAAGATCGACCCCCTGAGCTCGGGAGTCGTTATCAATCCTTCGCCATGGCCGGAGGCGACGGCCCGGGCTCCGACCTGGCCCATGCCGGAGTGCACCGAGAGGCCGAACAGGCCCTGGCCTCCGTGTCGGGCGCCTTCCCGCAGACCCCGATCGGGCCTGGTGCGCCAACAGCGGTTCGGCGCGCGCTGGCCGACTGGGGGGTCACCCGTGTGGTCCTGCCCCACGAACGCTGGCTACC
>CAIQOJ010000083.1 GCA_903873395.1 uncultured Acidimicrobiaceae bacterium
ACCATGGGCACTCCTGCACCGACCCACAGCAACCGCGGCCGACGCCTGTCCCTCGTGCGTGATGCTCACACCAAGGTCCTCCAGGCCTGCGCCAATGGCCAAATCTGCCGCCGCGCCGGTGAGAACGACGTCACACCAGCCGTCCGTCGAACGACGAATTTCGATTGTACGCCAATCGGGGCGCATATCGCCCGGCCGAAGAACTTTGAGCACCGCTTCTTTGGCGGCGAAGCGCGCCGCCAGACCCTCGACGGCAGGGTGACCGTCTCCTGACTGGGGGTCTGGTCGAACGGATGCCAGTTCGTGTGGCGTGAAAACCCGCTCCAGGTAGGCCTGACCAAATCGGGCTACCGAGTTGGCAACGTCCTCCACGGACACCAGATCGATCCCCACCCGAAGGTCTCCCTTCGACGTCCACGTGGTCATCGCATCGATCCCTGGGGTGGTCCACCGAGCGGGCCAGGGGCCGAACGGAGCCCTCGCCGGTGGCGGCTCGACGCCACCGATCTATACAGATCCCGGTAGCGCTCGGCCACACCGGGCCATCCGAAGTCTTCGACAGCTCGGCGCCCTGCAGCGGCAATCGATCGACGAAGGGCGTCGTCGGACAGCAGCCGTTCAAGTGCGCGAGCCACGGCGGACACATCAAAGGGGTCCACGAGAAGTCCGGTGACGCCGTCGTCGATGAACTCCGGGGCGCCACCCCGCGACGAGGCCACCACTGCAGTACCGGCCCGCCATCCCTCAAGGGCGACGATCCCGAACGGCTCGAGGCGGCTGGGCATGACGAGAATTTCAGCTCCAGCCATGGCCGCTGCCACCTGGTCGCGATGCAGCCGACCGACAAAGTGGACACGCTCAGCGACCCCGGATGCCTCGGCCTGGGCTTCGAGTTCCGCCAGGGCAGCTCCCGTCCCTCCGATGACCAGATCGGCCGAACGGCGTTCAGGATCCATGGCCGCATAGCCGGCAATCAGCAGGTCGAACCCTTTCTTGTGGACGACCCGACCTAGCGCCAGCACATAGGGGCGGCCATCGAGGAACTTCCCAGGTCGATCTTCAGACACGGGAGTCCCGTCCACATCGACAACACCCAGGTCGACAGCGTTAGGGATCACTGTTCCTGTGGCCGGTCCGAGGCCAAAGCGACGGACGGCATCGTCGAGGGTGAATGCCGAGCACGCCGTGACAGCAGCAGCAGTGCGAATGCCCGCCCGCAGAGAAGCACGCATGACCTGGGAGATGTCGAAGATGTCGGCGTCGTCCATCAACGTCTCACCCTGGAGGGTGATCATCAGGGGTATGCCGGTCATGCGGGACAGCACGGTGGCGTAGGTGCCATTGGGACCGAAGCACTGCACGTGGAGGACATCGGGACGGAACTCGCGGACGGCACGCCGAAGCGACCGGACAGTCTGGAGGCCGACGGTGGCTGTCCGAGTAACTGCGCTCAGATTTGTGGCCGGGAGGGGCATCGGGAACCGACGTACGACGAGGCCATCGAGGTTGTCGACCGACGCTGCTCCGCCGTCGTCAGGGTTCCCCGTCCAGATCTCCACCTGATCGCCCGAGGCCACGAGAGCCAGAGCCAGGTGTCGGGTAAGTTCCTCGACTCCGCCAACGGAGGGAGGGTAGGCGCTGGGGATGAGAGCGACGCGTGTCATGGTGTCCGAGCAATCGTAGGGGGCACATAGTGGGAAAAGTCCGAAGTCATGACCAAAGACCTATCTCCGAACAATGCGAACCCACGGCGCCATGGCCGCGGCCGTCGATCCCACCGGCAGCGGGGCGACGCGACTCCATTGCCCGACGCCAGGCGACCACTCCGCAGCAAAGGCTGCTGCAAACCAACCCGACAAGAAGGCCTGTTCGCTGCAGTCGCAGTTCGGCGCCCACGATGCCGGGTGCATGCCAAGGATCCCCTCGATGGCGGCATGGCCGCCGGTGGGCTCGACGAGTGATGCATCGACCTCATGGGCGATCTCGAACGCCGTGATTCCAGCGAGTTGGGCAACGGTTTCCCCGGGGTAGACGTACATCGTGGACGTACCACCCGGTTGCCCCCAGGTGAAGGTGGTGTTGCCGTAGAAGCCGGGCGACGGAGCCTCAGATATTGGTGCGAACCGGATCGAGTAGCCAGGAAGCGACTGCCAGGGATAGCGAACCAATGCCAGAGCAGCCGCACCCATGGCCGCCGGGGTCGAGGTCGCCGGATTAAAGACTTCGAGGGTGGCGGTCCGCACCGCCTCGGCTTGTGCTGCTGCAGCCTGAGCTGCTGCCGCTTGTGCTGCTGCTGCCTGTTCTGCTGCAGCGAGGCTTGCCTTTCTGGCCGCGTCCACCTGTGCGGAGCGAGCACGTTCGGCTCGAACGACGGCGCTCGGGATCACGGCAGTACCCGGCTGATCGTGCAGAGGTGCGCTGGCCACGGGGGCCCGAAACGTCGCCCCCCGGTCTGCACGTAACGCAGGTGTAGGCACGACGAAGATGATTGCCAGGCCTGCAGCAAGTGCGAGGACGGCCATGGCCAGAAGCACGTCAAGGCGAAGTAGGGCTCGACGGATGGGAAAGGTGGCCCGAGCTCCCACAGCCCAAACGCCCCGCCGACGGCGATCTGCACCGATATAGGACTCCGAGAGCACGAGGCGGGGCTCGTCAAGGGCGCTGACGAAATCCTGCAGATCGGGGATGGAACCCATCGTGAGCGGATTCATGGCCGTTGGGATCAAGTGGCCAGCCGATCCAGTTGCCAGCGGGGTTGCATCGATCAGAGGGGACGGAGGTTCCGCGTCAACGAGGAGTGTTGCCACTTCTCCCCTCGTGCGCACCTTGTCCATACAGAAGTAATCGGCCCGATGCCGAGCTAACTGAACCGGTGTAGGCACACCAAATTTGCCTTGACGTCCACGTGTAGGTGGACCAGGCAACCAAGGGTCAGGTGGCCCACGCGATCAGAGAGACGCTGGGCGATCAGAGAGATGCAGGGCGGCCACAGAGACGCTGGGCGATCAGAGAGACGCTGGCCCTGACGACCATGGCGGTCACCAAAACACGTAGTCGCTCCCCCGGCGATACATGGGGGAGCACGAACGGGGACGGGCCGGCGGTCAGGCCTTGGGAGAGGAGGCAACCATGACGCCGCCGGCACCGTCCGACCCTGCCGTCACGCCAACAACCGGCGTACTGGTCGATCCATTGACTGGCGAAGAATCCGATGAACTGCCGCTCGACGTACCCGCACTGGCCGCTGCAGAGGCAGATGCCGCAGCTCGAGCAGTCACACGAGCTTGGGCGGCTGCCACTCGAGCATCGGCTCGCACCTGTGCTTGCGTGGCTCGAGCCTGAGCCAGATCAGCCCGTTGCTGCGCAGCCTGCGCCCGGGCCGCTGCTCGTGTCTGAGATGCATCAGAACCAGCAAGACTTGACGTGGCGCTCGACGAGACGTCAGGCACGGTTGTCGCCTGTGGGCTCGAGGGCACCGCTCTTGCGGCAACCGGGGCAGCGGCACGAGCCTGTGCCACTTGGTCTGCGGCTTGGGCCCGGGCTTGAGCTCGGGCGATCTGAGCGGCAACCCGAGCCTGCTGGCGAGCCGTGGCGGCATCAGCGGCAGTGGCCTGCGGTGTCGGGGCCGGGGTCGAAGCTGGCGGCACCGACCGCGAGGCGATCATGGTGAGAGGAACGACGCAGAGTGCCGTCAAGAAGGCCACGAGGCACACACGACGAAACCACAGAGGCAGGCCGTCCTGCTGAGGTGCTGTCGTGCGGACTGCTCGGCGACGGTCCGGGCCGATATAAGAAGGAGCAATGACCAATGAGGGGTCGTGGAGGTCAGCGAGCCACTCCTCGGGAACGACAACTTCGATCTCTTCGGGTCGGACAGCCACCATGGCTCCACCGCTACGCGACCTCTGCGAGGCTGCTGACGCGCCATGCCCGCTTTCGTGCGTAGCCACCACATCCCGCTCGCTGTTGCCAACGGCGTCATCGAAGTGCGAACGATCACCGCTTCGGTCGACACGGGCGCCAAGGAGATCTGCGATCTCGATGCTCTGGTGGCGGATCCTCGTGCTCATGACCCGGCATCGGCAGGAGATCAGGGCATCTGAAGTTGCAGGATGCAACGGCGATCTCGCAAGCCCCGAAACCGGTATTCAGAGATTCATGGGAGTCCCGGCCTTGCCGGAAGT
Source organism: uncultured Acidimicrobiaceae bacterium (assembly GCA_903873395.1). Classification (GTDB taxonomy): domain Bacteria; phylum Actinomycetota; class Acidimicrobiia; order Acidimicrobiales; family RAAP-2; genus Bog-756. The sequence continues at coordinate 4,185 of CAIQOJ010000083.1, forward strand.
GTGGTCAGCAGCGTGTTCAGACGTCGAGGCCGAGCGACCGATAGACCGCAGCGGTCGCCCGAGCTGTCTCGTCCCAGGACAGGGCAGCCACAGCAGCCCGTCCAGCGGCAGCAAGACGTTGGCGCCGAGCATCGTCGGCCACCAGTTCGGCCAGGAGCCCGGCCAATCCATCGACATCGCCTGGAGCAAAAGTGGCCGCTCCATTCCCGACCACTTCGTCGATGGCTGGGACAGGCGTACTCACAACCGCTGCCCCACAGGCCATCGCCTCGACCGGTGGCAGGCCGAACCCCTCGTAGGTGGAGGCGTAGCCAACCACGGTGGCTGCACCATAGAGAGCAGGTAGATCCGATGTAGGCACATAACCGATCTCGTGGGTGCCTTCCGGTGGGTTGCTCGACCACAGACTCGCCCCAGTGAGCACGAGAGGTATGTCGGCCGTCCGGCATGCCGAGGCCAACGTGGCCAGGTCCTTGCGTGGTTCGATACTCCCGACGTGAAGTACGAAGCGCTCTGGCAGCTGGTAGGCGCTGCGGACCCGTTGCACCTCTGTCATGGATGGTGGCGCCATCTCCGAGCTTGGCGCTTCATGGATGACGGTGGCCTCTCGGCCGATGTGGTGACGCACCCGCTCGGCCGTGAAGGCCGAAACGGCGATCACCGCATCTGCTCGTCGTAACGACGCTCGAACCAGGCGCTGTTCCCCCAGAGCCCGGTGCCGCGGGAAGGCCCAGGGGACATCGAACACGGCCAGGTCATGGACGGTGGCAACCCGAACGCTGCGCCGACGAACGGGCAGATCGACATCTAGTCCGTGGGTCAGGTCACAACTGCCGAACCCTCGGGCACCCGCCAGCGCTCGACGAACCCCGTGGGAATCGGGTCCGACCAGGGGAATGATGCCTTTCGGCAAGACCTCCAAACCGGCGGGACGAACGGCAGCGACAAGATCGCCGTCGACATGGCCCACCAAGGCACCAAGCAACTCGCGCACATAGGTGCTGACACCTCCACCTCGGGCATCGAGAGGAAGGGCGTTGTAGACGATCCGAGGACGTGCCGTCACCGGTTGGCTCGGAGCGGAGCGCGCTGCTGGTCTACCCGGCGACGGTTGATTGCCGGAGTTCGGACGCGAGTCAGGTCCCGTGGTCGTCCTTCCGGAGCCCAGCGGAGGTCTGGGTCGGCATCAGCCATACCGAGGGAGATCCCGGCGATGACCATGGCGGGGATGCACAGGGATCCGATCCAGAACGTGTCGAAGAGCCCGTCGACGTAGTGAGCCAACAGCACCACGAAACCCAGCGTCCCGTAGACGCGAGGCAGACGCCACAAGGCGAACATCGTCATCCCGACAAGAACGAAGAAGGCGACCGAGCCAACGATCCCGGTCGACGCAAGGTTGTCGATAATCGAGTTGGGCGGCGCTGTGACCGAGATGTACTGGGGCAGGTTGTAGAAGCGCATGCCCATCCCGAGCACAGGACTCAGATGCCACACGTGAAGGGCGGCATCGATCTGCCCGTAGCGAATAGAGACCGAGTTGAACTTCGGATTGTTGTGCGCAGCGGTGACGAAGCTGTAATACACGAGGCCGACCAAGGGAATGGCCACGACCACCGCAAGCTTGGCCTTTCGCCGCGAGTCCGGGTCGAGCAGCAACGCCGTACCCACGGCCAGAGCCAGCAGGATGGCCGACTGGCGCGACTGAGCAGCCAACAGACCAAACAGGCACACCACTCGGATCACCCGGGACTCCCAGAGATCGATGCGAGCCCACGGAGGATTGATCTGGGCAATCACGATGGCCACCCACATGGCGGCTCCAATTGCGTTCTTCTGGTAGAGCCCCCATTGAGCAGGCTGAAGGTGATGGGTGAGAGCGGTGGCGATGGCGAGGAACCCGAGGAACGTCGATCCCCAGAGGTAGAGACGAAAGGTCTGACGGGCCCGGCCCGACGTCGCAACCACCCAGCCCACGATGGTGGCCAGCGCCAAATAGGACCACCGATGGAACCACTCCACAATGTCGCCACGGAAGGGATGGGCGATGACCACGAGGACCAGTACGGCTTGAAACCAGACGATTCCTCGCAGGAAGTGCTTCAGATGGGTCGCCTCGGACCAGCGCACAAGAAAGAGGCTGACAAGGCCACCTCCGAAACACAGCACGTCCGCTGCGGACAGGTTGGTGCTCGACCCCCCGACCCGCTGGATGAGGAGGGCACCTGGGAGGACGATGACGGCAAACAGGACGGGGTCTACGACGAATACGCCGAAGGCCAAGGTCGCACCAGCCACAGCGAGACCGATGAGCGGACTGATAGCCAAGGCCACGCCGATCGCCGCAGCAACCACTCCGACTGCCGCCCAGGGACCCACCTGTCGGATCAAGCGCGCATTCGAGCGAACGTGCCACAACGCGCTCAGGCGTCTCGATGCCTCCGAAGTCCGGCTCACTTGGTCACGTCGCTGTCCCACTCGATCGTTTCAGCACAGTCGTCTTTCATGGTCGGCATCAGCGCCCACGACCATGGTCCGCTTCACCCTGCGTCAGAGTACTTGGGTCCCAACCATCGGGACTGTGCACTCCCATCGGCCATTCGAGCCGTAACCTTCAACGCAAAGATCTCGACGGCGCACCTGGCGATGGGTGATCCCATGGAGGTTGCACCGGCGGCCACGACCTGCATGAACACGGGAGCCGACTGCCCCCGCTCTCAAGATGATGACCGCCGGGGACGACAACAACGGCAACCACTGGGTGACCTTGACGGTGTCATCACCAGATCAGACACCCCACGATCGGACGGAACCATGGAGCGAACTAAGGAAGGAAGCGCCTCCGGTGCGCAGTCAATGACGCCTACGACGTCGTCCCTCATCGTGTGCTCCCTCGAGGAATGGGGCACCGTCCGACGCAGGATGCGGATCATGGTCGACGAGCTTGTCGAGGCCGATCCCGGCCTTCAGGTCCTCTACATAGGGCCCGCCGTCGACGTTCCCCACGCCTTGCTACACGGAGCCCGTAGCGATGTGTGGGGGCACCGAACCGAGCAGGTGCACCCGCGCATTCGGGTGCTCCGCCCCTACAAGTGGCTCCCTCGCGTCGTTGGACCCTTTGCCGATCGCTCCCTCGGCCGGCAAGTTCAGGCGGCAAGTGACCGCATCGGACTCGTTGATCCACTGCTGTGGATCAACGATGCGTCCTACGCTCAGTTCGCCGTCGCTACTGGTCGGCCCGTCCTCTACGACGTGACCGATGACTGGCTGCTTGCCCCTCTCGCCCCACGCCAACGCCGCCGGCTCGAAGAAGACGACGCATTGCTCGTGGCCCACAGCGACGCCGTAGTGGTCTGTTCACCTGATCTCGCCCGTACCCGTGGGCAGCACCGATCGGTCGACTTGATCCCGAACGGGGTCGATGTCGATCTCTTTCGCACGCCTCAGGCACGGCCCGCCGACCTGCACCCCGGGCCCGTAGCTGTCTACGTCGGCACCCTGCACGAGGAGCGGGTCGACGTGCCACTGATTCTGGACCTGGCGGCCTCCCGTCCCGATCTGCGCATCGCCCTCATTGGCCCGTCCAGCCTCAGCGCCGAGCACGAGGCTGCACTCCGCGGTGTCGGCCGGATTCAACTGATGGGCCCGAGGCCCTATCACCTGGTCCCCGCCTACCTGCAGCACGCCGATGTGGTCATCGTGCCCCACGTCGTCTCCCCGTTCACCGAGAGTCTCGACCCCATCAAGGCCTACGAGTGCGCAGCAGCCGGGCGTCCCACCGTGGCGACTCCTGTGGCTGGATTCCGCGAACTTGGGCCACCAATTGTTGTGGCTGACGCCGCTTCATTCTCTGGAGCAGTTTCAGCAGTGTTGGCCGCTGAGCCGAATGAGCCTGCTACTCCAGGGGCTGATGTGGCTTCCTGGCGCGACCGCGCCCAAGCGATGTCCGACGTGATGGCGCGGATCCGAACTCAGGGTGCACGGTGACGATGGGATTTGGCCTTGACCACGGTACGTCATGCACCACACGCTGGATGCCAGCGATGGCGACCCCTGGTCGCCAACCAGCACTCACGACCCCTAATCTCTGGATCTGCCCACCGAAAGCGAGTACGCGGTGACTCTCCGACAGATCATGGCCACGTTTAGGCGTCGCTGGCTGACCATTGTGGTCAGCGTGGTGGTCGCCGTTGGCGCGGCAGCCGCCTATTCGTTCGTGCAGACGCCGTCGTATCAGTCGAGTGCACTCGTCCAGTTCGCACTACCTGCAGCCACAGGAACCGGCGTCAACCCACTGACGCTGCCCTCGCCCATCGACGAGCTCACGGCGAACGCTACCCAAGTGCGTGCCGCCGGGATCTTGCATGATGCGTCTCCAGCACTATCCGCATCCCAGGTCACCGGCTCGGTGGACCCGAACACGGGAGCCCTCACCGTGACCGCTACGGCCGAGAGCCCTTCTCGGTCCCAAGCAGTGGCCCAGGCCTATGCGCAGGCCGTGGTGGACGCCACTGCCATCTACGCCCAAGCCCGGGTGGACAAGTACACAGCGGCGATTGCCGCGTTGACGAACCAGATCGCCGTCCTCCAGGCCAAACCAGGGGCCGCCCTCGATCCTCTGGTGGCCGCTCAGGTCACCAGCGTGACCGGCCAGATCGCTGCCCTGCAGACAGCGCAGTCCAACATCCAATTCGGCGAGCCGTATGCGTCGGTGCAGGTGCCCGCCTCCCCTGGTGCTCCCACCGGCCTCTCCAAATCCAAACTCGGCATCATCGGCCTCCTGGCTGGACTGATCGCCGGATGCGGTCTCGCCTTGGCCAGAGATGAACTCGATGACCGGGTACGCGACGCCCCCGATATCGAAACCATGATGGAGGGGCCGCTCCTCGGCGAACTCCCCCAAGACCGCGAGGTCCGAAGCGGTCAGGTCTCCATCGCCTTGGTGCAGGCTCCGCAGTCCTACTTGGCTGAAGCCGTTCGAGATCTGCGCACGAGCCTGCGGGTCCTCTTGGCCGATACGCCCTCACCTCTACTGATGGTCACCAGCCCGCAAGCCGGTGATGGCAAGACCTTTGTCACGTCCAACCTTGCTGCCGCCTGGGCCCTCACCGGGAGCCGAGTGATCGTGGTATCCGCCGACTTCAGACGGCCACGTCTCGAAGACACACTCGGCGTCGAAGCCTCCGAACTTCCCGGTCTGTCCGATCTCATCCGGTCCAATTGGAAACATGCAGACGCCGAGCCGTCTGAGACTCCGTCGGACAGTCCACGAACAGGAAGGCCTGGACCAACTGCGGTGCCAGGTGGCGACCTCCGCCTCTCCGACCTCTTGGTCGAGACCGGCATCGAAGGACTCCGCCTCCTGCCCGTCGGCCTCCAGATGGACAATCCGAGTGAGCTTTTCGGTGGTCCCGGTATGCGCCCCGTCCTCGACCAACTGCGCGATGCCGCTGACATCGTCCTGCTCGATACGCCGCCCGTGCTGGCCACCCCTGATGCCGCCATCCTGGGCAGCCAGTGCGACGGCGCCATTCTCGTCGCTTCCAAGGGAAAGACCGATCGAGGTGACCTCGAGCGGACGGCCCATCGGCTGCACGCTGTCGAGTGTCTGTTGTTGGGCCTGGTGTTGAACAAGGTCCGCGGGGGAAGCGGCGACGCCTATCAGGCCTACGCCTACCGGTCGTGATTGGCCGGTGACCCAGAACACGGGCAGTTCCCCCGACGGGACCTCTCCACGACTTCCGCAGGCGGATGGACAGATCGAGGGCATCGTGGCCGTGGTGGTGGCCTACGGGGCGCCCGAACTGCTTGACCTCTGTCTCGGCGGCCTCGAGCAGGCTGTCCCCGTAGTGGTCGTCGACAACTCCTCGAATCAGGCAGTGTGCGACGTGGCTGACCGCCACGGTGCCACCTACGTCGATCCTGGAAGCAATCTCGGGTTCGCTGGTGGCGTCAACATCGGTATCGCCCGAGCGGAAGGGCATCATGTCCTGCTCGTGAACCCTGACGCCGTCATCACGCCCACAGGGATCGCCGGTCTTGTCGCAGCGCTTGAGGCTGACCCCCGCGTGGCCGTGGTCGCCCCAGCTCAGTCCGGACCCGATGGCCCGGCTCGCGTGGCCTGGCCCTTCCCCACGCCGAGCGGAGCCTGGCTCGAAGCCGCTGGTCTCAGCAGGCTCCGGCAGTCCACTGACTTCGTCATCGGCTCGGTTCTTCTCATCCGAGCCGAGGCCATAGCTGATGTTGGGCCATTCGACGACGCATTCTTCCTCTACGCCGAGGAGACAGATTGGCAACGACGAGCCACCAGCCGTGGGTGGCGCACTCGGCTGGAGTCCGACGTGACCGCAGCACACGTCGGCGCAGGAACCGGTGGTGATCCAGTCGCTCGAGAGACCCACTTCCAGGCATCCCACGAGCGCTATATCCGCAAGCACCATGGCTCGGTCGGCTGGTGGTCGTATCGGACAGCGCAGTTGATCGGCAACAGCGCCCGTGCCGCCTTGCGCCAAGGAGACGACCGCCATGCCGCCGGTCTCCGGATGCGCCTCTACTGGACCGGCCCCCTGCGAGCTGAGGCTGCGTTCGACGGACCTAGTGGTCATGTCGCCATTGCGGGCGATCAGCCAAGCCACCTGCGAGTCGTGCATGTGGTGGTGACCGATGGCTTTGCCGGGGTCGAGCGGTATATCTGCCAGGTGGCCAGCGGGCTCAGCGCCCGTGGACACGACATCAGTGTCATTGGCGGCGCACCGGACCGCATGACTGGCGAACTTGCCGATGGCATCCCCCATCGCCAAGCCGCTTCCGTGATCGAGGCTGCCCGGGCCCTGGCCGAGACCGATGCCGACCTCGTTCACGTACACATGACTTCAGCCGAAGCCGCATCCTTCTTGGCTGGGCTGCGCAGGCGTCGACCGGTGGTAGCCACCCGGCACTTTGCCTCTGGGCGAGGAACGGGCTGGCGCAATCGCATGTTGGCTCAGGTGACTGCCGCTCCGATCGCCCACGACATCGCCATCTCGTCCTACGTGGCCGCGGCCGCAGGTGGCCCCACCATCCTCATCCCCAATGCCGTCGAAGACCGCCCTCAGGCGTCTCTGCGTGACCCCCAGGTGCTCATGCTCCAGCGCCTCGACGTCGAGAAGGCTCCCGAGGTCGGCATTCGCGCCTGGGCGGCCAGCGGCCTGGGGACCAGAGGCTGGCGTCTGGTGATTGCCGGCAACGGCATCCTGGCCCCTGCGCTGCGCACCTTGGTCCATGACCTGGATTGTCAGGACTCCGTCGAGTTCGCTGGGCTGGTGGCCGACACAGATGGACTGTTGGCCTCGACGTCCATCCTGCTCGCCCCTGCTCCCGCTGAACCGTTCGGACTGGCAGTGACCGAAGCCATGGCTCACGGTGTGGCCATCGTTGCCGCCGCAGGCGGAGGACATCTCGAGACGGTGGCTGATGCCGGGGTCCTCTTTCCTCCGGGCGATGTCGAAGCTGCAGGTCAGGCCTTGATCGATTTGGCCGACGACCCCGGCCGACTCCGGGCTGTCGGCGCTGCGCTACGCCAACGTCAGCGGGACTGGTTCGCCATGCCACTGCACATCGATCGCCTCGAGGCCCTCTACCGGGACACCTTGGCCGGCAACTGATCAGACCTGGGACAGCGCCCGTTCGTAGAACGCGCACTGCGTAGCAGCGACGGCCTCCCATGAATACCTCGAGGCGGCCTCTTGCCCGGCCTCACGCAATGCGGACCACTGCGCCGGGTCGTCGAGCAGACCTACGAGTGCACCACGCAGGGCATCGGCATCCCCCGGAGTGACCAGGATCCCACTGGAGCCCACGACATCGGGCAGTGCCCCCGAGGCGGAAGCCACGACAGGCACCCCCGATGCCTGGGCCTCGACCACGACCCTGCCGAACTGCTCGAGCCACCCCGGCACAGGCACCGAGGGCACGGCCAACACATCGGCCTCGGCATAGGCCCTGGCTACGTCGACATCATCGACATGCCCGTGAAAGCGTGCGCGGCGACCCAGACCCAACTCGTCAGCGAGCTGGGTCAACGCCTGACGCTCGGGACCATCCCCCCACAGATCGACCTCGAGTCGATCGTCACCGGCCACAGCTCGCAGCAGCACGTCAGCGCCCTTGTGAGGGATGAGTCTCCCGACAAACCCCACGCGCAGTACCCCCGAAGGAGGTGGCCGATCGATCGGATGGAACCGGCCCACATCGACGCCCAGCGGGAGTAGTTCCAGCTCACCGACGAGGCCCTTGCGGCGCAGGATCTCTCCCGCTTCCACATTGCACGTGTAGGCACCAGCAGCCCGACGGAGTGACCACCGCTCGAACCAGCGAAACGGGGGCGGATAGCGCTTCTCGATGTTCTGAGCCGAGCACACCAAGAACGGGGTCTTCGGGCTGCGCAGCGCCCTCAAGAGGAGAACCTCGGCAACAGCGAGGCCAAACGGCTCTTCGTGCAGATCGATCAGGTTGAACCGACGCGACCCCAGCAGGCGCCAGAGGGGCCTGGGGTCAAAGAGGAAGAGGTTCGGGTGGCGGCCCAGGGTGGCGACCGGCACGGCAAAGGTGTCGCCTGCGGCATCAAAGGCCACCATTGCGCCCCCCTCCTCCCACCGGCGCGCCGTCACCAAGGTGAGGTCGACACCGCTGGCACCCACCAAGCGCTCTCGCTGGCGCCACCCGGTGACCACTGCGCTGTGGGAGATCCTCAGCACCGAGAGGGGCTGATCCACAGGCGATGTGAGTCGAGGATCGCCGTTCGAGGTTGCCACCTTGGCGACCGTATCAGTCGGCATGTCAAGGCTGCGGAACCGGGCCAAAAGACCCTAGTTGCGATGCCGGAAAGCGTAAATCTCACGTTCCGTGACGACCTGGTGATCATTAGTGCGATTGCTACTCAAGTTGCCTCATGCACCGCCGATGCCCCAAGCGAGGAGGCAAGGGGCACATGAGGAAAATCCAAGTAGCAGAAGAAGTAGTTCGGGCAGGTTCTGGAGCACGAAAGGTCGGGGCGCATCGACGCATGCTGCGCATGGCCACGATCGCCATCGCTGCGTTGACGGCGGTGACCGGGCTGGGCCTGGCCGAGAGGGCAACCGTTGGCGCTGCCAGCAGCCCGCAGATCCCGGGAAGCGTGCCAGCACCAGGGGCGAGCGAGATCTCACCCATCTGCTCCACCACCCAGCCGGCGAAGGTGCTTGGCCCGCAGGCCACACTTCCGGCCAATCCAGTTACGAAGCTGATCTCGCCCGCAGGTGGGGTGAACCAGTTCAGCGCGTCAGGCACCAATCTCTACGTTGAGACCACAGTTGCTGGCGCCCCGACGATCGCCGTCTACACCCTCACGGGCGCACTCGTCACTCAGATCACCTTGCCAGCCGGTTGGAACGCCGGCCAAGAGTCCGCTCCGGTCATCGATGCTTCGGGGAACATCTACGTGTCCTCGTATTACAGCCAGCGCGTCGTGGCCTACTCCCCGACGGGTACGCAACTCTGGTCGGTTGCCCCTAACAACGGAAACCCGGACAATCTGTTCTCCGTGGGCACCGGGGCCGGTTGGCATCTCGTTGTCAGCCTCGTTCAGGACAAGGCCGCAGGCACGTCCAGGGTTCTCGATCCCGCAACAGGTGCCCTCACTGGCGCCACGGTGCCCTTCTACGCACCGTCCTACACCCAGATCACCGAGCGGGCCGATGGCACCGCCCTCTATTCCGGTAACGGCTACGTCAAGACGATCAGCGCAACTGGCGCAGTGACCGCCACCTTCGGAGCCCCCAACACCGGCTGGCAGGGACAGCACACCGGATCCGGGTCGCAGTTCTACTACCAAGGTCAGGCAACATCAGGAAGCGACGGCACCATTTACACCGCCGACGGGCCTTCGACGATTGAGGCCACCTCGCCAGCCGGGTTCCTCAAGGGTTCGACCGACTTCGGTGGAGCGCTCGCCATTCCGGGAAGCTCGTTCGCCCTGATCGGATCGACCTTCTACGTCCAGAGCGGTCCTCCGTTCAATGGCGCTGCTGGCAGCATCTCGACGTTCACGATGGCCAACCTCCAGAGCTATCTGGCCGCCGTCACGCCGGCCGCCAACACGATGGGCTGGGGTGCCGGTCTCACCTCACCAGCCACTGCCAACTACTTCGGACCAGGCACGGTCCCCTCGGTGAACGCCACGTTCGATCCCTGGTGGACGACTCAGGCCTCGCACGTGCAGATGGCCTGGTCGGTCATCCCCAGCACATCGTTGAACGCTGAGACGGTGCCGGCCCCGACGACCACGGCGCTGCCCACGTCATCGGCTGCCCTGGCTTCGGTCGTGCTCCCTCTGTCTGCCGCTGATCAAGCACCCGGGCCCTACCAGGTCCAGGCCACCTTGTTGGACACGGCGACTACCCCAGCAACTGTGCTCGGCACGGCGTGCATGCCCTACACGGTGGGCTCATCGACGTCGCAGCTGAACCTCGGCTCGCTGCCCACTGGCATCAACGGTGGCGGTCCAGTGGATTCACGAGGCGTCGCCCTGAACTCCCAGCTCGGCCTGAACGGTTTCCGTGGCGGCGTGGACTGGGGCCAGTTCCTGCCGACCTGCAATACAGGCGCACCGACCGCAGCGACCTGTGGCCCTACTGCCATGAACTTCACCAACGCCTCGACCGATCCCTACAAGGCCGCTGCTGAAGCCGCCGCCGCCCACATGACGTACTGGATCCAGGTCGGCTCGGGCACGGCCTATGACAACGCACTGGTGGCCAACAGCTGGTGGCAAGCCGATGTTGCCGCCCTCGTTGCCCACTACTCCACGGTGCCTGCCGGCTCGACCGGCATGGCTCCGGTGACCAACTGGGAAGCGTGGAACGAGTCGAACTACACCGGGTGGCCCAATGGCGGCACCTACACGACCAGCGTTCTCGCACCCTTCTACGCAGCAGTCAAGTCGGTGCTGCCAGGAACCGCCTCCAAGGTGATCGGGGGCTCGACCCTCGAGCCGAGCATTCCCTGGTGGAACCAGCTGATTGCCGCAGGCGGCCTCAACAGCATGGATGTCGTCGGCGTACACCCCTACACCGGTTCCAATGGATCATTCGAAGAAGAGGGCATGCAGACCCAGGTGGCCCAGTTGAAGGCCATGGTCTCCCCCAAGCCCGTCTGGTTCACCGAACTCGGCTGGTGGAGCGATGGTGACTACAACTTCCTGGCCCAAGCCGACCAAGTCTCACGCTCGATGCTGTGGCAGAAGATCCTGGGGATCCCCACCTGGTCGTACTTCTTCACCGAAGGCAACTGGGGCAACAACGGCATCTCCTTCTCGATGATCCAGGCAGCCGTGGCCGATGACTACGTCAAGCCCGCCGCTCTGGCCACGATGACCATGTCGGCGCAACTGGACGGACGGTCCTACATTGCCCAGCCCTCGACCGGGATTCCCCAGACCTTTGCCGCCACCTTCGGCCCCTCGGCCACCTCAGCGACGGACATGACCGCCCTGTGGGCCGATGGCCTGTCGTCGACGGCTGCTGTCACCTTCACCGGCACCGGGGGCACGGCACCCGTGACGGTGACCGACCTGTGGGGCAAGTCGACCACCACGACGGTCACCCTGGGCACCACCTACTCCATGCCGGTCTCGGACCACACCGCCTTCATCAGCTACCCAACGTCGGTGGCCATGACGGTTGCCGGTCCCGAGGCATACGGCGCTGATCTGGCCCACTACGGAAATGGCGCAACCGCCGCCGCCTCGTCGAACAGCGCTCAGGCCAACGGTGCCATCTACGAGCCCACCCAACAGGTCGGCTATGGCCTCGGGTGGTCCTCGGCATCTGGAGATACCGCTCCCACCTACACGATCACCCTGCCTTCCACCCAAACGGTCGACCGAGTTGTCATCGACACCCAGTCAGCCGGTTCAACCGCCTCGAGCGTGCGCAACTACACCGTTGCCCTGAACCAAGGCGGCACGTGGACCACCGTGGCTACGGTCACCGGGCAGTTCCGCAACCACTCCCAGCTCGTCTCCTTCGCCCCGGCGTCGGCTTCAGGGATCCGCCTGAGCATCTCGCAGGTCAACTTCGGTGGCTACTACGGCGGCGGGGTTCCTCCATGGTGGACGCCGACCCAGACATCGCCGGCGTTCCTCCACTCCGTGATGGTGTACTCCGGCAACGGGGGACCCTCGGCCGTCGCAGGCAGCGGACTCACCCCCCTGATGGGCTCGAACCCTGGTGGTAGCGGCACGATCACCACAACAGGCACGCCGCCGACGACCACCACCACGGTGCCGCCTACGACCACCACCACCACGGTGCCGCCGACGACGACCACGACTGCTCCGCCGCCTACGACCACCACCACGGTGCCGCCGACGACGACCACCACGTCGCCGCCGCCCAGCCCCACGGTTCCGACGACAACGGTGCCGCCGACGACGACCACAACGGCTCCGCCGCCTACGACCACCACCACCACGGTGCCGCCGACGACGACCACAACGGCGCCGCCCGCAACAACGACGACGACCACCAAGCCGACGACCACAACAACCACCGTGACCTCAACGGGGTCGGGCAGGAAGACCTGGACCCGCAAGTTCAACGGTTACTGGCTCACCACCTCGAGCGGCGGGATCTCCGCCTTCGGAACTGCTCCCTACCTGGGTTCTGCGGCAGGAAACACGCTGGCCCGCCCGATCGTCGGCATGTCGTCGACCTCGACGGGCAAGGGTTATCGGATGGTGGCGTCAGATGGTGGCATCTTCAACTTCGGTGATGCCGGCTTCTACGGCTCAACCGGAGGGTTCCATCTGAACCGGCCGATGGTCGGCATGGCTACCACCCCAAGCGGCCAGGGCTACTGGCTGGTCGCATCCGACGGAGGCATCTTCTCCTTCGGCGATGCCCAGTTCCAAGGATCGACGGGCAGCTTGACGCTCAACAAGCCCATCGTCCACATGGCTGCCACCCCATCCGGCAACGGCTACTGGCTGGTGGCCTCGGATGGTGGAGTCTTCGCCTTCGGTGATGCCGGCTTCTACGGCTCCACCGGGAGCCTGGGCCTCAACAAGCCAATCGTCGGGATCAGCAGCACCCCTGACGGCCAGGGCTACTGGCTGGTGGCTTCGGACGGCGGGATCTTCGCCTTCGGTGATGCCGTCTTCTACGGCTCGACCGGCAATCTCCACCTCAATGCGCCAATCTCCGGCGTGCAGTCGAGCCCGACCGGCCAGGGCTACTGGCTGGTGGCTTCGGATGGTGGGATCTTCGCCTTCGGTGATGCCGCCTTCTACGGCTCGACCGGCGGTCGCCACCTGCAGCAGAGGACGGTGGCCATCTCCTGACTCGGCCCGCCCCTCGGGGCGCGAACAGTTCACGCCGCAGCTGACCAGGGCATCTGCCCTGGTCAGCGTCATTTCGGGAACAATCACTCAAATTGCCCCACGTTCGGGCCTGTTTGCGGCCACACTGGTGCTCCATGGGGCGGCACGGACAAGCGCACACCGACGCCGGCGGGCCGCTGCAGGGGCGAGCACTGGCGGCGGTGGCTGTAGCAACGTTGATGGTTGGTCCAGCGTTGATCGGAGTGATCGGCACTGGTGCATCGGCGACCGGTCCTCAGGTGCCGGGCAGCCCGATAGCACCCACGGCAGCTGAGGTCAGCCCCATCTGCACCACCACCGAGCCAGCATCTGCGCTTGGGCCGACGTCGACCACCTTGCCCACCACGCCCATCACCAAGGTCTTCACCCCGCCAGGCAGCGTGGTCGGATTCACGGCAACGGCATCCAATCTCTATGTCGATGATGGAACGCATCTCATCACCACCACACTGACCGGGGCCACGGTGTCCTCGTTCGCGCTTCCCGCCGGATTCACCGGAAACTCTGCCTCCCAGCCCGTCGTGGATCCATCCGGGAACATCTATCTGTCGTCGTACTACGGACAAAAAGTCGACAAGTTCTCCCCGACGGGAACCTTGCTCTGGTCGGTGGATCCACGAGGTGGCAACCCCACTCACATCTTCTCGGTCGGGACCGGATCCTCGTTTCGATTGATGGCGACCTTGGTGCAGAACACCACGTCGAGCGTCGTGCTCGATACCTCGACCGGTGCCGTGACCGGCACCTTCCCGCTCGTCGACCAAGGGTGGGTGACCCAGACAGCCAGTGGCAACCTGCTGGTCTCGGCAAATGGCTACGTCGAGACGGTCAGTCCGTCGGGCAGCGTGCTCGCCACGTTCGGCGCGCCAAACATCGAAGGCAACGGTGTCCACACCGGTTCGGGCACGCAGTTCTACTACCCCGGCCAGGCCGTCCAAGGGCCTGATGGAACGATCTTCACCGCTGATCCCTTGACGACCATTGAAGCAACGTCGCCCCAGGGGTTCCTTCAGGGATCGACAACTCTCGGAGACACATTGGCATTCGGAGGCTGGGGGCTGTCGTTGGTGGGCGGCACGCTCTACTTCCAGAGTGGTCCACCCTTCAATGCCGGCAAAAACGTCATCTCGGCTGTGCCGCTCTCGACCGTCCAGGCCTTCCTGGCCGCCGACCACGTGCCGGCCAACTCCTTGGGTTGGGGAGCCGGACTGACAACACCTGTCGTGGGCAACTACTTCGGGCCGGGTCAGACTCCATCGGTCTCAGCCAAGTTCGACCCCTGGTGGACCGCCCGGTCATCGCACCTGACCCTGAGTTACTCGGTGGAGAACCGGGCGACCCTCGACGCCGAGGTGGTCCCGACACCTACGTCGATCCCGCTTCCGACGACTGCAGCGGGTCTGGCGTCGTTGCCACTCACGCTCCCCGCTAGTGATCTGGGACCGGGGCCCTACCTGGTCCAAGCCACCCTCAAGGACTCATCCACCAGTCCCCCCACCGTCCTGGGCACCACCTGCATGCCCTACACCGTTGGAGCAACCGGAGATCGGCTCAACTTCGCCACCCTGCCCGTCGGAGAAGGATCGGGCGGCCCAGCCGATCCACGCGGCATCGCCCTCGATGCACAGCTCGGCCTCACCGGCCACCGAAGCCTCACCTTGATGGATTGGCACACCGTGCTTCCCTCCTGCTCAGCCACAGCGCCGACGGCAGCTGCCTGTGGGCCCTCGGCCATGAATTTCACCGGCACCTCGCTCGACCCCTTCCGTGCTGCGGCGCTGGCCAAGACGGACCACGTGGCCTACTGGATGCAGATCTCCGGCGGAGACGATGTCTCCAAGGCCCTGGTGAAGGGTGGCTGGTGGCAAGCCGACATAGCCGCCATCGTCGCCCACTACGCCACCGTGCCCGCAGGTTGCAGTCCTTGCGCCCCGGTCACCGGTTGGGAGCCTTGGAACGAGTCCAACAACACAGGGTGGGTGGACGGCAAGGCCTATGTGACCCAGGTGCTCGCCCCCTTCTACGCTGCAGTGAAGTCCGTCGAGCCGGGAACCACCTCTACCGTGCTGGGCGGCTCAAGTCTGGAGCCGTCAGTTTGGTGGTGGCAGCAGGTCGCCGCGGCTGGCGGACTGGCCGACATGGACGTGGCGGCGATCCATCCCTACACGGGCAACAACAACAGCTTCGAGGAGTCCGGACTTCCGGCACAGATCCAGCAGCTCCGCACCTTGCTCGGGTCCAAGCCCTTGTGGTTCTCCGAGGTCGGCTGGTGGAGTGACGGCGACTACAACTACCTGAGCCAGGCCGATTCGGTGGCCCGGGCTCAACTATGGCAGCGGGTGCTCGGCATCCCGGTGTGGAGCTACTTCTTCGATGAAGGTTCCTTCGGAAACAACGGCGTGAGCTTCTCGCTCATCCAGGCCAAGAACGGGGTCGACTACGTCAAGCCTGCGGCGCTGGCTTCGATGACAACCACTGGTCTCTTGGCTGGCCGTTCGCAGTTGGGCATGCCGGCAACTGGAATCCCTCACACGTTCCGAGCTGACTTCGGGGCCGCTTCGGGTGGCACCACCGCCCTCTCCGCTCTCTGGAGCGACGGACTCGCCGCTCCCGCCGCCGTGATGATCACCGCCCCGGGCGGAGGATCAATTCCCGTCACCGTGACCGACGAATTTGGCGTTGCCACCAAGGTCACCGTCACCTCAGGAACTACCACCAGACTGCCTATCGGTGACCACGTGACGTACCTCACCTACCCAGTCGGCGACACGGTGGCTGTTGGTCCCACCGAAGCGTATGGAGCAGACGTGGCCGCCACCGCCGCAGGCGGTGTGGCCACAGCTTCGAGCGGCAACGGATCAGCGGCCATCGCCGGCCTGCCTTCTGGTGCTGATGGGTGGACGTCCCAGACTGGGGACACAACACCCTCCCTGACCGTCAACTTTGCCAACACCACCACCGTGGACCGGGTGATTGTCGATACGCAGTCGGTCGGTTCCATCGCCGCAGGCCTCCGCAACTACACCGTCTCTCTCAACGAACCTGGGAGTGGCTGGGTGACCGTGGCGACCAAGGTCGGTCAATACCGCAACCATCAGGCACAGTTCGCCGTTGCCCCGGTGGCAGCCACGGGCGTGCGTATCGATGTCAGTACAGTCAACTTCGGCGGATACTACGGAGGCGGCGTTCCACCCTGGTGGCCGGCCCCCCAGGTCAATCCGGTCACCATCCACGCCGTCGAAGTCTTTGCCGGCAACGGTGGACCTGCCGTCGTGGCTGGCGCCGATCTGATCGATCTGGTGCCATCTGCATCGGGAACCGGTACCACGACGACGACCGGAGCAACAGGCGGCACCTCGACGACGTCCTCGACAATGGGCACCACCTCGACCACAACGACTCACCCCGCCACCACCTCGACGACGGTGGCCCCGACAACGACTTCGACGGGCGGCCCGGCCTCGTCGACGACTACCGTTCCCGCCGGATCTACCCCCATGGGCACCAATCGAGTGGACGGCTACCGGGTAGTCGCTTCAGGAGCCCAGGTGGCCAGCTTCGGTGACGCCCCCTACTTCGGGCCGGTGGGCTCCTATGCCCTCAATCGCCCGATCGTCGGTATGGCGGCAACGCCAGGCGGTGGCGGCTACTGGTTAGTGGGTGCCGACGGCGGAATCTTCGCCTTCGGTGATGCTCGCTTCCTGGGTTCGACCGGTGGCATCGGCCTAAACCGGCCCATCGTGGGAATGGCCGCCGCTTCGAATGGCAATGGCTACTGGCTGGTTGGTGCCGATGGCGGAGTCTTCGCAGTGGGAAGTGCGCCGTTCAAGGGCTCCACCGGGGGCCTTGACTTGAACCAGCCCATCGTCGGCATGGCGGCAACGCCAGATGGTGGTGGCTACTGGTTGGTGGCCGCTGACGGCGGAATCTTTGCCTTTGGCGACGCGGCCTTCCATGGCTCTACGGGTGGGCTCAGGCTGCGTGAGCCCATCGTCGGCATGGCGGCGACCGAGGACGGTGGCGGCTACTGGTTGGTGGCCAGGGACGGCGGGGTCTTCGCCTTCGGCGACGCGGCCTTCCATGGCTCGGCGGGTGGGTTCAGCTTGCGAGCTCCCATCGTCGGCATGACCGTCTCCCCGGGTGGGAACGGCTACTGGCTGGCCGCCGCAGATGGCGGGGTCTTCGCCTTTGGGGATGCCACCTTCCACGGTTCGGCGGCCACCGGAGTCCGCTCGGGCGCCATCGTCGGCATCTCCTGAGCAGCCAGGTCACTTCCCGCTAGTAGGTCTGCCGATCGTGGTTCAACTGGGCGTTCCGCCCCGTTGGCCGACAACCCGAGCCGGAACGCCCACGACGATGCTGCCGGGTGGGACATCCCGTGTGACGACGGCGTTGGCCCCGATCACGCTTCCCGAGCCAATGGTCACACCTCGGACGATGGTGGCCTTCGCCCCGATCCACACGTCGCTGCCGATGCGCACGGGAGCTGTCACCCGGCCCTGGTCGAGAATGGATGCATCGTCGCGATCGAACGCGTGATCGTGATCTCGGACCGACACCATCTCGGCCAGCAGACAGCGTTCGCCGATGACGACCTCCTGGTCTGCCGCCACCGTGCAGTGGTGACCAAAGACGGTGCCAGCTCCGACCTCGAGGTACCCGCGGGATTCCACAGTTATGCCCCGATCAAGGACGCAACCCGGCCCGAACTTGGCCACAGCCCCGTTGGCCACCAGAAACGATCCGCCTTTGCGAACATCGCAGCGGGCACCAAAATCAACTCGGGGATTGCGCACACGGATCACCGCTAGGCCCAGCCTTCGCCGCACCGCCCCGAACAGTCGTTCTCGAAACCCGAACTCACCAGCCGTCCCGGAGTCAGGCGAAGGACGGCCTGGCGGGCTGACGGGGTCGTCGGGCATGCGCCAACCCTATCGGCGGCTATCGAACAGGCGATGGACGCCAGAGTGGTGCTGATGCCTGTGCGATGCTGATCCCATGGATGCGTTGATCCAAGATCTGCGTCACATGACGGCCGCATGGGACGACTCACCGGGAAAGATCGTGCTCGGTTCGCTGGCCCGCCTGCCGCTCTACCCCCGCTTTGCCGTCGTCGTTCGCCATCGAGCCGCAGCGTGGTGCTGGCAACGTGGACTCCGTCCGGTCGGCCTCTGGCTCCAGGCTCGCAGCATTCGGTCGGCCGGTGCCGAGATCCATCCCGGTGCTCAACTGGGACCGGGCCTGGCCATCATCCATTCCGTCGGCATCGTTATCGGCCATGAGGTCGTAGCCGGACGAGACCTCGTCCTCTATCAAGGGGTGACCATCGGACACACCGGAACTGGGCCCGGCCAGCCCCGACTGGGCGATGGCGTGCGGATCGGAGCCGGCGCCAAGGTGCTCGGCCCCATCTCTATCGGTGACGGAGCTTGGGTCGGGGCCAACGCCGTCGTCGTGGCCGATGTGCCCGCTGGTGCGGTGGTTACGGGCATCTGGCGGGGCTGACCGTCCACGCCCGCTCCGACCACCGCGGCTGTCGTCACCAATGGATGGTGGTTGTCACCACGTGATGGTGGTTGTCACCACGTGATGACGTGCGGCCCATCGTCGCTGAACGTCAACTTGCCCACGTGCCACTGTTCGCCAGGAACTCGGGCCGACGGGACCACCGTCATCGAGCCGTGACGGCCCGGAAGGTGGAACCGGGTCACCAGCGTTGCTGAGGCACCTTGATGGAGGAGCAATGGGGCGGCCAGCAGCCACGTCGGGCCTTCGGCTCCTTCGATGGCCAGCGGACCTGTTCCGCCGAGGGAACGTCGAGTTGCTGCGGCCGGCAAGTTCACAGCGATAAGTCCACTCCAGTCCCCATAGGTGAGCCCGAGCCCGGGATAGGGGCCAGCTACATACTCTGACTGCCCGGTCGGCGTGGTGTTCCCCAGGTTCGTCGTGAGGGTGACGTCCGTGCCGCGCACTGATGGGGACAGGGCCACATGGACATCGGTGGTGACGTATTGGTCCAGTTTGTTGGCCCCTCGGTTGATCAGCGTGACGGCCACCGACGATGTGGTGAGATGACCGCTGGCTCCGACTGACCGCCAGACCTTCTGTCCATTCGGGCTGGCCGTCCAGACCAGGAGGTGGCGGCCGGCCACGGCACCGGCCATGGCCTGGCCCAACGAGCGCAGATCCGTTGACTGGCCTTGCAGCTTGCGCACCACGGACGACGCCAATGTGCCAAGGGCATCCTGGCGTCCTGCATCGGCGGTTGCGGTGTTGGTTAGCCCGGCATACTGGTCATGGAGCAAGGTGGCCTCCACGTTGTCCGCCCCGACGAGCTTCCCATTGACCTCGACGGGTCCGGTGGCTTCGAGGATCTGACGGAGTCCCACCACATCGAGGGCCAGGACGCCGTCGATGTGTTGACCCGTCGAGGCCTCCCACATGCGCGCCGCCAGCGGTGCCGTCACATCGAACTCGGGTGTCACGCCGAGATTGCGCCAATCGACCCCGGGCTGGATCCATCCCCAGTTGCGCGCCAGATCACCCGTCGGAGTCACCAGTCCGAGTGGCACCGGTCGTTGTCCAGATGGTCCGAGATCCTCCAGGTGCACCGTGCCGGCGTTGGCGGTGGCCACACCTACGTCGAGGTAGGAACCTGAACCAGCTCGCATCTCCGCATTGTTGGCCGCCAGGACCAGGTACGTACTCGGCCCCTGGAGGATGCCCGCCACCACGCTCGAGACATCGCCAGCCCGGGTGAGGCGGTCCGTCGCCTGGGTCAGCTCACGTTCGAATGCATCCCGCCTGCTGGCCAGTGGAGCCACCAAGGCCACCTGGGGCCCGGCATCGATCCCATTCAGCTGATGCACGGTCGCTGAGGCCAAGGCGCTCAGGTGGCGTAGCGAGGTAACTCGGGCAGGTCCGGCCCCATGGGGTTGGTCCAGCACGTCGTGGACGTCAGTCAGGAATGACGCACCGATGGTGGAGACCTGGTTGGCGGCAGCCGAGAGCGAGCGGGCCGAGCGAAGTTGTCGACCCAGGACGGGAAGGATGTTGAGTGGGGCCATGAGGGGCCCCGAGAGATCGCTCTGGGCTGCTGCGAACTCGGCCCCGGCAGCATGGAGGGCCTGGGACGTGGACCGGGTGGTCAGCGTGGTCGGATCCGTCTGCGAGCGGACTGCATCGAGAGCAGCCAAGCCCTGACGGTCGTGGCCATAGGCAGACCACACCCGCCCGGCCGACACGCCAGCCCACACCACCACGGCGAGGCCAAGTCCGAGCACGACCCACCACCTGGTGCGCCAACGTGCACGTTGGCGGTCGCCGTGTTTCCCCCGTTGCACTGGCTCGCTCAACTGCCGTCCGGTGGTTCTGGCAGCGAGACCACCGTGACGTCACGTGGGGCTCGGTGCATCGATACTGACGACGGTGAAGCGTATCGGTCAAAAGACGTGGGACTGGGTCGCCTCAGCAATCGGTGCGTACCCCGATACGCTGCCCCCGTGTCGTTGACGACCTTGCGGGTGACAATCGGGCGGATCGTCCTGGTCGCAGGCGTGCTGGTCCTCTTGTTCATCCCCTACCTGCTCTGGGGAACCGGTCTGTCCACGGCGCAAACCCAAGACCACCTGCGATCCGAACTGGCCTCCCAGGCTCCGGCGGTCCGTTCTCCTGGACCTCTGCGGCCGGGTCTGGCCCCTCCCGTGGTTGCCCCTCCAACGACGCCACCAGCAACGGGCGCACCTGTGGCCGAGCTGATGATTCCCAACATCGGGCTCTCGATGGTGGTCGTCGAGGGAACCGGGACCGAGCAACTTCGAGCGGGACCCGGTCACTATCCGAACACGCCGCTGCCCGGGGAGGCCGGCAACTCGGCCATCGCCGGCCATCGGACCACCTATCTCCATCCCTTCGGTGATCTCGACCGCCTGGTGGCGGGCGACCGCATCACCGTGGCAACCACGCAGGGGCTCTTCCTCTATGCGGTGAGCTCGTCCGAGGTCGTCTCTCCGACCGACGTGGCCGTCGTGGGCCCGACACCCACGCCCACCCTCACGTTGACCACCTGCAACCCCCGCTACAGCGCCAGGACCCGCCTGATCGTCCACGCACATCTGGTGGCCAGCGTGCTCTCGGGCTCGGCCCCTCCCAACAGCCCCGCCGCACCGGTGCTCCCCCGCTCCAACTCGGCGGAGCTTTCGGCGGCGACACCGGCTGAAGGATCGGTGGGTGGTGCCATCGCCTGGGGGGCAGCCGTGGCGGTGCTGATCACCATCGTGTGGTGGTTGGCATTGCGCGTCCGCGGCGCTCGTCGTGTCGCAGTGGTGATCATCGGCCTAGCTGCGTGGCTGGCCGTTGTGCTCGGCTTCTTTCAGGCACTTGCCCCGTTACTGCCCGCCAGCTTCTAAAGGTCAGAACCGGGCAACGTTGGCTGAGTGGTCAGGCTAGGCAGCCAGACTGAGCAACGAAACTGGGGAGCACGACTGAACAGCACGACTGAACAGCACGACTCGACGTCCAGATTGGACATTCTCTGGGAAGCGCCGGCTTTCGGTCAGTCCAGCAACTATGGGCCGCCCGCACGGGCAGCCGAGTCGTCTGGGTCAGGCTGACCGACGGCGGCGGCGCGTCAGGAGGCCACCAACGGCAACGGCGCCCAAGCCAACTGCCGCCAACTCGCCGATATCCGCACCGGTGAAGGGCAGGGACGACGAACCATTGGTCGTCGACGTGAGGGCAGCGGTCGAACCGGCAACCGTCCCGTTCGCTCCCGGGTCACTCGGATCCTGATTCAACGGAACGGTGTTGCCGGTCACCGTGGGAGGCGTGCAGGAGGTGTAGCAGTCCGTGGCGGGAGCCGACGAGGGGGCAGCCTGAGCCACTGCGGGAACAACAACCAAAGAAGCGACAGCAACTCCACTGCACGCCACCATCTTCTGGATCCTCGTCAGCACGGCCATCCTCGTCTTCCTGCGCCTTCGGTGGCTCGAGCGGTTGTCCCACACGTTGCCCCGCATCTTGCCGGGCTGCTTGCCCGACCTACTTCAGTTGCCATCTTATCTTGTGGCTTCCACGTCTGCCCGGCGGCCAAACTCCATCCGGTCTGACGCCCGGTCAGAGCAAGTGGACCCCTGTTTCGAGGAGCACGATGGTGACTCCGACGACAACCAGGCCAACGACATAGATGATGCGCCGAGACAACGGCTGATCCGAGCCACCGGCCGTCGCCACACCGACGATGGCCAACGCCAGAACGCCGACGATGTCGGCCAACCAGAATGCCGTCTGCATGGTCCATGCGCCGAGGCCGGCCAGGAAGAAAATCGCCGTGGCTGGCAGGGCAGCCGACACGATCGACCACGAATGACCAAGCTCTCTGGCGACGTCAGCCAGGGATGTTTGCGCCTTTCCTTCTGCCCGTGTCGCCACCAGGTCGGAAAGTGCATGGGCCAACCAGATAGCGGTCGCCCCGATGACCACGACGCAAGCCGTGGTCAGGGCCCCTGGATGAAGTTCGAAGGTGAGCCCGGCAATGGCCACCAGGGTGGCGATGGTGCCGTAGATGTAGTTGGCCATCCAACGGACGGTCCACTCCCGTCGAGAACGCCCTGTGGCCAGCCTGACCCAACTCACCGAGATTGAGCCTCTCTGGTCCCCTCATCGGCCGAAACCATCAGCGGGAGCGGTGCTGGAATCATTCCCGAAGATTAGGGGCAACACGGCGCTCACGACCGCATGACAACTTCCATCGCCCGTCAGCTGGCCTTCACTTCAGTCATCGCCAACTGAAGGACGTGCTGCCCGGCACAACTCGTTGGTTCTGCTTGAGATCAGCTAGCGATCAGGTCGTCGTTCCCGAATGCGGAATCCGCATCACCGGACGAGAGGGCGACAGGTCCGTAGTACGGGGTAGGCCTGCTGCTTGCCGCATGCCCTCCGCCGCTGACCCCTCGCTGGCGAGACTCGGCCGCGCTTGAGGCAGCCTGCCCCTGTTCCCACCAGATAACCCGCTTCTTGCCTTTTCGGAAGACCATCATGTTCCTCGTTCCACGTCCGACTGCGTGCAGTGAGAGCAATGATGACTGGGCGTTACCGGCCGTTGGTGGCACATCGGTTGCAGGACGGTTGCAACGCCTCCAAAGTGCTGACGACGTCACGCAACGTGGTCATCCCACTCGACTCAAGCCTGAGTGGAGGACTCAGGAGACGCGGGGAACTCGGGACAGGATCTCCGAGACGACCTCATACGCCGACGTTCCGAGCCAACTGGCGACCACATCAGCCGGCACGGCCTCATCCCCTTGGCTCCCGATGAGCACCACCTCGTCGCCTCGACGCACCCCGGGGATGTCCGTCACGTCGATCGAGATCTGATCCATCGATACCCGGCCTGCCAGCGGTGCTCGCTGTCCGCGCACAAGCACATGGTGCCAGGTGGCTGGCGCTCGCCGCAGGCCGTCGGCGTAGCCGACAGGCACCGTCGCCACCCGGCTCGGTCGTGCGGTTCGCCACATGTGGCCGTACCCGACACCCTCACCCGGGCCAAGGTCATGGACCTGGGCGACTTGCGACCGCCAGGAAAGAGCGGGCAGCAGGTTGTCTGCAGGCACGTCGGGACCAGGTGCCAGCCCGTAGACGGCGATGCCTGGTCGCACGAGATCAAAGGTGGCATCGCTCCGCATGAGCAGCCCTGCGCTGTTGGCTGCATGCACCGTCCGCGGCCGATCACCGGTGGATTCGAGGTCGGCCACCACAGCCCGGAATGCCGAGAGTTGGGCATCCGTGGCCGCCACGCCTTGGGCCGATGGGTCGTCGGCACAGGCAAAGTGGGTGAACAGTCCCGAGACGGCAACACCGTCGATGTTGGCCACCTCCCTGAGGAACCCGGCAGCGTCCTCTGCAGGCACGCCCAGGCGGTGCATGCCTGTGTCCACCTTGACGTGGAGTTGAGCGGTGCGATCGAGGGCTTGCGCTGCTGAGCCATAGGCCCGCGCCGTCTCTCGGTCGAACACCGCCAAGGTGAGATCGAGCGACAGTGCCTCACGAGCCTGCCAGGCCGGGGTATGGCCCAACACCAGGATCGGCGCGCGAATACCGGCGTCACGGAGAACCCGAGCTTCCGGCACACACGCCACACCGAGCCATGTGGCCCCGTGGCGCAGCGCAGTGTGAGCCACCTGGACGGCTCCGTGTCCATAGGCATCGGCTTTCAGGACGACCATGACATCGGCCCCGAGGGCGCGGGTGGTCAGATGGCGGACATTGTGAGCGACCGCACCGAGGTCGATCTCCAACCAGGTGGGCCGCTCTGTCGAGACGACGCCGATTGACTGCCAAGCCCGGTCTTGGCGCACCAGCACTTCCGCCGGATCGACGCTGGGATCGAGCAACAATGCCACCACCCGCTCCATGCGTGACGAGGCACTCCCCTTGATCAAGGCAGTCGCGCCTGGTCCGAGATGGGCTCGAGCGGCGTCAGCGGCATCTTCGGGCGTGAAGGTGATGGACACGCGCTCAGGGGCCAGACCGGCCGCCATGGCCGCTTCGGCGATCCATGCTGCAGCCCGTCCCTGAGTGATCAGGACGTCGGCCACTTCGCCCGCCCGTTGGCCGATCACGCGGTGCCAGCGTTCGCTGTCGCCCCCCAGCTCGGCCATCTCGCCATGCACAACGATGGCCGGGGTGCCGCCGATGGCGGCCAGGACCTCGAGGCCGGCCAGCACCGACCGGGGGGCGGCATTGTAGGAGTCGTCAAGCAGCAGACTCCCGTCCAGACCAGCCAGCGGATGCAGACGCCCGGCTACCGGCCGCGACGAGGCCAGAGCGGTTGCTGCCGTTTCGGGCTCGACGCCAAAGCGCCTCCCCACCGCCAGGGCGGCCATCACCGACGTTGCGACCTGGGCACCCAGCAGTGGCGTGTGGATGCGGTCGTGCCACGTGCCTGCCGAGATCTCCAAGGTGGTGCCCGATGGCGTCACCTCGACGGCGTGGACGGTCACCTCCTGCTCAGGTCCCGCACCAACGGTGACCACCTGTGCGGCTGTACGTTCGGCCAAATCCGCCACCCGTGGATCGTCGGCGGCCAATACCGCAAGTCCGTTCTCCGGCAGGCGCTCAACCAACACGCCCTTTTCACGGGCCACGCCTTCGACATCACCGAGGGCCACGAGGTGAGCGGCATCGATGGCCGTAACCACGCCGACTTCGGGCGGAGCGAGGTCGCACATGGCGGCGATCTCACCGAAATGACCGGTGGCCATCTCCACCACGGCGATCTGATGTTCAGGTCGCAGGCCACCGAGGGCCACGGCCAGACCAAACCGGCCGCTGTAGTTCCCCGGAGTCCGAAAGACGGTGAACCGGGTGGCCAGCACATCAGCGATCAGTTCTTTGGTTCCGGTCTTACCCACGGTGCCCGTCACCGCCACCACGCGAGGACCCCAGGCCCGCACTACCCAAGCGCCATAGCGCTCCATAGCCGCCACCGTGTCCTCAACCACCAACGCGCACCGATCGGAAGGCACCGAGTGTGGGACGGACACCAAGGCTGCCCGAGCCCCTGCAGCAAAGGCCTGAGCAACGTGATCGTGGCCATCACCGCGGGCCGTCCGCACGGCGACGAAGAGGTCGCCGGGCTCGATCAATCGGGAGTCGAAGCAGAATCGCGGCCACCACTCCCCTTCCGATGCGCCGCGAACCTCGAGCTGCGGGGAGGATGCCTGGAGATCGGACAGGTGGATCATCGGCGGGCAGACCGCTCGACGGCGGCCTCGACGATCCGGTCGAGAGCGGCCCATGGGGGCAACGGATCGGCATCAGCAAGCCACTGGGAGTAGAAGACCGTGGCCTCGGTCAGACCGCACAAGGTGTTGATCTCCAGCAGGTGGACGATGTCATCCACCTGGTCCCAGAACAGGTCGAGCCGGGCATAGCCCTCGATGGCAAAGCCCTGAGCAATTGCCTCCACCCGGGCACGCACCGACTCGGCTCGAGCGGCACCGATGAAGAGATCGAGCGCCAGATTGGTACCCACGCCCTGCTGGAACTTTTGCTGCAGGGTGAGTTCATCGGCTGCCACGGCCACACTGGGGACGGCTGCGACCAGCCCCCGCCCAGGTCGGTCGAGCACCGCAGCGGTGAGTTCGACGTAGCGCTTGGCCTCGAACCACGGGCGCAGCGTCTCAAGGTTCAGGTCGCCCCGAGGAAGCGCCACTGGCTCGTCCTCGACAAAGGCCCGCTCCAGAAGCCATCTCGTTGGTGGCGGAACCGGCATGGCGATGGCCGCAGCACGATCCCCCAGGTCGGTCCGCACCTCGTCAGAGGCGAACTCGGGATCCTCGCGCACGACGGCGCTGAAGAAGCGAGCCATCGTGGCCGGTTCTTTGAGGATCTTGACCCCCGTGGAACAGCCGTCAGTCGCTGGCTTGCACACCAATCGAGACGCACCGAGTTCGCCGCACAGTGCCGCAAAGATCCGTTCGGCGCCTGCAGTGTCCTCTGCCTCGCCAGCCCATCCCCCGAGCTCGAAGAGGCTGACCACTCGCTGGGTAGGCGCACCGACACCATCGATGCCGAGGGCAACGGCTACTTCAGCCGTCACCGCTTTGTCGCTGGCCACCTGCGATGTACGAGGTCCCGAGCCGTTGTAGGGGACGCCAAGGTGATCCAGCGCAAGTTGGAGCCGGCCGTCTTCGCCGGGACCGCCGTGCAGGGCGAGGAACACCATGTCGGCTTGGGCCACCGATTCTGCCAGTGCCTGGGGATGCCCGGCGGCCAGCGTGGTCGGCTGGACTTTCTCGCTCAGGCCGAATTCGACTCGCACCTGTGCTCCCACCCGCTCCACGGCTGCCCGGCGCTGTGGGTCGTCCACCAGTGCCTGGATCTCTTCGACGTCGTGGTGGAGGACGTAGAAGAGCCCGATCTCGGTATACCTGCTGCGCAGATCCATCAGGGTGAAGCGCACGTCGTACCCCGAAGCCAGCAGAGAAAGGCCGACGAAGCATCCGCTCTGACGGCTGACCTGGCGCTCACTGGTCGTGCCACCCAGGATCACGTGAATGCGTCGACCGGAAGACGGGCCTTGAGCATCTGTCGCCCCCACTACGCCGTCGCTACCTGTGGCCGCCGCCAGCAACCCGAAGATCAGTCCCCGGTGATCGAGACCGATCATCGCTGCCTGTTGGAACACGAAGCTGGAGAACCCCATGCCACCGATACCGTTGATGTCGGTCACCACGACGACGCCCTCCGGCGTGAGGAAGCCGTCGATCCGAGCCATGTGGCGCAGACCTAACGCGCCATAGGCCTCCGTGGCGCGGCGGCGAATCTCATGGAGCGTTGCGTCGTCGATCCTCATGGGCGTGTGATGGAGCACACCCGAACCGTGAAGGTACTTCTCTTCGGTTCCATACACCAGGCGGCCGTGAGGCTTGTCGACTTCTGTCGGCGCCAAAGCGCAGGGCAAACCACCGGGACCGTCGAGTACCACCACCGAAAACTCGATCCCGGGTACGAACTCCTCCACCAGCGCCGCCGTCGCACCGCCAGCCATGGCCGAATCGATGGCTGCAGCGATCGCTGCTGGCTCCAGCGGCACGACGGACACCCCGAACGAGGAGCCCCCGGCCACGGGCTTCACTGCCACCTTGTCGCCCGGTGCCACCGGGCCCAAGCGACCGTCGAGGGCCAGTGCCGCCACCACTGCTGCGGTCGGATCGCCCTCCCAGGCACTCCGCTCGATACGCAGGTAGCCGGGAACGGCGAAGCCCGACCGGGCCAGCGTGTCGTAACACACCTCTTTGTCGAGCGTGCGGGCCAGGGCGTCAGGGGTGGAAAAGACATAAGGGACGCCCCATGCCTCGAAGCGCTGCTGCAGCACGCCGTCCTCACCGAATGTTCCGTGCACGATGGGCACCGCCACGTCGTGAGCACGAGCCAGATCGGCCACCTCGTCCCACGTCAGGGCACCGTCGTCATCGCGTAGC
Organism: uncultured Acidimicrobiaceae bacterium; assembly: GCA_903873395.1. Classification (GTDB taxonomy): domain Bacteria; phylum Actinomycetota; class Acidimicrobiia; order Acidimicrobiales; family RAAP-2; genus Bog-756. The sequence goes on from CAIQOJ010000083.1 coordinate 32,565, forward strand.
TGCGACTCGAAGTCGGCGCACGTGTTGGCGTAGTAGTACAGCGGTGGGAGCAGGTAGGGCTGCAGGTCGCGATCGATGAAGATGACCGAGACTTCGCTTGCCGGGTCGGCCTGGAGATAGGTCACCCATGGCTTGATCGAGCCGGCGCTGACATCACGCTCCTCGCTCGGACCGCCGAAGAACAGCAGTACCTTCATCCCTGTGCTCCCTGGTCGTGCTCGGTGCCTGTCAAGCGTGAGACGAGATGCTCCAGACCCACGGATCGACTGGCCTTGACGAGCACGCCCGTCCCCCGGCCTGATTCGGCCAGCAGTTCGATCACCTGGTCCTCGCTCACTGGTTCGACACCGTAGGCGGCGGTCCTGACTGCGACCACCTCGATCCCGAGCGAGGCCGCCAAGTCGGCCATGGATCGATGCGCCTCGTCACTCCCCTCGCCCAGTTCGGCCATCTCACCCAAGACAGCCACGCGGCGGTCGACGTCCATCGAAGCCAGAGCCGCAAGGGCGGCCTGCATGGATGTCGGGTTGGCGTTGTACGCATCGTCGATGACCACGAGCCCGGATGCGGCCTGGTGAACCTGAGACCGGCCGGCCGAACCCACGGCGCCAGCGAGGCCGTCAGCCGCCGCCTCCAATGGGACGCCAGCACACACGGCGACAGCCAGCGCAGCTGCAGCATTGGGTAGTTGGTGGTCACCCCGGACTGACAGACGAGCAGAAACGGTCCCCCAGGGCGTATCGAAGCGAACCGATGGCCGGAGCTCCTCGTCACGGCCCAGCAACGTCGCCCGGACATCGCCGGTAGCCGTGCCGAAGGTAAGCACGCTGGCCTCTGTTCGAGACCGCACGGCATCACCACAGTCCACATCGTTCAAGATGGCGTAGCCCTCCGCGGGCAGGTCAACGATGAGCGAACCCTTCTCGGCGAGCACACCCGTCTGGCCGCCCAGATGCTCGAGGTGTGCCTGTCCAATCGAGGTGATCACACCGATAGAAGGACACACGAGGTCGGCCAGGAGGGCGATGTCTCCAGGGTGTCGGGCACCCATCTCCACCACCACCGCTTCGGCGTCGGCCGGGGTCGCCAAGATGGTCAGCGGGACGCCGAGTTCATTATTGAACGATGCCCGAGTGGCGTGGGTGCGGAGTCTCGAACCCAGTGCTGCCGCCGCTAGATCCTTGACCGTCGTTTTTCCAACAGACCCGGTGATGGCCACCACGTGCTCTGGCAGTCTGTCCCGCACTCCTCCAGCCAGAGTCAGAAAGGCGAGAGACGTGTCCTCCACCATGATGGCCGTGCCCCCAACGGGAGCCTTCGAACTCAGGTAGGCCGTCGCTCCACGTTCCAACGCTTGTCCCACGAAGTTGTGTCCGTCTCGTTCGGCGACGACAGGGACGAACAGTTGACCTGGAGCGATGCTGCGCGAATCCACCGAGGCACCATCGACCTCGCTGTCTGGACCTACCAGGTCACCATCGACAAGTCGGGATACCTCGGCCGCGGTCACACGCATCGGGCAACCTCGCCGCAGCGGCGTTCGAGAGCGTGGGTCATCACGGAATGAAGGAGAGGATGGTCGTAGTGCTCCGGAATTGAAGGGCGCCGGCCGGGCCTTCAGACTACAGGGGCACCTGGAGGGGATGGGGGTGTTGCGGACACCACCACGTCGAGGCCGATCAGTCGGACGGCGTCCACTCCGTGTCGAGTTCGAAGAACTGCTCGATGAGTGCTTCGATGCCGATCCCAAGGATCGTCCACTCCTGATCTCCCCCATCGGGTCCGGTGGCCCGGACGATGCCGTGAAGGCTTCGGGGGTCGGCTCGGTCCCGAAGGGCGCATCCCTTGATCAGGGCGCTCACGGAGGCAGTGAAGTGTTGGAGCGCAAGCCCAGGCCGAAGATGCAGTCCGAACGCTTCTTGGAGTTGTTCGGCGAAGACCGCATTGCGTGCCTCCACGACCGAGTAGCTCCGCTGCAGGGCCTCGTGAATCTCGTCGCTCGCACCGCCACTCGGCGCCGATGATGACAGTGCCCACACACCGACCACGGCGGCCCACGAACCCGAACCGGAGACGGCATCGAGATTGGCTTCCGCGGTCAGCCGTGCGAGCTCGCTCAGGGCTCGGCGCCTACCTTCCAGCGTGGACCGATCGGCTTCGGCGAGGACCTGCTGGGTGACGTCAGCGACCTCGACGGCTAGCAAGGTCATGTCGTCAGAGGCCACCGAGGCCAGTACTGCGCTTTGGAACTCCGCCTGGTTCTGCCACACCCTGCCGATGACCGACGCGTTAGTGATCCGAATACCCGATGTGGAGGCTACGCGTTCGAACACCCGCTTGAACGTGAGGTGTTCGGCACCCGTCCCCAGACCCTCTTCGAGAAGGATGGTTGTTCCCGTTTCGATCAGCAGCGAGCGCAACTCGGCGCGAGTGCGACGGGTCGGTTGGGTTGCCGTTAGAGGGTTCGGCGCCAGCGGAGGCGCAGTCGTAGGTGCGCCCTCGTCGGGGGCGCTCATACTTTCACTTCTTCTAGCTGCATGTTTGCGATCATCAGTGCGTTCGGACTTCCCAGCACACTCGCCATGCGCCTCACGTGAACTACCGCCCAGCCATCATCGTAATCGGGTGAACCCTACCGTCATGTTCACGCCCAGTGCACCGGGCATTTGTGCTCACAGCGGAGCACCTAGCCGCGATAGGTAAAGCGATCGGCCGTCGTCACCCCACTTGTTCCCGCCGGAGTGGTCACGGTGACATCGACCATGCCGCTCCCGGCTGGAGACACCGCCTGAACCTCGGTATCGGACACCGAGGTGACCGAGAGTGCCGGCATAGCCCCGAAATGCACTGAGGTGGCTGGGTAGAGCGACGACCCCTTGATGGTCACCACCGTGCCGCCGGCCAACGGTCCTCGCCTGGGCGTCACCTTGGTGATGCCGACCGGGGCCAGATCGTAGGCGACGGTCACGCCGGCCAGGGCTGGCACGGCTTGATACGTGGCCAACTGATTGGCGCCCACCAGACCGGGGAACGAGAGCGCTCCGGCACCAGCCCCCGATCCGATCTGGTTGCTGAGGAGCGACGCCACCGGGCCGCCGCCTTTCCGACCGATCGAGCCAGCCGACGGCGATACGTGTAGGGCCAGCAGTGCCTGGAGCACCAGTGCAGTCGAATCAGGGTCGGTGAATCCCGGAGCATGAGCCGCAGTTGGCTCATAACCCCAGCCGCCGTCTTTGTCTTGGGCCTTGGCCAAGAAGTGGGCAGCCGACGCAGCCGCACCAGCGCTAAGAGCGTTCTGGGCCGCAAGGCCCTGGATGGCCAATGCGCTCGAGTTGGTGTCGGGTCCCTGGTAGTTCGCCGGACTTCCGTTGCATGGGTTCGTCGAGCTCACGTAGCTCGTCCATCCGCCATTGGAGCACTGTTGAGCACTGAGCCACGATGCCGCCGCTGCGATGCTGGACCCAGTGGTCACCCCGGCCGCTGCCAGCCCAGCCAAGGCCAGACCCTGGCGGAAGGTGCCGTCGTAGGTCGGATCCTGAGAACCGAAGAGCCCGGTGTCAGAACCCGTTGTCTGTTGAGTGGCCAGCAGACGGGCCACCAGATCGGTTCCTCCGAAGGACCGGGGGTTCGATCCGAGAGCCTCGGCATCAAGGATGAGCAGCGCCAACTGTCCCGGACCGTCCGAGCCCGACGCAGTCACATAGTCACCCACGTGGCCCTGCAGATAGGCCAAGGCACCAAGGGCATCAGTGCGATATCCGCCAGCCGAGGCAAGGGCGAAGACCACATTGGCCGTGGCATCGAAGTCGACCTGACCTGGTGAGGTCGATGATGGCACGTAGCCCGCTGGAGTGAGGCGGCCATCGAGCCACGAAGCCCCCGCCTGGGCGGCAGCGACCTGGGGCAATGAAAGCGCTGGGGCAGCTGCCGCATCGGCCGGTGATGCGGCCAGCACCGGCACGAGCGCAAGTGAACCAAGTGCTGCCACCATGGCGACGACAGCCGCCTTCCACGATGCCACCGACGCACGAGGTGTCGTTGTCGACGCAGTGGGGCGGGACGGCGTGCGGAACGACCCATCACGGACAACTGACGTGGGGGCTGAAGGGAAGCGGTTCGACATCATGAGGGTTCCTTCCCGGAAGAGCCTCAGCGCCTAAGGGAACCACGCGTTCCCCGATGCCCCGAGCCCCTCCCGCGTGTCTCGACGGGCATGGACTCCACCACTGCGCTCCGGTATCCCGACTCGCGGTGGCGACGTATCGACCACCGCCCACGGTTGCGGACCAGCGCCGGCTTCTGACCGGCTTCCCCGAAAGGCAGTGCTACTGCAGTACTGCGTGATGCTTTCCCGACCGTAGCACCCGCCATCTGACGTTGGGAGTCCGCTGCTAGACCGGCAGGCGTGGATACCTTCGATCTGATCGCCCGAAGTCGTCTGGCCTTGGCCGACGAACTCGATCGGCTGGCGCCCGAGGATTGGAGTCACCCATCACTCTGCGCAGGATGGACGGTCCATGTGGTGGCGGCGCACCTCAACATCCCGTGGTCCGTGTCCACCCCAGCCCTGATCACGGCCGTACTCCGATCCGGTGGGTTGGACCGCGGCATGCACCGCCTGTCGTGCACGCTGGCGGAACGACTCGATCCTGGCCAGTGCGTGGCTGGACTCCGGGACCATGCCTCTCATCGCTTCACGCCGCCAGGTTCGGGCCCAGAGGCACCGTTGAGCGATGTATTGGTGCATGGAAACGACATGCTCTATCCGCTGGGAAGAATGGTGGAACCCGATCACGAGGCCCTGATCACGGCCCTCGGCTGGCTGAGCGCCGGTCGGGCTCGAGGCTTCGTGCCCCGTGGTCGAGCAGAGGGGCTCACGTTGCGAGCCACCGACCTCGACCAGACCTTCGGCAGTGGTGATCGAGTTGTCTCCGGCCCAGCTCTCGCCCTGTGCAGTGTCCTGACCGGTCGCACCTCGATGATCGAGGAACTGAGCGGACCAGGTGTCGGCGTTTTGGCCAGCCGCCTCGATCGCCGCTGACCCCGCTCTAGCCAGTCTCGTCAGAGCTGAGGCTGTCCTGGTCGTGTGACGCAGGTCGTGTGACGCAGGTCGTGTGACGCAGGTCAGGTGGCAGTGATGTCGCCAGGCAACCGCACGGTGGCGGTGCCGGTCACGTGGTCACCGATGTCACCCTTGGCCACAAAACCGATGTCGACCACGACCTCATGCCCCTCCTGGGTAACCGCGGTTACCGAACCGGTGAAGGTGAGGGTATGTCCTGGGAAGACCGGCACACCCAGGCGGATGTTGAGCCGGGACACCATGGCATCGGGGCCGGCCCAGTCCGTGAGGAACCGACTGCAATAGGCGGTGTCCGACAAGATGTTGGGAAAGATGTCCGGGGCACCCTGCATCTCGGCGAACGCCTTGTCGTGGTGGACAGGCATGAAGTCACGGCTGGCTATCGCACCGGCCACGATCCGGGTGGCGGTCATCTCCACCACGAGCGAGGGGATCGCCTGGCCGACGGCAATGCTGGTCGGATCCGGACTGGTCGGCGACGAATGGCCTGAGGTCAACGTGACTCCCTCGAGGTGACCTGGAGATCGAGCGTGATCGACAGGGCGGGTTGCGGTGTCATGAGGCTGCACTGGAAGGATCGAACTTCAAGATGGTGAAGCGCTGGCGGCCGACCACGTCGCCGTGGGCGTCGGTGTAGGTCGTCACCCAGGTGACAAAGCGCCCTCTTCCCATCCGAGTGGTCTTCTCCTGGCTGATTGCCTCAAAGACCGTCGAGGCGGTCACCTCATCGCCCGGACGCAGATACCGGGTGATCTCGAACTCGGAGTTGGTGGCCAGCGTGGCCGTGTAGCCCGCCTCGTCCAGAACAGCCAGACCTGAGGTGCCCTCGGTCACCGTGGGCACGCCGCCCCGCTCAGCCATCCCGGTGATCGTTGGGGTGGGCATCGTCCACGTCTGGAGCATCAGGGGTGGTGCCACGATGCCGCCCCATCGGGAGCCAGCGGCGATCTCGGGATCCACATAGGCGGGGTTGGCGTCTTCGAAGGCTGCAGCCCAGTGGCGGATCATGGGCACATTGACGGCATCGGGACCGGTAGAGACTCCACGGCCCCCCACCGGCTGACCGATCAACGCGGCCAGCCGCTGGTCAAGGTCGGTGGCATCAGCCGAACCGCCGTCATCGGCGCCAGAAGTGGATGCGACAGCAGTCATGGTGGAGCTCCTGGGAGGGACGGGGCGACGAAGGGTGGTGCGGGCGGTCAGCGCTACAGCGGTGCGCTCTCGAAGGCCGTCGGATCGATGGTGCCAGCGCGCCGGGCGAACTCGGACATCGAGAACGGCCACTGGGTGACGATGCGCCCGGTGGACGACCGGTAGTAGCCGTTGCAGTCAAACTGCCACACCGGGATGGCGGCAATGGCCGCCTGGACCTCGTCGTTGTAAGCAGCCATGGCCTCAGGACGTACGTCCACCCATGCCAACTGCTCATCGACCAGACGCTGGACCTGGGCGACCACGTGAGCGCTCTGGGCCTCAAGCATGGTGAGGATCGATCCGTTGTTGGTGTTCGGCCCATAGAGGAAGAACAGGTTCGGGAAGCCCGCTGTGGTCATTCCCACATAGGCCTGGGCTCCCTCAGCCCAGGCCGCGTCGAGTTGGCGACCGTCCCGACCGGTCACCGGGATGGACGAGAGGTAGCGGGTGGTCGTAAAGCCGGTGGCCAACACGATGGTGTCCACCGAACGCACGGTCCCGTCGGCGGTGATCACGCCTTGGGCGCTCACTCGGGTGATTGGCTCGGTGACCAACTCAACGTTCGTGCGATTGAACGTCGGGTAGAAGTTGTTGGAGAAGAGTGGACGCTTGCATCCGAAGGGATGGTCGGGCACGAGTTTGGCCCGCACGTCAGGATCCTCCACTACCTCCATGGCGGCCAGGCCGATGACCTCCCGCTCAGCCAGGGGGCCTGGGTCGCTGAATGTCATGCCGATGTCCATATGGGCATAGATCTGATTGCGGAAGGTCAGCTGGATCTCCGGGTGCTCTCGGAAGTGCGCCAACTCAGCCTCGCTGTAGGGCTCGTCAATCTTGGGGAGCACCCAGTTGGCCGTGCGCTGGAACATGTAGAGCTGCTCAGCCACGTTGGCCACCTCAGGTACCAATTGAATCGCACTAGCTGCGCTTCCGACGACGGCCACCCGCTTGCCGGCAACGGCGTCGGCGTCATCGTCCCATCGTGCTGAGTGCACGAGGTTCCTGGCGAACAGATCGAGGCCCTCGATATCGGGACGTGACGGCTCACGGAACATCCCGACGGCACCAACCACCACCTCGGCATCCACCGCGTCGCCCGCTGAGGTCTCCAGGTGCCACCGTGCCGCATCCTCGTCCCAGACGGCCGACGTCACCTCGGTGTTGAACCGGCAGTGCCCGAGTACTCCCAGGTCTTCGGCAATGCCCTCGAGGTAGGCGAGGATCTCGGGCTGTGTCCCATAGGGCTTCGACCAGTCCTGCTTGGGCGCCCAGGAAAACGAGTAGAGCGCCGACTGCACGTCACACTCGCACCCGGGATAGCGGTTGAGGCGCCACGTGCCTCCAACGCCATCGTTCTTCTCCAAGAGCACAAACTCGTCGATGCCAGCCGCCAAGAGATCTTTGGCCAGGCAGAGGCCACCCGCACCTGCGCCGACGATGGCGATACGCAGGCGTCGAGTTCCCCCGTTGTTCCCTACCGGCATACCGGTCTCCGTCATCTAACGTCCTTCCCCCAGGTCCTGCACGCAAGAAGCGACCGCTGCCTACGTGACCCGGTGGCAGTCCACCAATACCGGACTCCGATGTCAACCTCGCACGAGCACGGCTCTGCGACCTTCGGACAGGATGAAGACCATGACCACGCCTGCGACCCCTGGCCCCCTGGCCGGCCCCATGATGGGCCCCATGGCCGGCCCACTCGTCCATGACCGCAAGACGTCGGCTGGTTCCTTGACCGATGTACGGGGCGTCTACATCGACGGCGCCTGGCACGAGCCGGAGCATGGCTGGTTCGAGGACCGCTGCGCCACTACCGGCGAGACGATCAGCGACGTGCCCAATGCCTCGCCAGATCAGGTTGGTGCAGCAGTGGCCGCAGCACGGAAGGCCGCCGACACAGGAGATTGGCCCAGCGCCGACCCAGCATTCCGCTCGCGCTGTCTCTCGCAACTCGCCCAGGCACTCGAAGATGCACGCCACGAACTGGTTGCCCTAGGCCGTGTCGAGTGGGGATGTACGGCCGACGAGGACCGCCAACAGATCGATGCTCCGGCCATGATGGCCATGGGTGGCTCCCAGATGGCCTTGGCTCCCATCGAGGAAGCACTCGCCGCTGGCGGGGCGACCGGGAAGGTCCTCGTCCGTCACGAACCCGTGGGTGTCGTCTCCGTGCTTACCCCGTGGAACTTCCCTCACACGCTCAATCTCATGAAACTGGCTCCAGCCCTGGCCGCTGGCAACACGGTGGTCCTCAAGCCGTCACCGTTGGCCCCGCTGGTCGGCTTGGCCGTGGCGGACCTGGCCGACCGGTGCACCGACCTGCCTCCCGGGGTGCTCAACGTCGTCAGCACCGAGGGACTCGAGGCCAGTCAGGTCCTCGTGACCGATCCTCGGGTGGACATGGTCTCGTTCACGGGAGCCACGGCAACTGGACGCCAGATCATGTCCATGGCCGGGGAGACGCTCAAACGACTCTTGCTGGAACTCGGAGGGAAGTCCGCCACGGTGGTTTTGGACGGCACTGACCTCGACGCCCTGCTCCCCCGTCTCCTCTACGACGGTTGCACCTTCCACGCCGGCCAAGCCTGCATCTTGCGCAGCCGACTCCTCGTCCCACGGCCTCTCCTCGACGCCACCGTCACTGGCCTGGCCGACCTGGCCCGGGCGGTCGTGGTGGGTGATCCGCTCGACCCGGCCACCCAGATGGGTCCGCTGATCAGCACCGACCAGGCGGCTCGCGTGGCCGGCCTGGTCGACCGGGCCCGCCAGGAAGGTGCGGTGGTAGCCGCCGGCGGAAGCGCTCCTCGGGGCCTGGAGGGCACCTCATTCTTCGCCCCGACCGTATTGAGCGGGGTCGATCCTCGCTCCGAGATCGCTCAGTCCGAGGTCTTCGGTCCCGTGCTGTGCGTAGTTCCCTACGACGAGATCGACGATGCCGTGGCTCTGGCCAACGACTCCGCCTACGGATTGGCGGGCTCAGTGTGGGGCCCTGACGACGAGGTGGCCCTCGCCGTGGCTCGGAGGATGCGCACCGGGCAGGTCGAGGTCAACGGCACCGGGCTAGGCGGCTCGCCCTTCGGCGGGTTCAAACAGAGCGGTTTCGGCCGTGAAGGTGGCCTGATCGGTCTGCGCAGCTACACCGAGACCAAAGCCATCGGATTCCCGGCCTGACCGGCAGGCATCTGCGCTGCGGCTCAGCCAGCCAAGGCATCCTGCAGGGAAGCCACTGCCTCCGCCATGCCAGCCCGTCCGCTGGCCAACATGGCATCCAAGGACACGAACCCGTGGATCGTCCCGTCATAGCGGGACAGGACTGTGGGGACCCCGGCATCGGCCAACCGAGCGGCAAATGCCTCACCTTCATCGCGCAGCGGATCGAACTCTGCCGTGATGATCAGGGCAGGCGGCAGTCCACTGAGGTCTTCAGCGAAGAGTGGTGACGCGCCCGGGTTCTTCGGATCCTCGTCGCCCAAGTAGGCAGCGACGAACCACTCCATCACCTTGGCCTCGAGCATGAATCCTTCAGCATTTTCGACATAGGACGGCTGGGCCATGGTGAGGTCGCACACCGGATAGAGCAGCAGTTGAAAGGCGATGGCCGGCCCACCGGCATCACGAGCAGCCACTGCCGTGACGGCGGCCAGGTTGCCCCCGGCACTGTCGCCAGCGACGGCCAGCCGGTTTCGATCGCCACCCAACTCCTCGGCATGTTCGGCCGCCCAGGTGACAGCGGCCAACATGTCGTCGGCCGCCGCCGGGAACCTGTCTTCAGGCGCTCGGCGGTAGTCCACAGCGACAACCACCGCCGGCGTGTCGCTGGCCAGGTGCTCACACATGGCATCGTGGGTTTCGAGATCACCGATCACCCATCCGCCTCCATGGGCGAAGACGACGGTGGGTAGCGGACCTTCGACCTCGGGTCGGTAGATCCGGAGAACCAGGTCCCCTCCAGGACCGGCAATGGTGCAGTCCTCCTTGGTAGGCAGGACGTCAGGATGGGAACCGGCCAGCGCGGTGCCGGCGAAGGCTTCCCGAAACGTCACCGGATCAAGGTTCTCGACCACAGTGGGCCCGGCGCCAGCCAGGAGGTCGAGCAGGGCACGGGCATCGGCGTCGAGTGGCATGGTTTCCCTTCGGGCAGGTGCAGACACCAGTGGCGGTGCGTGCGATTCGGCGAGGAGCGTACCTGAGGTGACTTGCCCGTCGGGCTTCGGGCTCAGTCGAGCAGGGTCGGGTCGGCGGCGAGCTCGGTGCGCACCGCCGCTTCAAAGAAGCCGATGAACCCTTCGCCGTCACTACCGGCCATGCGCTCGAGAAATGCGTCGGGCAGGACACTTCGCACGGGGCCGGCTGCAGCCCGCACGTGCCAGGCCGTGCGGCACCGCTGCTCGAGGGCTACAGCGCGCTGATGGACCGAGCGAGCCGAGCCTCCGAGCACGAACACGCCGTGTCCGGCCAAAAGGGCAGCGGTGGCATCCCCCATGGCGTTCATGGCCCGGGAGGCGGCTTCGGGATCGTTGACCGGTCCTGAGTACTCATCAACCACAACGAGGCGGCCGCCTCCGAGTGCTGATGACTGGTCGTGAATCGGAGGCACCTCGGCCAGGTCGGCCCAGACGGTGCCGAAGCGAGGGTGGCTGTGGGCGGCCCACCCGACGTCGGGCCGCAGTCGGTGGAGAGCCAGGTGGAGAGGGATCCCGAGTGGCACCGGCCACTCCCCCTCGACCACATCGCCCTCCAGGGTGATCCGAAGCACGTGCTCGGGTCGAACCTCAGCCCAGGTGAGCAGCCAGGGATTGCATAGCAATGTGCCATCACCGAGATTGGCCGTGATGTGTCCGGCCAGGTGATCGTCATAGCCCTCTCGCCAGAGTGCCCGGGCGAGGAGGGCCAACTCCTGGCGAGGGCTGAGTTCGGGCATCAACTGACCGGGTGTGGGCGTGAACACGACGACCCCTACAGCCTCGGGCGCACGTCGGTGGGCAGCGGGTGGCGGAACAGAGCCGCAGCATTTCCTGAGCAGATGGCGCGCACTTCATCATCTGGCAGATGGCCCCAGCACGAGCGCAGCACTGCTTGGGTGTCGGGCCACGTCCCGTCACCGTGGGGGTAGTCGGTCTCCACCATGATGTTGCCCACGCCGATCCGGTGGCGGGTATCGATCGTCGAGGGGTCGTCGAGCGTGCAGAACCAGAAGTTCCGCACGAGCACATCAGCAGGATCGATGTCCCATCCGAGGCCGTACCCAGAACGTTCGACCAGGTTGTCGAGACGGTCGAGGAGCATGGCCACCCAGCCGATCCCTCCCTCGCTCATGGCGATGGTGAGATCAGGTAGCCGCAGGGCATGCCCCGACCACAGCCATTCGGCGCAGGCGGTCAGCGACAACTGCCCAAAGAGGGTGGCCCCGATCTGCAGCGCAGGTGCACCGGGCGGAATAGGTGGCATCCCCGAGCTGCCGACATGCAGACAAGCCACCGTGCTGGTCTCCACGCATGCTTCGAGGATGGGGTCCCAATGCTCCCGGTCCCAGAGACTTGGCAGTCCTACGGCATGGGGGCGCTCCGGCAAAGCAACCGCCTTGAATCCCCGAGCTGCGTTACGGCGGATCTCGGCTGCTGCAGATCGAGGATCGGACAGGTTCGCGATACCCAGCGGGATGATCCGGTCAGGGTGCACCGAGGCCCATTCCTCGAACAGCCAGTCGTTCCATGCCCGAATGCAGGCCTCACCAAGGGTCGGGTCGTCGGCGCTGAAGAAGACCCGACCACAGAACCCGGAGATCTGGGAAGGGAAGTTGACCGATGCCCACACCCCGTTGACGTCCATGTCGGCCACTCGGGCATCCACGTCGTAACAGCCCGGTCGCATCTGCTCGAAGCGAAATGGCTCCAGTCGGACGGTCTCAGGCCGCCGGCCAGCCACTGCATTCATCCCGACCTGCGAGTAGCGGGAGTCTTCGAACTCCCAAACCTGGTGGCCGGCATCACTCTCGACGATCCGTGGCGCTCGGCTAGCCAGTGCGGCGGGCAGACGCCCCTCGAAGGTATGAGCGGGCTCCACGACGTGGTCGTCGACGGAGATCACCGTGGCCCAGATTGATCGAGCCTCCGGCTCAGGCAAGAAGAGTTCGGGATCAAGGCCAGTTTTCAACGGTTCCCTGTCCTCGCGACGTCGAACGACTCAAGACAAACGTTGGGGCTCGTCAGGATCGACTGCATCAGAACGGGGGCACCGGAGTGGCAAAACCGAACCCGAACCCTGACCGAATCAGCGGGAGATCGGCCATCGTGCGGACGCCGGCAGGGGCCTCGCACAAGGCAGGGATCGCATTGATGGCCTGCATGGCCGTGGCCACGCTGGCCGCTCGCACGTGCTCGGCCAAGGGCAGCGGCTTGTCGTAGGACATGAGAGTTAACAGGTGAGCCCGGATTGAGGGTTCACCTTCCAACGTGAGCGTCCATCCGTCCTGCGGTGTCGGCCAAGATGGCGGATACTCACCTCCCACGGTCCACAGGGTCTCGATCTCGATCAGCACCTGACCCTGGCGCCATCCCCTCCAGTGCCACCGCTGGCCCGAGACCGTCCCTGCCCGAAGCGGGATCCCGAAGATCTCATGGTCGTCGTTGGCCGTCACGAGTTCGACCTCAGCCGTCACTTCGTCGAGGTCGGCTCCCAACGCTTCGCCCAACAGCGCCACCTCTTCTTGGAAGATCGTCGAGTTGAAGCGGAGGAAGTCGCTTGCCTCCTCGGAGACATCACCGACATCTCGGCCGAAGCGCATGTTGTCGAACGTGATGTTGGTGGATTCATAGAAGGACCAGTCCGCCCGCTCTTGCAAGGTGATCTTCTCGATAGAGCGGGACATGCCCGACAGAGCCAGAGGCAGGACCCCCGAGAGGTTGCCCGGGTTAAGTCCCGTCCCGTGTACCGACGTTCCACCCTGCGCACACGCCGCCTCCAGCTTGGCCAGATCGGCATCAGGCAGGAACCGGGGGTGGAACAGGAATGCGGTCGTGGTCACGTTGGCCCCGCTGGCCAGGATCGCACAGACCTCGTCGAGGTCGGTGAGGAGCGGGAAGTAGGCCACACAGTCCGCCCCGAGAGCCAGGATCTCGTCGATGTCCCTGGTGGCCGTCACGCCACACGGTGGTCGGCCAGCCAACACACCGGCATCCATACCGTCCTTCTCCTCGCTGTAGACCTTGGCGCCAACGAGTTCCAGATCAGGCCGGTCCAAGATGGCCCGAATGGCTTCGACGCCCTGATTGCCCGTCGCCCACTGGACGACCCGATAGGTCACCGTGGTCTCAGTCGTCGAAACGGATGACGCCGCGAATGTTGCGACCCTCAAGCATGTCGTCGTAGCCCTCGTTGACCTGGTCCAACGTGTAGGTCTGGGTGACCATGGTGTCGAGGTCTAGCTGACCCTGTTCGTAGAGACGGAGCAGGTGGGGGATGTCGTAGCGGAGATTGGCCGAGCCGAAGATGGAACCGACGAGCTGCTTCTCCATCAAGGTAAGCCAGCTGAGCGAGAGGGACACGGTCTTCTCGGACATCGGGTGCACGTTGGTGACGACGACTCGTCCGCGCTTGGCCGTCATGTTCATGACTTGGTCGATGAGCGATCCGTCGCCCACGCCCATGGTCATGATGACCTTGTCGGCATTCTTTCCCCAGGTGACCTGATTGATGAGTGGTGCGGCCTCTTCCAGGGAGGCAGCCGTGTGGGTGGCTCCGAAGACCATGGCCATCTCCCGCTTGAACGGGACCGGGTCCACCGCGAAGATCCGCTCGGCCCCGGCCAGCCGGGCACCCTGGACAGCCGAAGCGCCGATGCCGCCGATGCCGACCACAAGGACGTCATCGCCCGGACGCACTTCGGCCGCGTACACCGAAGACCCCCAGCCGGTGGTGACGCCACAACCTACGAGACAGGCCTTGTCCAAGGGGTAGTGATCCAGAATCTTTACGCACGAAGCCTGGTTGACCACCGTGTGACGCGAGAACGTACCGAGGCACGTCATGGTGGCGAGGTCCTGACCACTTTGGGCGTGATGACGGTACGTGCCATCGGCCTGCACGCCGGTGAGCAGGATGCCACCGACATCGCAGAGGCCCGAATGTCCGGTTGCACACGACGGGCACTTGCCGCAGGCGGCCACGAAGCCGAAGACCACATGATCGCCCACCGCCAAGCCGTCGACGCCGGGACCGACTTCTTCGATGATGCCGGCGCCCTCGTGTCCTCCGATGACCGGGTAGGAGCCCAACAGGTCACCAGTGCGCACATGCTCATCCGAGTGGCACATACCGGATGCGACCATACGGACCAAGACCTCGCCAGCCTTGGGCGGGTCGAGTTCGATCTCTTCGATCGACCACTTCTCCCCCACGTCCCAGCAGATTGCTGCCTCTGTCTTCATCCCGGTCCCTCCGCGTTCGTCGTCCTCGTCCGGAAACACCGGACAGCACGCGATCGTGGCACACCTGAAGCCCCAAGGCATCGAATGCCCTCGGTTCGCCTACGAGTTGGCTGATTCCCTATCGAGAATCACGTTGTCCGCCTCGTCGAACGGGTCTGCGGTCACGACGCCGAAGAGAGGCACCGGGGCGGACCTGAGGTTCTCCACGAAGTTCGTCGCGCCATCCGTCGTCCACGTGGACCCGACCCCTACCGAACAGGAGAACATCAGTCTTGTGGTGCGCAGGACTCACATGCACATGACTCAGGTGCCGATGCGGTCCATGCTGGCGATGATGGCTGGCATGGCCGAGTCGAGGTCCAGGCACACGCGCGAGTCCAGTTCGAGAAACTCCCCGAGAGCCAGGGATGTCTCCAAGCCGAAGGCGATGGCAGTTTCGGGGTCATCGGTACGCTCGACCGTCACTCCGCCAGATCCATCGGCGAAGATGAACCAGCAGATTCGCTCGATTGCCGAGTTCTCTTCCGTCGCTGCTTCGAGCTTTCCCCAGACATCCATCATCCTGCTCGACTGCTCGGGCGTGATCGCCCGGGCTTTCCATGTGGTGCAAGTCAGCATCAGCCGCTCCTTTGAACATGTCCGTTGGTCGTGCTTCACCGTTGTATCGATTCCGACTACCGATCGGCAGGGGCCAAGGACATCGGGTGCAAGAATCCAGACATGCCCACCACCCGCATTGAGGTCTCCCGACTGATTCGGTCACAACCAGCCGAGATCTTCGCCGTCGTATCCGACCCGGCTGGCCATGTCGCCATCGACTCCTCGGGCATGCTGATGGCGGCGACCGGTGAGCCCGTGCATGCCGTGGGTGACCAGTTCGTCGTGCACATGGACCGAGAGGCACTTGGCGACTATCCACTCGGCATCTACGACGTGACCGTGGACATCACCACCTACCGCCAAGACGAAGAGATCGCCTGGACCATCCTTGGCAGCTTGCAGCCTCAGATCGGCCACATCTATGGCTATCTGCTCGCACCTACCGACGAGGGCACCTTGGTGACTTCGTACTACGACTGGTCCGATATCGACCCCGTCTGGGCTGAGCGGGACATCTTCCCGATCATCTCCGAACATGCCCTACGGGCTACGCTTGGCATCTTGGCCCGCCAGGTGCAGGGTGGGGTCTGACCTGACTCGTTCGCCTGCGACGCCATGTCCAACCACCCTTGAGGCTCTGCCTCGATGAGTTTCCGTCTCCAATGGAGCCGCAGGGGAACTCCTGCATCTGTCCCCTCAACCCTGGCCGAGGGTTGAGGGCGATCAGATGCAGAGGAGGCGCTTGAGAAGAGACAGTTGGTCGTCGACCCGTGGTGTCGATCCGGTTACCCGGTGGATCTCCGGAGCGTTGGCGAAGGGCCGGGCACCGAGGCCGATGACCAGTTGCCAGACCTCGCCAGGCCTGAGATCCGCTCCCGAGCCGAAGTTGCGAACCGCGATCCAACCCTGCGCCACCCGCTCATAGAGCCTCGCCGCATGGCGCTCGACGATCCATGCGAGTCGTGGACCGTCCACGGTGGCCTCGACGCCCATGATCCGGTGGAGCTCAGGCCGCCGAGCTGAGAACTGCACGAAGTGCACCAGGCTGGCCCGAAAGGCCTCGACCGGCTCACCGACGAACTCCTCTAGGTCACGCACCTCGTCTTCTAGGCCGGCGAACAGGTGGTCGACGGCAGCCCGCCAGAGTTCCTCTTTGGAGCCGAAGTGATAGTTGATCTGCGGCTGGTGCCAACCCGCTCGCTGGGCGATAGCCCGAGTCGAGCAGGCCTCGAAGCCATGGAGCGAGAACTCGATGAGCGCAGCATCGAGCAACTCGCTGGCCACCGCTTCCGAGGTCCGTCGCGTTCCTTTGCCCTTGGTCACGCCCTGTGTCATTATCACACGATAACAACTGAACGGAGAGCACTGTGTTCCGCCTGATCAACATCGCCGGTCGAGCAGCGATCGAGCTCGGCGGCGGCTACTTCGACCTCGGTCGCCTCACCGGCGATGACGCCATGGCCGATCCGATGGCATGGATGTCCCGCAGTGACGAACTCCATGGCCTGGCGGAACGCTGCGTCAACCAGGTGGCCGATGGCGAGATCGGTTCGGTGCGGCCCGGCCCGCCCGTCCCCTCGCCCCGCCAGGTGTTCGCCATCGGCCTCAACTACCAAGACCACGCGGCCGAATCCGGTATGGAACTCCCACCCGCTCCACTCACCTTCACCAAGTTCCCGTCCTGCATCGCCGGCCCCACTGACGACATCGCCCTCACCAGTGGGTTGGTCGACTGGGAGGTCGAGCTGGTGGCTGTCATCGGTCAGCGATGCAAGAACGTGGCGGCTGAGCAGGCCTGGGACGTGCTCGCAGGCATCACACTCGGCCAGGACCTCTCCGACCGAGGTGTGCAGTTCACGGGGTCGCCGCCGCAGTTCTGCCTGGGCAAGAGCTTCACCGGTTTCGGACCGATCGGACCGGCGCTGGTCTCGGTCGACAGCTTCGCCGATCGCCACGACATCGCCATCTCCTGTGCGGTGAACGGCGAACAGATGCAGGCATCGAGCACTGCTCATCTGATTTTTGACCTGCCGACCCTGGTGGCCTACCTCTCGTCGATCTGCGAGCTCTGGCCGGGCGACCTGATTTTCACGGGCACCCCCGACGGGATCGGCGCCAGCCGAGGGCAGTTCTTGGCCGAAGGTGACGTGCTGACCTCCGAGGCGCCAGTGATCGGCTCCATGACCAACCGCTGTGTCTCCGGGACGGGAGTGTTGCCGCTATGAGCCTCCATCGCCTGATGGGATTCACGTCTGCTGTTCCCGATCCCGAAGCGGTCGCTGCCTTCTACGCCGAAATGGGCCTGACAGGAGACCCGGTGGTGGGCTTCTCGGGCAGCGACGGCGGGACCGCTGTTCGTGTGGAAGAAGCCCCGGTTCGACGCCTCCGCAGGGTCGAGATCGGCTGCGAGTCCGACCACGACCTCGCCGAGATCAGACAGCGCCTCGTGGCCGGCGGGGCCCAGCCCACCGGGCATCCTGAGGAAGTCGTCATGGTGGATCCCTCGACAGCGATCGAATTCGTCATCGGTGTGGCGGGAGCCGCCCCAGTGCCCGCTCCGGCTGTCTCCAACCCGGTGAATGCTCCAGGTGCCACTGTCCGGGCCAATCGCCGAGCTCCTGCGGTGTTCGAAGGGGCTCGAGCACCTCGTCGGCTAGGCCACCTCGTTATCGGCACCCCCAGCCTCACCGGGACCCGTGACCTGTTGGTCGACGGGCTGGGCTTCAAGGTCACTGACGAAGCCGAGGGAATCATCTGCTTCCTGCGCTGCTCGACCGACCATCACAACATCGCCCTGGTCGAGTCGCCCGTTCCCCTGCTCCAGCACTACTCGTGGGAGTGCGACGACGTGGACCATGCCGGCCACAGCGCCACCAAACTGCTCCGCACCGATCCCGAGCGTCAGACCTGGGGCATGGGCCGCCACTTCGCCGGTTCCAACTTCTACTGGTACCTCCGCGATCCGGCTGGCTCCTACATCGAGTTTTACGCCGACATGGACCAGATCACCGATGATGCAGCGTGGGAGGCGACAGGCAGGACGCCGTTCGAACTCGAGCATGTGGCGAATTCGTGGGGGCCCGACATCCCCCTCGAGTTCATCGTGCCTCTCGACCTTGACACCCTGCAGGCCTCGTGGGAGCACTGATGACCGACGTCGATGTCGCCATCGTCGGGGCGGGACCGACCGGCCTCGCCCTTGCCCTGCTCCTCGCTCACGCTGGGCACCGCGTCACCGTTTTCGAGCGTCACGACGTCCCCTATCCCCTCCCCCGAGCCGTCCACTTTGACGGCGAGGCAGCCCGGATCCTCCAGGCCTGCGGGATCGGCAACGAGTTGCCAGCGCTTTCGGAGCCGGCTGACACCTATGAATGGCGTGGCGGTCAGGGTCAGGTACTCCTCCGCTTTGGCATGGCCGGGCCGAGCCGGTCGGGCTGGCCCACCTCGAACATGTTCAACCAGCCAGACCTCGAGGAGGCGCTGCGTCGCCAGGTCGACGCCAACGAGTTGGTAGATCTGCGCTTCGGTGCCGAGGTCACGGGCTGCGACCAGGACAGCGACCAGGTCGTCGTCCAGTTGGCCGACGGCTCGACGATTGCGGCCAGCTTTCTGGTTGGCTGTGACGGAGCTAACTCCGGCGTGCGAAAGGCGTTGGCCATCGAACTCGAGGGCCACGGTTTTTTCTTCGACTGGCTGGTGGTCGATGTGCGCCTTCGAGAGCACCGGACCTTTGTCCCCATCAATCTCCAGATCTGTGACCCGGATCGTCCGACCACTGCGGTCTCCGGTGGCCCCGGCAGGCGTCGTTGGGAGTTCATGTGCCTTCCCGGCGAGGCGCTCGATGCCCTCGACAACGAGGATGCCGCTTGGGATCTGCTCGAACCTTGGGACGTGCACCCCGGCAATGCCGATATCGTCCGCCATGCTGGCTATCGGTTCCGAGCCTGCTGGGCGCACCACTGGCACGAAGGCCGGATAGCCATCGCCGGCGATGCCGCCCATCAGACCCCGCCCTTCGCCGGGCAGGGCATGTGCGCTGGACTCCGCGATGCCGCCAATCTGGCCTGGCGACTCGACCTGGCACTCAACGGCCGAGCACACGACCCGTTGCTTGCTGGCTACGACGAGGAACGGATCCCTCAGGCCACTGCAGTCATCGAGTTTGCCATCGAGCTCGGGAAGGTCATCTGCATCCCCGACCCCGTCGAAGCGGCAGCACGCGACGAGTTCATGGCTGGTGGCGCTGAAGGTCCCCCGATGGAGACACCTCCGATGCCGGGCCTCACCGCCGGTCTCCTTTTCGACAGCCCAGGATCCGGCCAGCTCGGTGTCCAGGCTTTGGTGCGCTCCCACGGCCACGTCGAGCTCCTCGACGACGTCGTGGGCCTCGGATGGCGGCTGCTGTGCCAGCTGAATGTGGCGGGTCTCAACAGTGAACTCGTAGGTCAATTCACCCAGTTGGGTGGCGCAGTGGTCGACCTTGGTCCCGGCAGCGAACTCGAAGACGTCGATGGCACCTACGGCCTCTGGTTTGCCGAACTGGGCACCACCAGCGTGTTGCAGCGGCCTGACGGCTACGTCTTCGGCAGTGGGGCTGATCCGAATGAGCTGCTGCGCTCGCTCTTCGACCAACTCGGCTGACCTCGAGGCCGAGAACATCTGTGTAACCGCCGGTGATCCGATGTGCATCCATCGGCAACGGCAGCGCTGGAGTCCCGTCCCCACCACCAAGAAGTTCGGTGTCGGCCAGGGCCACCAGGAAACCTTCGGTGATGCACATCAGCCAACAGTCGACGTTCGAGATGCAGCGGCAGCCTCCACGGGGGTCGAGTTCCGACTCCTGCCCTGTCTCACCGCGCCGCACGAGAAGGCGCAGTGGTATTCACCGATCGACACGCGACATGGTCAGCCTCGTTGAGGTTTACGGCTCAGATCACCGGCGGGAGTTCGTCGAACGCTGCGGCAAGGTTCAGTCTGCGAAGCGCGTCGACCCAAAGTTCGGAGTGTCCTCGCCGCAGGTTCCGAATGACGGCATGCAGGTTTGACCAGTTATCGGGGCCCCTCATCCTGTCTGAATGTACCCATAGGCGGCATCAGTCCTGGTCACGGGCACGACTGCGACGGCAAAACCGTCATCCCCTGCGCATGGGTCACCCAATGGCGACGGGAATGGTGGCCTGGACCGTCGTCACCGTCTTGACCTTCTTCTTGCCGCTCAGAGTGATCACAGTTTCAGTGGCCGAAACCGTCACGGAGTTCGTCCCCACTGCCAGCTTGGCGCTCGGTGTACCCGAGAGCACGCCGGAAGCGGACAAGACGAAGCCCTTAGGCAAGGTCACCTTCTTCCACTTGATGGTGGTGGTGTACCCAGGAGCACTGACACCTACGGCGCCCAGGCTCAATGTCACCGGTGTGTAAACAGCGCCGCGGGCCGCTGCGGGCAGCGACGACGTGGTGACCGAGAAGCCGTGGACAGTGATGTCCTGGACCGTTCCGTCAGCACCAACATGATCGGTGCCGTCGGCGACATGGGCCATCAGCATGCAGTTCCCAGTGGCCACGAAACTCACCACCCCGTTGCTGACCGTGCAGACGTCAGGCGTCGACGACGTCACACTCTTTGCTCCGTCGCCATCAGTGGTCACCGTCGGCGCGTAGGTGCCGTTGAGGTAGCCAGCTCCAGGCAGATTGGAGATGGTCGGCTTAGACGCCGGCGCCCTCGTCACGGTCAACGTCCGCGGACTGCCCGTGGCTGCCTGGTAGGCAGCACCGGCGGTGACCGCAGGCGTCAACGTGCAGTCCCCCGTAGCCACGAAGATGACGATGCCGTCCGTCGCCGTGCACACATCAGGCGTCGACGAGGTCACCCGTGTGGTCCCATCACCAGTGGTCGTCACCTGGGGTACGAACAGCAAGCCGATGACTGGCGATGCTGGAAGATTGGTGATCGTCGGCACTGACGGATCAGATTTGAGCGTCACCTGATCCGACGGGTTTGATGTCTGTCCCGTTCCGACCTCGTTGGTGGCCTGCACGGAGAACGTGTAGGTCTGACCATTGGTGAGACCGGTCACGATGATCGGGCTCGATGCGCCGGTCATCGTTGTCACAACGGCGTCATTTCCGTCCCGGGCGCTCACCGTGTACCCAGTGATCGGCGAACCATGATCGGCGGGCGTCGTGAAGGACACTGAAGCCGACGAGTCACCTCCGACGGCTGACACGACCGTCGGCGCCCCGGGGGCCGTCGGGTGTGATCCACCTATGGCTGGCACCGCCGCTGCCGTCTCGACCGATTCTGGGCCAGTGCCGATAGCAGTGTTGGCCGCCACAGTGAACGTGTAGGCATTCCCATTGACGAGGCCCGCGAAGGTGATCGGGCTGGCCGTGCCCGTCACAGTGGTGACCGCCGCACCACTGGCGTCGAGTGCAGTCACTCGGTATCCGGTGATCGGCGAGCCGCCATCGGAGTTCGGCCGGGCGAAGGTGACCGTTGCGCGGCCATCACCCGGCACCACTGTCGGTGGGTTGGCGATCTTGATCAACTGTCCGCTACCGGCGTCGGCCACATACACCGCGTCGGCCTCATCGAGGGCGATGCTCTGCGGGTTGGCCAGGCCACTGCCGATAGCGGACAGGGTCCCACCGGCGGCAACCTTGGTGATCACGCTCTGGCCGAACTGGGCCACGTAGACCGCGCCCG
>CAIQOJ010000084.1 GCA_903873395.1 uncultured Acidimicrobiaceae bacterium
CAGGTAGAAGCGGTCTTCTCTGATGGCTCCCGCCTCGTCACCGTGCCCGACCCGGTGGGTGGTGGTCATCTCGGCGACGATGCCCCCGGGGCCATCATCAGCGCGGACTACGGCCACCTTGACGATCCCGACGTCGACACGGTGGGCACAGACACGGTGCAAATAGACACGGTGCGCATAGCGGTGACCAACGAGGCGCCGGTGGCCATCTCGGTGACGTCCCACTTCCACTTCTTCGAGGTCAATCCCCGGCTTCGCTTCGATCGTCGTGCCTCGTTCGGCCGCCGCCTCCATCAGCCCGCCGGTGCCGTCGTTCGCTTCGACCCGGGCACGACCACCGAAGTAGAACTCATCCCCTTCGGCGGACGCCGGGTGGTCGTCGGGTTCGCCGGTCTCGTCGATGGCCCACTCGATGCACCCGGTGCGGTCGAGGTCGCACTGGAGCGCGCCCGAGCCTGCGGCTTTGCCGACATCGACTCGGCCGGTCCCGGGACGCCCGATCTCGGCGAAGCGGGCTCAGAGGAAGCCAACCCAGAACCTTCGGACCACCCGGTCCCAACAGACGCGGTTGCCCGAGCGGTGGCCGACGTCGCCACCCGTCGCCACGATGGCCTCCTGCCATGAGCCGGCGCTATCCACCCGATCAGGACCGAGCGGTGAACGGGCCTCGTGTCGGTGACCGAGTCCGCCTCGGTGACACCGGCCTCGTCGTCCAAGTCGAGGCTGACGATCGTTCGGTCGGTGACGAACTGCTTTTTGGATTTGCTCGGACCGGCCGAGACGGTATGGCCCTCCAGGCCGTGCGCACCAGCGAGTCGTGTGACGTCGTCATCACCGAGGCACTCGTCATCGATCCCCTCCTCGGCGTCCGGGTCGCTTCGATCGGTATCCGCAATGGGCGGATCACCGGGGTTGGCCGGGCCGGCAACCCCGACATCACCGACGACATCGACGTCGTGGTGGGAAGTGGGACCCAGGTCATCCCTGGCCAAGGGCTCATCGCCACGGCTGGCGGCATCGACACCCATGTCCACGGCATGTCGCCCCGAGTCTTCGAAGCGGCATTGGCCAGCGGGGTCACCACCGTCCTCACCCAAGAGCTTGGACCCATGTGGGGCGTCGGTGTGGGCTCGCCGACCGTGCTCCGCCAGGGCTATGCCTCGCTCGATGCCTGGCCCGTCAATATCGGTGTCCTCGGCCGAGGGGCCTCAGCACGACGTGACCCCCTGCTCGAACAGCTCGAAGCGGGCGTGTGCGGTTTCAAGGTCCACGAAGACACGGGGGCCCATCTGCGCACATTGGACGCCGCCTTGGACGCTGCCGAGGAGTTCGACGTACAGGTCTGCCTCCACACCGACGGCCTCAACGAAGGCCTGACCGTCGACGACACCCTGGCCGTCACCGACGGTCGGGTCGTCCACGCCTTCCACGTCGAAGGCTGCGGCGGCGGGCATGCCCCTGACGTCCTGCGTCTAGCCGGAGTCGACCATGTGATCGGATCGTCGACCAACCCCACGCTCCCCTACGGCGTGAATGCGCTCGACGAGCACGTGTCCATGATCGTCAGCGTCCACGGGCTGAACCCTGGCGTGCCAGGCGATCTGGCTATCGCCCATGACCGGGTGCGGGCCGAGACCATGGGGGCCGAGAACCTCCTCCACGATCTCGGAGTGATCCCCATCACCAGCTCAGACGCCTTGGGCATGGGACGAGCCGGGGAGACGTGGCGCCGCACCTTCGCCGTGGCTGCCATCACCCGCGGTGCCGACGGAGGCGCTCCCCTCGATGCTTCCGGCCACGACAACGAGCGGGTGCTGCGCTTCTTGGCCAAACTCACGATCAACCCAGCTCTGGCTCATGGCCTCAGCCACGAAGTCGGCTCGGTGGCCTCGGGCCGGCTGGCCGACATCGTCTTGTGGTCACCGCAGGCGTTCGCCGCCAAGCCACTCATGGTCATCAAAGGCGGTCTGCCCGCATGGGGGCGTCTCGGCGACCCGAACGCCACCACCGAACTGGCCGAGCCTCTCCGCTACGGGCCGCAGTTCGGTGGACTCGGCGCAGCACCGTCGGAACTCTCGGTGCTCTTCACCAACTCGGCGGCCGCTGAGGCCGAGGCTGATCCGTGGCCCACACGACGTCGACGGGTCCCGGTCGCCGGATGTCGCGACGTCCGCCTGTCAGCCATGGTCCGCAACGGGCGACTCGGACACGTCGCCGTCGATCCGAGCTCAGCCCGAGTCACCTTGGACGGCGCACTGCTCCACCTTGAGCCCGTCGATGATGTGCCGCTGCAGCGGCTCTACTTTCTCTAGGCATCCCCAAGCATGATCACCGTGCTGTGGGGTCTCCACGTAGCCACCATCGTCGAGATCGCTCTCATCGTCGTGGCCGCCGGGTTCGTCCAGGCCTCGGCTGGATTCGGGTTCGCCCTGCTCGCCGTTCCCTTGCTGACGTTGGTCGTGGCCCCAGAGACGGCGGTGGTCATTGCCTTCCTCCATGGCACCTGTTCGAGTCTGCTGACCGCTGGTCGTCACCACGGCCACATCGAGCGCACCGATACCCGCCGCCTCAGCATCGGGGCGGTGCTGGCCATGCCCCTCGGCGCTCTGGTCCTCGTCACTGCGTCCCCTGAGGTGCTGCGCATCCTGGTCGGCGTGGCTACCTGTGGCGCTGCCACCTGGATGCTCCTCCCACACAACCGAGTGCCACATGCTCGATCCTTCACCGCCCCGGCCACAGTCGCCGTCGGTGCTATCTCGGGCGTGCTCAACACCGCAGTGGCCACCAACGGGCCTCCCCTCGTCGTCTACCTTCGAGCCAGAGGCCTCCACGGAGACTCCTTCCGAGCCACCATCTCTGCCGTCTTCACCATTTCCAACGTGGTCGGTCTCTTCATCCTGTTGGTTGCCGGTGCGATCCACACTCCGGCCGTGGCGGCGTTCCTGCTCACCCTTGGACCAGCGTTCCTTGGCTGGTTCTTCGGTAATCACGCAGCCAAGCGACTTCGAACCAGCCACTTCGTGCGCATGGTCGACGTGGTCCTGTTGGTCAGTGGCCTCTTGGCCATCACCCGGGCCTTCTTCTAGACCGGGAGTTTCCGTCCGGACATTGGTTGGCACGGCTGGGTGCCAGCAGGACGAACGGCTCGTGCCATGGAGCAGGCCAGGTACCCTGGGGGGTACGAACAAGGAGAACGACAGTGGAACTTCCCTCCGAGGTGGTCGACGACCTGCGCAAGCGCCTCCGCCGAGCCGAAGGCCAGGTTCGAGCCGTCGAGTCGATGCTGGCCGACGGCCGTGAGTGCCGCGACATCGTCACGCAGTTGAGCGCAGCCATCAACGCGCTCGAACAGGCAGGGTTCCGCCTGATCGCCAGCGGACTCACCTACTGCATTCAGCACCCTGAAGACGCCGAGGCCTCCGGCTACCCACTCGACGAAGTCCAGCGCTTGTTCACCAAGCTGGCGTGAAGGTCGCCTCAGGGCGCACCGTTGGCTCCGAGTCGCACGCCTCAGCCCAGCAGGTTGCGCACGCCAGTCATGTCACCGGTCCTGGCCGCCTCAGCCGCCAACCAGGTCAGGTAGCCGCCGTCGAGGTTCTTCACCTCGATCTCTCGCTCGGAGAGTAGCGACGCTGCCGTGTGCCCCCTCTGTCCGACGCGGCACGTGACCACAAAGGGCCCGGGCCCCAGGTCGGCCAAGTCGTCTCGCAGGTCGTCGAGGGGCGCGGAGAGGCTGCCGGGGATCGCACCGCTGGCAAACTCGGCGGGCGTTCGCACGTCCAGGATGGTCCACCCGGAAGCGACCAGTTCGGCGAGGTCGCTCGCTTGGACCACATCACCGTCGCCGGAAAGTACGTTCTCGGCCATGTAGCCGAGCATGTTCACCGGGTCCTTGGCAGACGAGAACGGCGGGGCATAGGCCAACTCCAGGTCCGCCAATCCGGGGGCACTGACGCCGGACGCCATGGCCGTCGCCAGAATGTCGATCCGCTTGTCGACACCGGCACCACCGACGGCTTGGGCTCCAAGGATCGCCCCTGACTCCGGGTCGAAGAGGAGTTCGAGCGCCATCTGCTCGGCACCCGGGTAGTAGCTGGCATGGCTCATGGGATGCGAGTGGACACGATGGAACGGCCGACCTGCCGCCGTGAGGCGTTTGGCATTCCACCCCGTCATGGCGGCAGTGAGACCAAAGACCTTGACGATGGCCGTGCCCAGCGAAGGCGCTGGTCGGACGTCCAATCCGGCGATGTGGTCCGCCACTCGCCGACCCTGCCGGTTTGCCACGTTGGCCAGGGCCACCAGCGAGCTCGTGCCGCTGACCGTGTCGGTCTTCTCGACCGCATCACCGACGGCATAGATGTTGGGGTCGCTCGTGAGGCCCGTTGACGTCACTGCGATCCCGCCATTGGGACCCAGGGTCAGTCCGGCCATGTCGGCCAGTCGAACGTCGGGGCGAACACCGATGGATCCGATCACCAGATCGGCGGCGAACCTCCGACCATCAGCGAGCACAACATGATCAGCACCGATCTCGGTGACCCCAGCACCGGTGACCACGTCGACCCCGTTGGATTCGAGTTCGGACCGGACGAGTATGGCCAGCTCAGGGTCGAGTGGCGTAAGGATCTGATCCGCTGCCTCCACCACGGTCGTTGGGATGCCGGCATGGGTGAGATTTTCTGCGGTCTCGAGGCCGATGAATCCGCCACCGATCACCACAGCGGCAGCCGGAGCGCCAGCCACGTCGGCATGGAGTGCCTCGGCGTCTTCGACGGTGCGCAGGACTCGGACGCGATCGAAGCCGGGGATGGGTGGACGAACGGGAAGCGCTCCGGGGCTGAGGACCAGCCGGTCGTACTCCTGGACGACCTCGGCCCCGTCTTGGGTCGATCGGAGCGTGACCTGGCGGGCTCCAGCATCGATGGCCACCACCTCGGTCGAGACGCGCACATCGAGCCGAAATCGCTCGAAAAGCCGCTCGGGGGTCTGCAGCAAGAGGTCCTGCTCGTCCTCGATGACCCCGCCGACAAAGTAGGGCAGGCCACAGTTGGCGTAGGAGACATGGCCGGAGCGCTCGACGACGATGATCTGCGCAGACTCGTCAAGGCGGCGAAGGCGCGTGGCCGCGGACATCCCGCCGGCCACTCCCCCCACGACAACGACCCTGAGGGCTCTGGGCGCTGCCGCCACATCCGACGTCTGTCCGACCTGCTGAGTACTCATGACATCACTATACCCCTGTGGGTATCGTGATGGAACCGACATGCGTGGATCCAGCGAGGTCGAGACCATCGGATCTGATACCCTAAGGGGTATGTGTAGACAAGTGACGTGCAAGAAGTGCGGTCGCCCTTCATGGAAAGGGTGCGGGATGCATGTGGAGCAGGTCCTGGGCCACGTTCCCATCGAAGATCGTTGTCACTGCGGCGACAGGTCGTCCTCGACGTCACCGCCATCGCCGAAGTCATCGACCACGTCATCGACCAAGTCATCGCGGCGTCGCTGGTTCAGCCGTGGTGGAGCCGAGCGCAGCGAGACCAGCCGACCCTAGGGTCACGAGGCGTCGCCGTCGCCTCGACCTTCTGGGTGGGGAAGTTTGGACACTTCGGGGCTAGTGATGCCGAAGTGGATGGTCACAAAGCGGGACACCACCACGAAGGCAACACATGCGAGAGCTGCGGCTTCGCTGTTGACCCGCACCAGGGCCAAATAGAGGGCGATCCCTCCCAGCGCCAGCAGCCCATAGGGGGCGGTCGGGGCGAGGAGGCTGGGCCGGACCCCCTGCAGGACCGAGACGATGACCCCTCCGCTCAATGAAGCGAAGAGCCCGACGATGACCGCACCGGCCACCGACACGTGGAAGGTGATGGCCTTCTGGGTCCCGATGGCGGCATAGAGACCAAGCGTCAGCGCATCGAGGGCGATGAACACACGGCCGTTGATAGGCACAAGCCTCCCGATCACCAGCATGGCGAAGACGGCGAGCACGATCATCGCCGTGTACCAAGGCGACTGCAACGCAGCCACGGGGAAGCTACCCAGCAGCACGTCGCGTACCAGTCCTCCACCCAGCCCCAAGAAGAGAGCAAACACGAACATCCCGACGATGTCGACCTTCATCGCACCAGGACTACGACCAAGGGCTGCCCCCTGAAGGGCGCCCACCAACGTGGTGACCAACGCCAGCCACAGCGGAGTCGACCAGACAATATTGGGGAGGTAACCAGCCAGCAGCACGGGCCCACGCTAGGTCGCACAGACCAAGTCGGCAGATCCTGGGCAGCAATCCCTTCGTAGATCCCTGGCGGACGGCAGGATCCACACGCATTGGGACCTCCCGTTCCAGGACCACTCGCCTCGGACCAGCCACCGCTGACACGATGTCCGGAGGTAGCCTGCCCCATCGTTCGATCTCCCCGATCGGATCACCACAAAGAGACGACGAGTGGACAGGCATGTCGGTCACCTCGATGCTGGACACCGTCGTGCCGGACAAGACACATCATGATGCCGCCATCAAACCCCGAACCCTCCAATCCGACATCCGCTGAGCCCACGTCTGCGAAGCGGCGGGTCACCTCGGCTGAAGCCCGCGTGAGGCTCATCGACGCAGTGATCGGCATGCTCGACACCGTTCCCTTCACCAAGATCACTGCCCGGCGCATCGGTGAAGAAGTGCAGCTGGACCCCAACGTGATCTTTCGCAACTTCGACGACGTCGAGGGCTTGTTCGTGGCCGTCCTGCGTGAACTCGAGCAGCGCATCATCGCCAACGTCTCGACTGTCGCCGGTCCGCCTCGATCTCCGATGCACATCAGCACGCTCTGGATCAGGTTCTCGCTCTGGCTGGCACTTTCCGGGGTTCCCGTCGAACGCCTGCATCCAAACCCGGCCGTGGTTGCCTCGCTGCGAGAAAACACACTGCGTCGATTCGCCATCGATCCGGAATCCAGCGAACGGGCTCAGAGCGCGTTGTTTGCCATCACCATGGCCATGGTCCAGACCCAGGTGATGTTCGCCCAGATCGCCTCCGATCTGTTTGCGCCGGACATCGTGCGCGATGCCGCTGTTCTCATCTCCAGCCTGGCCGACAAGCTTCCGGAGTTGTCGAACCTGCTCGACGCAGCCGACCTGACGTCCGAGGACCTCAGTTAGTCGACACATACGGTCACCACGCGAAGGTCACGCTCGCCCGGATCAGTGCTTCTCGTCCCCCAGCGCATTCCAGCCCCGAGACGCCTGCGCCCAGGGCTGGGGAGCCAGGCCATCGACACCGGCCAGGATGCACTCCTCACGGTAGGTTTTCGCCGTGCGCCTCGACCACCCCGCCCCGTTCGGACCACGTTGGCGTGGTCGCTGGATCTGGCACGGTCGCCCGCCGATTCGCGCCGCCACGGCGACCCGACCGGTCCTCGACGATCCCCAGGACGTCGTGGTCTTGGTCCGCACCACCGTCGACCTGGCCGGTCCTCCTGACTCGGCGCCGGCGCGGCTGTGGGTCGACGGTCGCTATCGGCTTACCGTCAATGGGGTCGAGGTCGCCCGAGGACCGGTACGGTCCGATCCTCGCCAGGCCCACTACGACGTGGTCGACCTCGGACCTCAGCTGCACGCCGGGACCAATGTGATCGCCATCACCGCCCGCCACTTCGGCGAGGCCACCTCGTGGTGGACCCCCGTTCCCCCCACCTACTCCCTTGGTGGCGGTTGCCTGGCCTTCGAGGCCTGCATCGATGGCACCTGGCTGGTCAGCGACCGGTCGTGGCGAGCCGTCAGCGGCGAGGCATGGACTCCGGTCCCTGTCCCCGGAGACGTGGCCTGCCTTCCTCTCGAGGTCTTCGATGCCCGCACCCATCTCGAGGGTTGGGATCACCAGGGATTCGACGACTCCGACTGGCCGCGAGCCACCGAGTTGGCCCCGTTCCACACCGGAGCCACCGGCGATCCACATCCCTCGAGCGAACCCTTCGGCATGCTGCGTCCGCCGGTTCGCAACGCCATGCCAGGCGGCACCACCCACCCAGCAGCACTCACGGAGATGCGGCCCGGCCCGGGACGATCACCCGTGGCCGACCCCGTCCGCCAGGTGCTCGATGACGAGGCTGCTCGCCACGGTGGATCACCCCTTGACCCTCCGTCCGGCGACGCATCCCCCGGCATGCCGGTGACCATCAACTCGTTCGACCTCGGTCGGATCGCCGCCGGATCAGTCATCCTCTGCGTCCACGAAGCGCTTCCGGGAACCATCATCGATGTCGCCGCCGCCGAACACCTTGATGCAGCCGGCGATCTGGCCACCCTGGGCCAGCACGCAGGGTTCCGCTACATCTGTCGTGGCGGAACCATCGAGCGGTTCGAGACCTTCGACATCATCGGCACCCGACATCTCCATGCATCGGTGCGGACCCCTGACGGCTCCCCGGCACCCACCATGACCCTCGAGGTCCACGACCGTCACCGACCACGGCCTGGGGGGTCTTCGTTCGACTGCTCAGACCCACGGCTCACCGAGATCTACCGGATCGGCCTCCGAACCGTCGACCTGTGCGCGCTGGACGCCTACGTGGACTGTCCCACCCGAGAGCAGCGAGCGTGGACGGGTGACTCCGTCGTCCACCAGATGGTGGACCTGGTGGCCAATCCCGACTGGTCGATGGCCCGCTGGCATCCACAGCTCGCCGCCATGCCTCGGGCCGACGGCATGCTGGCCATGGCCCCCGCTTCGGACTTCTGGTCTGACGACCGCACCTTCGTTCCCGACTGGTCGTTGCACTGGGTGCGTTCGGTCCACAACCTGATGCGCTACACCGGCGACGAAGCACTGGTCGCCGAGCTGTTGCCCACTGCGGTGCGTACCCTTCGTTGGTTCGAGTCCTACCTCGGTGCCGACGGCCTCCTCGCCGACGTGAGCGGTTGGTCCCTTCTCGACTGGGCCAGCGTCTACCCATCAGGTAGGTCCTCGGTCATGAACGCTTTGTGGGCGCGAGGACTCGCCGACGTGGCCGACATGGCCCGATGGCTCGGTGACGCAGGAACACAGAGGTGGGCCGATGCCCGGTATGCAGCCGTGCGGAACGCCTTCGACATCTTCTGGGACGAGCGGCGGGGTGTCTATGTGGACCACCTCGTCGATGGTGAGCCTCGGCCCGAGGCGGCCCAGCACGGGGGTGCGGCGGCGTTGGCTGCCGGCCTGGTGCCGGATGGACGCATCGAGCGAGTCGTGGACCGGCTGACCGATCGATCGCGATTGATTCGCCATTCCTGGGTCATGGACTCGGTCACCGTGGAAGGTGGCTCCACGGGATTCGTGCACTTGGTGACCGGGTATCCCGAACCCATCTGGGACACCGAGACCCAGATGATCGAGTGCGAGCCCTTCTTCCGCTACGTGCTCCACGACGGCTTGGCCCGTGCTGGCCGTGCCGATCTGATTGCTGACCTGTGTAGGGACTGGTCCGTCTTCGTGGAGTCAGGCGAGACCACGTGGCCCGAATGCTGGGTGGGCGGCACCCGCTGTCATGGCTGGTCCTCCACCCCGACTCGGGATCTCATCGTGCACGTGCTGGGGATCGAACCGGCCGAACCGGGCTATGCCTCGGTCAAGATCACCCCTCATCTGGGTGATCTCGAGTGGGCCCGTGCCACGGTTCCCACGCCACACGGACCCATCACCGTTGAAGCTCGGGCCGACGGCACACTTCTCGTGGACAGCCCGGTGCCAGTGGTGACCCCTGGCCCGTGACGTCAGGAGGGCACGTGCCTACCTGACCCAGTGCCGGGACCTTTGTCTCTAGTCTCACCGGGCGCCTGGGGAGAAACTGGCCCAGTAGGCCGACGGCCTACGGCGAGGATGGTGTGTGATGTCCGAACATGACTGGACCCCTGATGAGCCCCTCGGGACCGAGACGTTTCGCCAGGGAGACGCCGCAGCCGACGAGGCCGGTCGACTCGATCCGGAGTACGTCGAACTACTCGAGGTCGATCCCACACTTGATCCCAATCTCCAGATCGACGAACGCGAACTCGAAGAAGTCGGCGCCGAACTCGATGACCCTGAAGCCATCGTCATCCTCGACGGCATGATCGACGATCCCGACGGCATCGGGGGACCTCCGGCCCGCGAGATGGCTCGTCGTGCCGACACCGAAGGATGGGACCTCGATGCCCCCCTGGCCAGGGAAGACGTAGACGACATGGAGACCGAAGACGCCTGAGGGGTGACGCAACGACCCCGAACGCACGCCACCGCCCCATACGTACGCCAATGGTCGCGTCGTGGACCGAGGGCAGCGGTAGCATTCCCCGGTCGGCGACGGCCCCGCTGACTGCTGTCCGAACCCTGAGGCCAGTGGTCCCGGATGCCGGGCCAGCGTACGGAACGGAGTCCGGTGACAGAGCTGTTGAGCGTGGTCATCCCCACCCACAACCGGCCCGACCGACTGGCCGAAGCCGTGCGATCGGTACTCGACCAGGACTATCGCTCCCTGGAGATCGTCGTCGTCGACGACGGGTCTGGACCATCCACCGCAGAGGTGCTCGACCGTCTCACCTCCGAAGACGATCGCGTGGTGGCCCTGCGCAACGACGAGTCCCTCGGCGCTTCAGCGGCCCGCAATCGAGGAGTTGGAGTGGCCCGTGGCGAACTGGTCGGATTCTGCGACGACGACGACCTGTGGCTCCCTGGGGCAGCACGTGCCGTGGTGAACCTGCTCGGCCCCGATGTCGGCATGGTCTATGGCCAACACCAGCGGTTGATCGAACACTCGGGTCGGCTCGTCACCTACCGTCCTCCAGCCGGCGCTGATGCCGAACTCATGCGATGGATCAACGTGCTCGGCACGTGCTTCGGGGTGGCACGGCGCGACCGGGTGGGCGACCAACTCCACTTCGACACCGATCTCATCACCTCCGAAGATTGGGACATGTGGCTGCGGTGTGCCGAAGTGGCGCCCATGCGTCTGGTCCCTTCACCCCTCTACCGCTACATCCAGCATGGCGACGAGCGGATCACCACCCTGCCCACCTCCTACGCCGAGGGCTACCATCGCTTCTTGGCCAAGCATCGGACATCGATGACCCCGGCCTGCATCGCCCACCACGAGCTCACCTTCGCCCTGGCCACCCACGACCGCGACCGTGTCTTGACCCAGCTGCGCCACGGGCTGCGTAGGCCGTCGATTCTGGGAGCTGGCGTCATGGTCGGGGCCGAGGTGGCCGCCGGGCGACGAGGCCGACACACCGGTGACCCTGGACTCCCACTTCGCGTGGCTGCCACCTTCCTCGACGTCACGCCATCGCGCCGCCGGTCCACCCGGCGGGGCTAACTCCTCCACCACATGGCTCGCCTGCCGTCCAGCGTCTGGTGGTATCGAGCGCGTCGCGCTCTGGCCCGAAGCGCCGGTGACAGGTTCGCTCTCGGCAGTGCCCTGGTCTTGGCACCTCATCCCGACGATGAAACCATCGCCTGTGGCCTCGTGATCGCCACCAAGGTGGCTCACGACCTCAACGTGACCGTAGCGGTCGCCTCTGACGGCCGCCTCGGCTGGTTCAGCGCCGATCCCGCACCCGATGGCACCGAGATCGCCGCCATCCGCAGTGTCGAGTGGTCAAACGCTCTCCGAGCGCTGGGTGTCAGCTCGGAATCCCAGCGGCAGTTCAGCTTGCCTGATCAGGGCTTGGCCCACGCCGAAGCCGACCTAGAGCAACGGGTTGGTGCGCTCATCGACGAGGTGCTCCCCGACCAGGTCTTCGTGACCGCACCTGATGATCTCCATCCCGATCACCGAGCCCTGGCCCGAGCAACGTGCCGGGCACTGGCATCTCGAGCGGCGGCTGCTGCATCAGCGGATGCGAGCGGCACCGGAGCGGCACGACAGCCCGAGCTCTATGCGTATCGGGTCTACCCGGCGGCGGGCATCTGGCGGCAAGACGAGCTCGGAGACGAGGTCGCTCCTCGACCAACGGCTCAGGCTGTCGCCCGAGCACTGCCTCGACTCCTCACCCATCGAGAGTTCGTCCTTCGTGCGCCCGACCTCGTCGCTGCCAAGCACGCCGCCGTGGCAGCCCACGCCAGCCAACGCGGGCTGCTCGACGGCGAGCTCCGATTCGTCTGGGATCGAGATATCGAACTGTTCACCCGACTCGACCCCGGCTTGGTCGCACCATCTCAACGACGCCCGCCGGGTTGATCACGGGGCGTGAGACGATGGGGTGGCCACGCTGGAACCACCACATGCGTGCACACCTCTTAGGCCAGATCGGGGCCCTCGGTCGTTGCACCACTTGAGCCACCAGCTGCTCGGCGATCCTTGGGGTCATCTGTTGCGCCGCCTGGGCCACCGCCAGGGCCACCGCCCGGATCAAGAACGCACCGAGTGCCTGAGTAGATGGTCGGCATGCATCGGTTGCAATGGATGCACGTCGCCTCGTCGCGCTGACCAGCCTGCCATCGAGACACAAGGTCAGGCTCACGCAGGAGAGCGCGGCCCATGGCCACGAATGAGAAACCCTCGGCCATCGCTTGTTCGACTGTGTCGAGCCGATCGATGCCCCCGAGCAGAACTACGGGAAGATCGACCGCTGCGAGGAACTGCCGTGCCTGAGGTGCGAAGAATGCCTCCTCGAAGGGGTACTCCTTCAAGAACCGCTTGCCCACCACGGCAAACCCCAGGCGGAGGGGCCCTGGCAAGGTGGCGGCGAACTCCTTGCGAGGTGCATCACCCCGGAAGAGATACATCGGGTTCGACAAGGAGCTACCACCGGTGAGCTCGAGGGCATCGAGGTGACCGTCGTCCGCCAACATCTGGGCCACCTGCAAGCTGTCTTCGATGGCAAATCCGCCAGTCACCCCATCTTCCATGTTGAGCTTTGCCGTCACGGCTACCGAGGGCCCTGCCGCTTGCCGCACGGCGGCCACGACCTGGCGCGGGAAGCGGGCTCGAGCCTCGAGCTTCCCTCCCCACGCATCGGTGCGCCGGTTGAGTTTGGGGCTGAGGAATGAGCTGAGCAGGTAGTTGTGCCCGAGGTGGACCTCGATGGCATCAAATCCGGCGCTCACCGCCAGCGCAGCGCCTGTTGCGTAGTCGTCCGTTATGCGCGCGATGTCCGACTCGGATACAGCCCGTGTCCGTGCCCCCGATGCACCGAACCGCCGAGTGGGCGACAGTGCGGGCATCCCGTTGGAGGCGGAGTTGGCCACAGGACCGGCATGGCCGATCTGAGCCGCCACGAGCGCCCCGGCAGTGTGCACGGCGTCCGTGAGGCGGGCCAGACCATCGAAGGCGGCATCACCGAGGACGATGCAGTGGCGGTCGGTGCGACCCTCGGGCGCCACGGCCAGATAGGCCACGGTCGTCATGGCCACTCCTCCTCGGGCCATGGCCACATGAAAGGCGATCAGATCGTCGGTCACTGCACCGCGGGGGGACCGACCTTCGAACGTGGCTGCCTTGATGATGCGGTTCTTCAGACGGATCGGACCAAGGGGTGCCTCGGCGAAGACCTCTGGCCCCCGAGAAGGTGCAGCGGACTCGCTCATGCCACTCCGGCAGCCCGCACGGCAGCCAACACGTCATCAGCCAGGTCAGGGTGGCAGACGATGAGATCGGGCAACCAGGGATCTTGTTGGGCGTAGCGCAGCGGCGATCCGTCGATTCGTGAGGCAAAGAGGCCGGCGGCCAGGGCCACGGCCACCGGTGCGCACGAGTCCCACTCGTACTGCCCACCGGCGTGCACATAGACCTCGGCCTCGCCACGCACGACCGCCGAGATCTTCGCCCCGGCTGATCCCATCGGCACCAACTCTGCCCCCAGCGCCCCAGCCACGGCATCGGTGAATGCAGGCGGTCGAGATCGGCTGATCACCATGCGGGGCGTGGCCGGAAGATCCGGCAAGGGAGGTGGTGCGCCCGTGGTGAGCACCAGGTCCAACCCGGGAAGAGCCACTGCCCCGACAACGGGGGCACCGTCGACGGCCAGGGCGACATGCACGGCCCAATCGGTCCGGATCTCGCCGTATTCACGGGTGCCGTCCAGCGGGTCGATGATCCAGAGTCGACCATGGGCATCGACGAGGTGCTCGTCACGATCGGCTTCTTCGGAGCGGACCCTGTCCTTGGGACGGTGCTGGCCCAGCAGGTCCATCAACAGGGCGTTGGCCCGCCGGTCACCCTCGGCGCCGAGTGGCTTCCCCTCCAGTCCCTCGCCCTGCAGGGCCAGGAGCAGTGCCCCGGCCTGTCGAGCGAGATCACCAGCAACGACATGGTCGTCTTGCGTCCACTGCTCATCAGATCCTGGGGTCTCGGCCATGGCAATCCTCCGTTCGACAACTCCGCCAGCCGGGTCATTGCGCTCCGAACTGCGGTCGGGCGTGATGCCCAGTTGTGCAGTCTGCCCGACACGGCCCGGTATGTGGGGTTCCGTGCGTAGTCAGGGTCGGTGCATGTGAGGCTCGGGCCGTGATCCATCCCATGGGTCCTCGTTGCAGCCGGTGGCCCGCCGTGCCACGATCGACGCAGAGCACCGCCGCCTGGGCCGCCCGGCCCCGACCGCCTGCTCGGGGGAGTTCTGCATGCACGATCTCATCATTGAAGGTGGCACCGTGGTGGACGGGACCGGTGCCCCGGCCCGCACGGCCGATGTGACGGTCAGCGACGGGCGCATCACCGGAGTCGGCAACTTCGCCGGCGAGCCTGCAGCTCGAACAATCGATGCCTCTGGCCTCCTGGTCACCCCGGGTTGGGTGGACATTCATACCCATTACGACGGGCAGGCCACCTGGGACGAGGTGCTTGCTCCCTCGAGTTGGCACGGTGTCACCACGATCGTCACCGGAAACTGCGGCGTCGGATTCGCCCCGGCTCGTCCCGACCGACATGCCTGGCTCATCGGCCTGATGGAAGGTGTCGAGGACATCCCCGGAACCGCCCTCTCCGAAGGCATGACCTGGGACTGGGAGAGCTTCCCGGAGTACCTCGACGCGCTCGATCGTCGACGCTGGACCGTGGATGTGGGCACCCAGATCGCTCACGGTGCGGTCCGGGCCTACGTCATGGGCGAGCGGGGTGCTCGCAACGAGCCGTCCACGCCCGAAGACATCGCCGAGATGAAGCGCCTGGTGAAGGAAGCGGTCGCCGCCGGCGCCTTGGGTTTCTCGACCTCTCGGACCATCGCCCACCGAGCCATCGACGGCGAAGTGGTTCCAGGCACCTATGCCGCCGAAGAGGAGCTGTTCGGGATCGGAGCCGCCCTCGGCGAACTCGGAGCCGGGATCTTCGAGCTAGCGCCGATGGGGACTGCAGGCGAAGACCTGGTCGCGCCGGCCAAAGAGGTCGACTGGATGCGCCGGCTGTCTGCTGCCATCGAGCGGCCAGTGACCTTCGCTTTGGTGCAGGTGGACCCGGCGCCGGACCTCTGGCGCGAGGTCATGGATGCCTCGTTGGCCGCCGTCGACGACGGGGCCGATCTGTGGCCCCAGGTGCCCGGCCGAGGATTCGGACTGCTGTCTGGTCACTTCACGACCTACTCACTGTTCGATCAAATACCCGCCTACCGGGACCTCAAGGCTCAGGGACTCGATGGCGACGGGCTCGTGGCTGCCCTCCGCACCCCCGCCGTCCGCTCGTCCATCGAGTCGTGGGTTCCCGACGACGTGACCGCGGCGGCCATGAAAAAGGCGTTCGAGTCGACCTACGTGCTCGGCGATCCACCGGAGTACGAGCCGGGACCGGAACGGTCACTTCTGGGCATTGCTGCGGCTGCGGGCCAGGAACCGATCTCGGTGGCCTATGACGCCATGCTGGCCGACGACGGCCAAGGGCTCCTCTACGTGCCCCTGCTCAACTACTCCGACGGCAACTTGGATGCCACCCGAGAGATGCTGACCCACCCGAGAGCAGCCGCCGGCTTGGCCGACGGAGGTGCGCACTGCGGGACCATCTGCGACGCGTCTCAGCCCACGTTCATGCTCACCCACTGGACCCGCGACCGCACGAGGGGCGAGAAGCTCCCCCTCGAGTGGATCGTGAAGAAGCAGTCACACGACACGGCCCGCCTCTACGGCCTAGGTGACCGCGGGACCCTGGAGGTCGGGATGTTGGCCGATATCAATGTCATCGACTACGAGCAGTTGCAGCTCACCAGCCCTCAGGTCGTTGCCGATCTGCCTGCCGGTGGCCGGCGGATCCTGCAGGGGGCCGTCGGCTACGTCGAGACCATCAAGTCGGGAGTGACCACGTTCGCACACGGGACCGACACCGGTGCCCGTCCGGGCACCTTGATCAGGGGCGCCCGCTGAGAGCGACTAGGTGACGTGGCACTCACGTCAGGCTCGCATGGTGTTCTCGCCGAGCGGGTCGGAACGCTTGTTCTCCGTGATGGAGTGCGTCTGCCTGTTCGCGTAGTGGGCCGGCTTCCGGTCGCTCCAGCACCACGAGATCGACACTCCCGAACGCCACTCACACCTTCCACGGGCCGGTGACCGGTGCCCACTCGTTCTTGGCGTGATGGGTGATGGGTGATGGGTGATGGGTGATGGGTGATGGCGTATCAGTCGATGGCGTGCTCGTCGTTCATCTGGACGTTGATTCGGTGCTCCACATAGAACGCCAGGAAGGGTACGAAGCCAGCGGCCACCACGGTGATGATGCGTCCGAGCCGCCATTTGGCCCGCACCGCCAGGTCGGCTGCCACGACCAGGTAGGCCAGATAGAGGTAGCCGTGGAGCGGATCGACGATCTTCTCTGCCGTCTGGACATTGAGGCCCGCAACTCGCCGCAGGATCAAGAAGAAGAAGACCAGAAGAAGCATGGAGCCGACCACGAACGCCATGATCCGGTAGCGAGTGAACGAAGCCCGGAGTTTGCGCCTCCGCTCGGTTTCCGCAGCCGCGTCAACCTCGGACACAACCCCAGGTGCATCGCCGGTGGCTGGGTTCATCTCTTCGGGCATCTGGCTCAACGTGTCTCCTCGGCGGAATCTTCAGCGGCCAGTGTGGCCAGGTAGCGGTTGTACTGCTCGAGCTGGGCGGCCTCGTCGGGTGTCTGAGCCCGGAAACGTTCGCCCCGGCCACCGCTCTCAGCATCGATGGGGTGGGCGGCAGCGATGGCCACGTTGCGCTTGCGTCCCCCGGTGAGCGCCCAACCCGGTGGCCGGTCGCCTTCGGCGGCGCTCGGTGAGGGCGGTGTAGGGCGGTCGGTAGCACCATGCCCGTCGGACGCCAGCATCTCGGCACCCGGCCGAGAAGGCTCATCGTGGATCAGTTGCCACCAGAGATAGATGGCATACAGGCCGAACAGCGGCCACAGGACGACGTAGGCCCAACTGAGGACGTTCCCACCCAACGCCCTGTCTAGCTGCCACAGGGTGAGCCAGGTGAAGGCTGGAAGCAGCACCAGCATGATGGCGTGCAGCCCGAGGCACCGGGGTGTGAAGTAGCGCTGCACGTACCCAGCGTATCGCCGAGATAGCTGGATTGATCTGGTCCGGTGCATCCACCACGGATTCGCAGCCGTTCCCTAGCCTTGGCCACCGACTACAACGTCGTAAGGTCGCAGGGCGGCCGAACCGAGCCTGGGCCCGCCCTCAGGCATGAAAGGACAGCACCTCCATGAATGACCGCTTTCGCATCCTGATAGCCGAAGCAATCGGCACCATGATCCTGATCGTCGGTGGACCCGGCACTGCCATTTTGGCCACCGGTCACTTCACCGGCGCCGCGTCGTCGGTGGGCATTCTCGGCGTAGCGCTCGCCTTCGGCCTCAGCCTCCTCGTTGCCGCGTACGCCATCGGCTCCATCTCGGGTTGCCACATCAACCCGGCCGTGACCATCGGCCTCTGGGTCATCGGCAAGACCAAGACCAAAGAGCTGCCTTTCTACATCGTCGGCCAGTTGATCGGCGGCTTCATCGGCGCCCTGGTCATCTTCATCATCGCCAATGGCAACAAGGTGGCCTACAGCGCCAGCGCGACCGGATTCGCCTCCAACGGCTACGGCACCCACTCCCCCGGCCACTTCAATCTCGGCGTGGTCATGTTGGCCGAGGTGTTCTTCACGGCCATCTTCATCTTCATCATCGCCTCGACCAGTCGCATGTCCATGCCGGTCGGCCTCACCGGCGTCACGGTCGGCCTGGCTCTCACCGTGATCCACCTCATCTCCATCCCGATCGACAACACCTCGGTCAACCCCGCCCGCAGCCTGGTCGTCGCCGTCTTCCAAGGCGGCTGGGCGCTCAACCAGGTGTGGGTCTTCATCGTCTTCCCGATCGTCGGCGGCATCCTCGGTGCAGCCATCTGGAAGTTCGTGCGGCCCGAATCGGACGAAGAGACCGAAGAAGAGTCCGAGGCCGAAGCACCGGCGCCTTACGGCCGGCGCG
Organism: uncultured Acidimicrobiaceae bacterium; assembly: GCA_903873395.1. GTDB lineage: Bacteria > Actinomycetota > Acidimicrobiia > Acidimicrobiales > RAAP-2 > Bog-756. The sequence continues at coordinate 18,378 of CAIQOJ010000084.1, forward strand.
CTATGCCTGGCCAGTAGTTCCACGCTCTGTCCGGCCCCGTCGGAACCACCGAGACCACGGTGCTCCGCCGACGGGGCCGGCTTGCTGCCGATAGCGTCACACCGACTCCCTACCGTGACTCCATGACCACCCAGACTCTCCCGGCCAACCTCCTCCGTCCTGACGTCGAGGTCCGGGTATCCAGCCGTCGCAAGAAGACCGCTGGCGCCCACTGGGAGGGCGACCGCATCGTCGTCGTGGTGCCCAGCCACCTGCGAGGAGCGGACCTCGAGACCATGGTCGACGATCTGACTCGTCGGCTGCGGCGGTCTCGACCTCAGATGCACGCCTCTGACGAAGCTCTTGCTGCTCGCGCATCCCAACTCGGGCACACCTACCTCGACGGTGTCACTCCGGCATCCATCCGGTGGTCGTCTCGGCAACGCAAGCGCTGGGGGTCGTGCACCATCGCCACCCGAGAGATTCGCATCTCCGATCGTCTACGCACGGTGCCGACCTGGGTCCTCGACTCGGTGATCGTCCACGAACTCGCACACCTCGTCGAACCCAACCACTCACCTCGGTTCAGGGCGCTGGAGAACCGCTTCCCTCGGGTGCGCGAAGCAGAACTCTTCCTCGCTGGCTACAACCATGGACTTCGAGCCGATCACACGACTGGCTCGCCAGACGATCAGGTAACCGGCGAGCATGCTTCGGACGTCTGGGACGATGCTCCAAGCGATGCTCCTAGCGATGCCGCATGGGCGAGCGGTGGCGACGGAGCCCAGCAAGGTCGCATGCTCGACGACTGACCACTGATCCGCCGATCGACGGCATGCGATCGGGCGGTATGCGATCGGGCGGCATGCAGTCCGGCCGCTCCGGATCGAGCACGTCCCCGAGCACTACTGGGAGGGGCGTGCACCCGTGAGCACCGCATCGGATGCGGATTGCGACTACAACGGGGATGTGGCCATCGTCCTCGCCGCCCTTGCAGCCTTTGTCAACGCCATCACCTCGGTGCTGCAGCGCATCGGCGTCGAATCGGCACCAGCGTCGTCGACGCTGCGACCCAGCCTGATCTCTCACGCACTGCGTCAAGGCATCTGGCTCGCCGGGTTCGCTCTGATGCTGGTCCAGTTCGGTCTCCAGGCAACGGCACTTCGGGCTGGCCAGCTATCCACCGTCCAGCCAGTCCTCACCACCGAGCTGCTCTTCCTCTTGCTCGTGCTCGCCGTCTGGTTCCGCTACCGACTGGGGTTGCGCGAATGGCTCGGTGCCCTCGCCATCGTCGTAGGTCTCGGCGGGTTCTTCCTAGCTGCTCGACCCCACGGCGGCCAGGCCCTTCCGTCACCCGCCGGATGGACCGTCGCCACCGCCGTGGTCGTCGTCATGGTGGGGGCCTGCATCCTGGGTGCCCTGCGCGGGCCGCGGTGGTGGCGAGCCGCCGCCTTCGGCGCGGCAACCGCGCTCACGGCAGCCTTCGGGGCTGCACTCACCAAGGCCATCACCTCCTATCTGAAAGATGGATGGGGAGCGGTCTTCTCGCACTATCCGATCTACATGCTCGGGGTCACCGGACTCGGCACGGTCTTCTTGCTCCAGAACGCGCTCCACGCAGGGCCCATCACGGCGTCGAGGACCACGCTGGTAACCGTCAACCCCCTCACCAGCATCGTGCTCGGCATCACGTTGTTCCATGACGTCCTGCGCACAGGTCTCGGATGGATCTCTTTGGAGATCCTCAGCCTGGCCATCTTGATCCTCGGTGTCGTCGTCCTCACCCGATCACCGCTGGTGGCTGGCACGGGAGATACAGACGGCGAGCAACTCGGAGGAGCTCGGATGCGGGCCATGGAGGCCGCCCCACCCATCGAAGCTCTTCCCTGAGGGCAGCCTCAGCCGGAGAGTGAGCGGTCGAGGACCTGCGGCATGAGCGGCGTATGCGCCGCACCCGGCCAAGCCACCTCCGTGGCAGCCTGCAGGCGATCGTGGATCCCGAGAACCTCGTCACCGAGTTCGTCTCGCATGGCCCCAAGAAGCGCAGCGGTCACGCGTGCGTCGCCCAGCGCATGGTGGTGTTCGTCCCAGGTGAGCCCATAGCGATCGCAGCAGTCGATGAGTTTGGCCTTCCCACGGAGTCCGAGGTGGTCCTGGGCCACCCGCAACGTATCGAGCACGCCAGGTCCCACTCGCTCATCGCTGCGGCCCGTTGGCCGATTCTCTGCCGAGGTCAGTGCATCGACGAGCAGGGAGCCCTCAATGAGTTCAGCCGATGACGCAGGGACGGCACCGGCTATCTCGAACTCCGACACCTCCACGGGAAGTACTGGAGGCAGCAGGTCGGGAACCAGGGCGTCCCCACCCAAGCGTCGGCATTCCGCCACCAGGAATGGGAGGTCGAAACGGGCGACGTTGTGCCCGACCACCACTCGGCCCGACAAAAGGTCGGCCAGGTAGGGATGGACCTCGGCGAATGATGGGGCTCCGACCAACATCTCGGCGCTTATCCCGTGGATCTGGGTCGGTCCAGGATCACAGCCTGGGTCGATCAGCGTGCAGAACGAACCCTCCTCATTGCCGTCCGCATCGAGGATCACCACAGCGACTTCGACGATGCGTTCCTCGTCGGCGACGAACCCCGTGGTCTCGAGGTCAATGACGGCGAAACCGGGCGACCGGTTAGAGGAGTGCTGCACGAGGGGCACCCTAGAGGAGGGGTGTCACGCCCTGCATGCACACAGCGTCGAGGCAGCCCGGCGTCGGCCATGTCCCCAGCCTCCTCAGGCACAACCTGCGTGGAATACTGCCGATACGAGTCACTGCTAGGTGAAGGATCGACACCATGGAAACCGAAGAACTGAGCCTGCGGCGGAGCCAGATGGGACGCGCTGGCGGCGCCATGCTGCGCGGTGGGCCCACGCCCGTCATCGAAGCAGGAGAGGGCTACTGGCTGGCGCAGAGCGGTGTCCCGAGCGTGGACATGAACGTGGCACTCGTCAGCGGCGGGGGGCCAGAAGCGGTCGACAAGATCCTGGCTCTGGTGGAGCAGTCGGAGATCCCAACACTCTTCATGGTTGCTGGTTCAGTCCTCGCAACAGAACTCGAGCCTCCGTGGCTCGTTGCCGGCGAACTCCCGTTCATGGCTTCATCGCTCGACGCAGTCCACCTGCGAGCCGACGCCAGAGTTCGCCAAGCGGGACCCGACGATGCCGACATCGTCTTCGATGTGATGGGAGAAGCGTTCGGCATCGAACGCGACTTCTTCGCTCAAGGAATCGCTGCAGTCCTGGCCGAGGGAAGCGACGAATCGAAGGTCTGGCTCTTGTTCGATGACGGTGCATGCGTCTCGGCAGTGCTGACCATCGTCGTCGAGGATGCCGTCACCGTCTGGTGCATGGCGACACCTGCGCGATGTGGTCGGCGCGGCTACGGGAGGGCCATCTTGGCGCATGCCCTCCTGGCAGCGAAGTCAGAAGGAGCGGTCATTGGTCTGTTGGGCGCAACTCCTGCCGGCAAGCCCCTCTATGACAGCACCGGCTGGTCCACACTCGAGAGTTGGCGGATGTTCACCACCTCAGCGTCGGCCCAATTCCACTGACGTGCATCTCCTAGAACTCATTGGGGCACGTTGATTCCTGGCAACTGTCGAGTGCCGACGATGAGATTGCTGGAACGGAACAACGTCAGGCTGGCCAGGAACCTCGTTGTCCCCCACCGCTCTCACGTCAACCTCAAGCCGGCGCGGGTGTTCGGTCAAGTAGGGCGAGTTCGCCAGCTACCTGTAGGGCGTGCTCCTCTTCGTCCTTGCGAGCACGAGCCGGGCTCCATCGCCCGGCGGTGAGCCAGATGGTCGGAATGAAGAGCACCATGCCGGCGGCACACACCCAGAACCAGTTCTGCCACTGAGCCGGCGACTTCGCTACCCCACTCTGCAAGTCGAGCAGCGCCGACTGGTGGTCGGCCAGCCACACCAACTGGGACTGATACGGCACCACCAACTTGTTCAATGCGGCAACGTTGGCCACCACCTTGGCAAAGACCACCGGGCCCACTGCGGCCTGCAGAGCGGCCAGATGGGCCGGGGTGGGCTGAGCATTGGCCGCAGCCACGATGGGGGCATTCTGAGGCTCACTCAGAATCTTCAGCCACGAGGCATTGGCCTGAGCGAAGGCCACCGAGGCCGGGTGCTCGACCTGGAACGTCTGGACATCGAATGGTGCGGTGCCGTTAGGCGGCACTTGGGCGTAGACGAGGTTGTCCACCACCGGATTGACCGCGGTGACCACGAGGGGGAGGAAGAGGAACGACAGTCCAACGGTCAGGCGCAGGATCCAGCCCCACAGCGCCAGTCCGGTGGCCACTAGAGCGGGGTTCTTGGCCTCGACTTGTTCGGTGTAGGCAGCCATCCACGGGGCGTAGGTGAGCGAGATGCAGGCAGCTAGGAGCACTTCCAAGATGATGATGGTGGTGAAGCCGGTCGTCGGATGGGAGGCCTGGCGCAAGAAGAGCACCAGCATCACGATCGCCCCGAGGGCACCCACCAGCATCAGGGGCTTGCGGACCCGCAGGCGATCGGACAGGACACCGAAGACGACCAGGGCCACGGCGTCGGCGGCCCAGAACCACGTGTTGAGATAGTTGGCGTCTGCCGTGGTGAGGTTGATCCCTTGGCTATTCGTGAACACGGTGGCCCAGTAGATGGTGAAGAACGCCGATGCTGCGTAGTAGACGAGCAAGAAGAGCGAGATACCCACCGCCGAGCCGACCAGGTCCCATGACAGGATCTGGCGCCATGGATGTCGGGTGGCGTCGCGGACGACATCTTCGGAGATGCCACGAGTGCGAGCCTCGACCAACGCCTGGTCCTGCTCGGAGACGACAAGTTGTTCACGGAGACGGGGCGACAGGTCCTTCATGAAGAGCAAGGCCAACACGAAGACGACCAACGAGGTCACACCGGAGATCACGAACTGGCTGTGCCAACCCGACCGGGCATCGTTGGCCAAGAAGTGGTCCAAGGTGTTGGTGGCCACGATCGAAGTGATCAGCGAACCGGCCACTGGCCCTACCGTCCAAAACCCCATGGCCGAGGCCCGGCCCAACTGCGGACTGAAGTCACGCACCAGGGCCGGCGTGGCCACCAAGATCGCCCCCTCGACCAAGCCGAGCAGGCAGATGGCGATGAAGAACTGCAGCTGGGTGGTGCAGGCTGGCACGCCGAACGCCACCAGTAGTCCGATGACCAAGAGGCCGTAGATGACAACGTTGGAACGGCCCAGCTTGTCGGTCTTGGATGCCGGAAGTGAAGCGAACGCGCCGATGAGGTTCGAGACGACCACGATCATCACGTAGTAGGAGAACTTCATATGGAAGTCCTGGAGGATCTGCGGCGTGACCCCCGTCTGGGTGAAGTAGGTGTAATAGAGAACGATGGTGGCCAGAACAGCTAGCGCCAGATAGGCAGTGCGACGTCCGTTGGACGGGTACTCATCGATCTCATGGACGAACAGGAACCTGAACAGTCCACCGTGGCCGTCAGCTCCGTGGCCGTCAGCTCCGTGGCCGTCAGCTCCGTGGCTTCGAATGTCCGCCGGCCCACGTGCCGTCTCGGTCATGGCTGGACCTCCTGGGAGTCAAGGCGCTACGGGGATACCCGTGCCTACCGTGCAACCTAATGATCCACAGCCGCCGCCCCTAGGGCACTAGTGCCCTAGGTTGTCGACCTATACCAGCAGCGCCTCACCTGGTCGATCGCTTTCGGCGCGACCGATGCGAACTGCGGGTGTCATCAGGCCAGGTGATCGATCAGTAGTCGAGCACCTGGACGGCGATGAGCTCTTCCAGCGTGCGACTGTCCCACCACGACATCTGGAGCTGCTTGGCCCGACGGAAGTAGAGCTGGATGTCGAACTCGACGGTGAACCCGATCCCGCCGAAGATCTGCTGAGCCGTGGCCGTCACATCCCGGTAGGTCTGACAGGCATAGAGCTTGGCCATGGGGGCCAGCTTGCCCACCGGGCGGCCGTCAGACCTTGCCCACGCCGCCTCGTGCACCAGCACCTCGGCACCGTCGATGTTGGTCGCAGCATCAGCCATGTTGTGAGCCAATGCCTGGAAGGCACCCAACGGCTTGTCGAACTGATGGCGGTCCTTCGAGTACTGGACCGTGATGTCGAGGGCATACTGCGCACCGCCGACCGCCTGGGCACCAGCCAAGATGATGGCCTCGTGCATCACGGCGTTCCATGTGAGCCAACCCGTCCCAGCCGAGCCGATTCGGTCTGCCTCGGTTACCCGGACGCCGTCGAAGTCCACCCGGTACTGAGCATCCGAGGCCACCGTCATCTGCTGGGTCATGGTTACGCCGTCGGACGTGGGATCGACCAGGAACAGATCGACATCGGCAGGGTCATCGCCAGTGCGGGCCAGGACGACAAAGCAGGTCGCTGCCTTGGCGAAGGCCACGTGGCGCTTCACCCCGGTGATCGTCCAGCCGTCCCCGTCGGGCACGGCCTTGACCTGGACCCCCTTGGGGCCAAATCCGTTGTCGGGCTCGAGCCACGCCGGGGTGAGGATGGCCTCACCGGTGACCATGCGAGGTAGCCATGCCGCCTTCTGCTCTTCGGAGCCCGAGCGGGCTAGAGCTCCTCCGGACAGCACGGCGCTGACGAAGTGAGGGGAGGGCGTGATGGCCCTACCGAACTCCTCATAGAGGACGACCGACTCCAACGTGGTCATCCCCGAGCCGCCGTACTCCTCGGGCAGCTGCAGTCCGATCAGATCGAGCTGACCGAGCTGGCGCCAGAGGTCGATCGAGTACCCGGTCGGGTCGTCTTCGAGTTCGCGCACCACGCTCAACGGGCAGGCGTCGGCAAGAACGCCGCGCACGGCCTCGCGCAGCATGTCCTGTTCGGCGCTGAAGGTCAGGTCCAACATGTCGTGCTCTCCTCGTGGGTTACGGATCGGTGGTGGTGCAATCGGTTGGTCAACGTTCGGGTCGGGTTAGCCGGATCCTCACGGAGTCCAGCGGTCGCCTCGGCGATCCCAGGGGTTGTCGTCGGCAGTGACGGGCAGGGCCACCCGAGCCGCACAGGTGGTCTTGGTATCGCCGTCGACGGACACCGAGATGTCAAGGGCTGCCCATGCGCACCCGGTGGCGTCCACGCCGACCTCGGTCACCGCACCACGAAACACCATGGTGTCACCGGGGAAGATCGAGCCCAACATGCGGAAGGTGACCCGCTGGAGTCGGCCATACGGACCAGTCCAGTCGGTCAGGTAGCGCTCGAACCAGGCAGCCAGGTTCGGGGTGTTGATGAAGATGTCCTGGGTGCCGTTGCGATTGACGGCGAAGTCCTTGTCGTGGTGCATAGGACGCCAGTCACGCGCCGCCAGTGCACCGAGCACGATGGTGGTCGCCGTCACCGGATAGGCCAACTCCGCCAATTCGTCGCCCACGGCAACCTGGCCGTGCAGCAGGGTCGGCGTTGTCATGCCCCCACCTCCTGGGATCCTCGGCGGTAGCCGAACCCGGTGTAGCTCTCGACCGCCACCAGGTCTCCTCGCTGGTTGTGGTACTCCACGTCGATCACCCAGAACCTCCCCGTGCCCAACTTGGTCGTCTTCTCGTCGCTGACCGATCGGAGGATCTGATGGGTGACAAGACGGTCGCCAGGTCGCACCGGCTCGTGGAAGACGATGGTGTTGTCGCTCATGACGGCTTCAGGGAGGTCGAGGCCTTCCTTCAGGTCGAAGTGCACCTGCAGGGGAAGGCCGGTAGTCGTGCGGTTCGGTGCCCAGTGGTGCGGCCGGAACCACACCGACACCATGGTCGGTGGAGCGATCGGACCATTGGTGACCTCCTCGGCCACCTCTGGTTCCCAAAAGAGCGGGTTCCCGTTCTCCACCGAAGAGCACGTGGTCCAGATGTAGCCCTGCTCTACGGGGAACTCCCCTACCTCTTCATACAGCGGCACCCCGATAATGCCCTCGATGTCGTCGAGTCCGATGGCACTCATGCCACTGCTCCCTTCTCGTGCAGTAGGGCGATCTCGTCAGCGCTGAGGCCGGCGGCAGCCAGCAGGGCATCGGTATCCGAGTGTCCAGCGTCCCGCGCCACCGCTGGCACCCCGGATCCTGGCATGCCAGCCAGGACCGGGCCCACCTGGCGAAACGAGGACGGTGCCCCGTCTGGCCGAGGGCCATCGCCATAGCCGGCGTCGATGATGGCACCGCGGGCGGTGAACTGCTCGTCATGGATCAGTTCGGCGACAGTGAGCACGGGACTCACACAGGTGTCGGCGCCCGAGAGCAGGTCGATCCACTCGTCACGGTCCCGGGTGGCGAAGGCGGCGGCGAAGTCGGTGCGGATGGCATCTTGGACGTCATCGTCGTGCTGGTGGGCGATCCACTGCTCACATCCGAGGAGGCGACACAGATTGGCGTAGAACTTGGGCTCGATGGCCCCCACGGCCACCCATCGCCCATCGGCGGCTTGGTAGGTGTCGTAGCAGGCGAAGCGACCGGTGATGATGTTGCGTCCAAACCCGACCTCTGCTCCCGTAGCCAGATGTTCGTCGACGGCCAGCGAGGTGAGCCAGAGGACGCCGTCGGCGATCGAGACGTCGAGATGGGTCCCGGGGCCATCATCGCCACGTCCCACCAGAGCGGCCACCACGGCCAGCGCCGCCTGCATCCCCCCGCCAGCCGCATCAGCGATGGTGGCACCCGACACCGGTGGTCCGCCGTCGGCACCAGGCTCAGTCGAGGCCAGATACCCCCCGACGGCTAAGTAATTGATGTCGTGGCCCGCCCAGGCCGCCCGAGGACCGTCCTGTCCGAACCCGGTGGTGGAACAGAGGATGATCCGGGGATTGACGGCGCACAGATCTCCATATCCCAGGCCGAGGCGGTCCATCACTCCCGGCCGGAAGCTCTCCACCACCACATCCGCACCCCGCACCAGCGCCAAGAAGGCCGATCGGCCATCAGGATCCTTCAGGTCGAAGGCGGTATGGGCCAATCCACGAGCCCCGCTGTAGGCGTAGAAGGGCGGGCGGATCGGCTCGGCTCCTCTCCCAGGCACAGCACCGATCTTGACCACGGTCGCCCCGTAGTCAGCCAGCATCCGCGTGCATCGGGCTGCGGGGCCGACGCTGGCCAGGTCCAACACCACGATTCCGTCCAGAGGGCCGCTCCCTCCACGCGCCCCTGAAGGCGAGCCGTCCTCGACGGGCGCGGCAGCAGACGACGGTGGTGGAACGGTCATGGCGGTGGAGTCGGTCTCGAACTCGGGCGAGATCAGAAGTTCTTCGGCAGGCCGAGTTTGCGGCGGGCCAGGATGTTCTTCTGGATCTCCGAGGACCCTCCACCGATGGTGTCGATCACCGTGTAGCGATACGTCGACTCCGACCGGCCCACCATGGGGGCCTCCTCGTTGTGCACCCGCAACTGACCGCCAGGCCCGGCGATGTCCATCGAGGCATTGGCCAGTCGACGAGAGAACTCGGTGGTGAAGAGCTTGTACTCCGATGCCTCAGCAGTGGGAGGCGGGCCGTCCGACATCGATGCGGCTACGAACTTGAGTCCGAGCACGCGGGCGACTTCGCCTTCGGTGGCCAAGCGGGCCATCTGCGAACGCACCACAGCATCGTCCTTCAGTGGTTCGCCATCACGACTGGACGTGCGCACATAGTCGGTCAGCAGGTCGAGGCGCTGAGCCACCGGCGAGTACATGAAGAGGGTGAAGCGCTCGATATCGAGTGCCTCGGAGATGTACTGGAAGCCTCGGTTGAGTTCACCCACCACGTACTCATCAGACACCCACACGTCATCGAAGTAGACCTCGTTGGTCCGCTCATCACCCATCGTCCAGATGCCCTTGATGGTGATCCCTGGATCGTCGAGGCGGACCATGAACAAGGAGATGCCGTGGTGCTTTGGGGCATCAGGATCGGTCCGGGCGCCCACCCAGTACCAGTCGGCGAAGTGCGCTGAGGTGGTCCACGTCTTCTGGCCGTTCAGACGCCAGCCATCGCCATCCTTGGTCGCCTTGAGCTGCATCGATGCGGCATCGGAACCAGCATTGGGCTCGGAGTACCCGACCGCGAACTCGATCTCGGCATTGAGGATCTGCGGCAGGAACTCGTCTTGCAGCTTCTTGCTGCCATGGGTGATCAGCGTCTTGCCGATGATGCCCACGCCCTTGCCGATCTGGGGTCCGCCTCGTGCGGCGAGGGCCTCGTTCAACAGGTACTCGTAGACGCCGTCCCCGCCTTTGCCGCCGAACTCCTCGGGCCAGGTGATGCCCAGCCAGCCCTGCTTGGAGAGCTCGCCCATGAACTCACGTCGGCGAGGAGTGTCGACGATCTGGGCCATGTTCTCCCGGGTGACGTCGAAGATCTCGATGTCGTCGTGCTCGTCGAGGAACGCCTCGACGTCCTTCACGAACTCCAGCTGTTCGGGGGTGAATTCGAAGTCCACGGGCTGTACTCCTTCTGGCATGGCTGCTGACGCTGCCGCTGGCCGGCCGGCTGCCGCCGCCCGGTGTTCCTGCTCGTTTCGGCCAGTTCGAACCGGCCTTGTCTGCCCAATCAGATTACCTGACTGACCGTCAGATACGCTACACGACCTAGGATACGAATCCCCCGGGCGACCGGGCCAGGTTCCGGCATCCGCAAGACCACGAGCCCTCACTGTGGGCACGGGCGGGATGTTCGGGCCCCACGCTCGAAGCGAACACGATGGACGAAGGGACGCTGGACCAGATGGACCACCAGTACCAACAATGCACCACCGAGGGTCGGTCATGACCCGGGGAATCGTCACGATCGCCGGCTACGTCCCCTATCGGCGACTCCAGCGGTCCGAGGTGGCCAAGGTCTTCGGTGCGGGCGGCGGCAAGGGCTCACGTTCGGTGGCATCCCACGACGAGGACACCACGACCATGGGCACCGAGGCAGCCCGACTCGCCCTGCGCACCGTTCCCCGTGACCAGGTTGATGCCCTGTGGTTCGCCACGGCTACCCCGGCCTACCTGGACAAAACCAATGCCACGACCATCCATGCCGCTCTGCGCTGCCCGGCGTCGGTACCGGCCTTCGACTTCGGCGGGGCTCTTCGCTCGGGATCCGGCGCACTGGCCGCCGCCCTGGCCGGAACCGGGACCAATCTGGTGGTCATGGCCGACCAGCGAGATGGCCTGCCGACATCGACCGACGAATCCGCTGGTGGCGACGCTGCTGCCGCCGTCGTGATTGGAGACGGAAGCGCCGATGCCCCGGTGATCGCTGAACTCATGGGCACTGCATCCATCACCGACGAGTTTCTCGATCGGTGGCGGACAGCAGGCGACCGCCGATCGAAAACCTGGGAAGAACGCTTCGGCGAGACCCGCTACGTACCTCTGGGCGCGGCTGCCTGGTCAGCGGGTCTTGAGGCCGCGGGCATCGAGGCCGATTCCGTCGATGCCGTGATGGTCACGGGCATGCACGGGCGGGCGGCGAAGGCCGTGACCAAGGCACTGGGCGTCCGGTCCGAGGCCGTGGCTGATGATCTCTCCTCCGCCGTGGGCCAGACAGGCAGTGCCCACGTGGGCCTGGCGCTCGCGTCACTTCTCGAACAGGCCAAACCGGGTCAGATCATCGCCGTGGTGTCACTGGCCGACGGAGCAGACGTCTTCATTCTTCGCACCACCGAGGCACTCGAGGCGTGGACGCCGGCTAACTCCGTGGCCGATCAGGTGGCTGCTGCCGCCGACCTGCCCTATGGCAAGTTCCTTTCTTGGCGAGGGATGGTCACCACTGAGCCGCCACGCCGGCCCGAGCCCCAACGGGTCTCGTCGTCGGCTGCGTGGCGCAACGAGGAGTGGAAGTTTGCATTCGTCGGCTCCCAGGACCGCTCGACCGGCGCGGTGCATCTGCCCCCGTCTCGCGTTTCCATGGACGGCGGGGCCGTCGACGACATGACGCCTGTGGATCGAGCGGATTCGGTCGGCACCATCGTCACCTACACCATCGACCGCATGGCCTACTCGCCCAGTCCGCCCATCGTCTTCGCAGTCCTCGACTTCGAAGGAGGAGGCCGGTTCCCGGTGGAGTTGACCGATGTCGACCCTGACACCGTCGATATCGGCCAGCAGGTAGTCATGACGTTCCGCCGGCTCTTCACCGCCGACGGCATCCACGACTACTTCTGGAAGGCCAAGCCGGTGCGGGGCAACGCACACACGACAGCACAGGACTGAGGAGCACAATGGCATCACACGGGATCAAGGACCGGGTGGCGATCGTCGGGATGGGTTGCACCCGATTCGCTGAGCACTGGGACAAAAGCCTCGACGACCTGATCGTGGAGGCTTCACAGGACACCTTCGCATCGGCCGGGGTGACCAAAGACGATGTTGATGCCTACTGGTTCGGCACCGCCCAGTCCGGCATGAGCGGGGTGACTCTTGCTCGCCCCTTGCAACTCGAAGGCAAGCCGGTCACCCGGGTGGAGAACTACTGCACGACGGGATCCGAGGCCCTGCGGGCTGCCGCCTACGCCGTGGCCTCGGGTGCCTATGACGTGGCCATGGCCGTTGGTGCCGAGAAGGTCAAGGACTCCGGCTATCAGGGCCTCAACGCCTTTCCGATCCCCAACGACGGGACACAGCGGACCCTGACAGCCGCCGCCATGTTCTCGATGGTGGCTCCTGCCTACGCCAAGAAGTACGGGGTGTCCGATGACGAGATGACTGAGGTCCTGGCTCGCATCTCGTGGAAGAACCACCAGAACGGTGCCCGCAATCCTCGGGCCCAGTTCCGCAAAGAAGTCTCGACCGAGACCATCTGCGCCTCACCCCGGGTAGCCGGGCGTCTCGGCGTCTTCGACTGCGCCGGGGTGGCCGACGGGGCCGCTGCAGCCATCGTGGTTCGGGCCGAGGACGCCCACAAGTACACCGACACCCCCGTCTACATCAAAGCCCTTTCATTCGCTGCAGGCAGCGGCTCTGGGCTGATCGACCCTGGCTACGACTACACGTGGTTTCCCGAGTGCGCCACAGCCGCCGAGGACGCCTACAAGCAGGCCGGCATCACCGATCCGATGGCGCAGCTGGCCATGGCGGAAGTCCACGACTGCTTCACCCCCACAGAGTTGGTGCTCATGGAGGACCTCGGATTCGCTGAGCGAGGCACAGCGTGGCGCGAGGTGCTGGCTGGCACCTTCGACCGCACCGGTGCACTTCCCATCAACCCTGATGGCGGTCTCAAGAGCTTCGGCCATCCCGTGGGGGCGTCAGGCCTGCGCATGTTCTTCGAGGCGTGGTTGCAACTCCGCAAGGAAGCCACCCCCGAGCGCCAAATCGATACCGACCGGACCTTGGCCCTGACCCACAACCTGGGTGGCTACCCAGGAGAGATGGTGTCGTTCGTGTCCGTCGTCGGCACAGAGTGGGGCTGAGCCGAACGGGATTCAGGCGAACGGGATCCTGTCGGGCTGGATTCAGGCGAGCTGGATTCAAACGAGCTGGATTCAGGCGATTCCCAATCCCTGGAGCCATCCCGCCCCGTGGCAGCGTGGACTAGGTAGTTCCCGAGGACGACGACCATGAGTCCGGTCATCACTGCGGCCAGTCCGCACCCTGCGATGCGGTCGCGTCCCGACGGCGCAAGTAGCAACGCCCCAACTGCCACCACGACACCCGCACCGACCAGGAGCCAGCCGAACCCAGTAACGGCCGCCTCAACTCGGTGACCAATGACCGATGCCGGGGCCGAAGCCCCGGCATCGCCGTTCGCTGAGCCGCTCGGGCCCGTGTTGTCTTCAGAAGCAGTCACGCGCCGGGCTCGTGATCGCCACGAAGGTGTCGGATCAGGCAGCCAGGGAGGCCTCGGCCTCGCGCTCGTCGAGCAGCGACCACCAGGCACCTGCCGCCAGGTCGGCGGCAGCAGCCACCTCAGCGGCGTCCGCACCGAGCGCTGCGAGTGCTTCCACGGCCCACTCACCGTGCTCGGCATCGAGGTCGGCGTGCAGGTCCCAGAAACGGGTGCCGGCAGCGTCCATGCCATACCAACGACGCAGTCCATCGCCCTTGCTGGCCGCGATGTCGGCGGCCTGGGTCTCGTAGGCGGCAAGGCCGGCCAGTGCTGCAACAGGTGACTGGGCAGCCAGGTCGCGGTAGGTGGCGGCCAGTGCCTCGGCGGCCGGGCCAGGAACTGCGGCCACCGGCTCGTCGGGGAGCGCAGCAGCGAACTCGTCGAACAGGGCCAGGTGCGAGGTGGGCCGGCCCAGCTCGTCGGCCAGATTGCGCTCCACAAGTTCGGCGGCAGCATCTTCGCCCGACGCCCGCAGGCTTGTGGCTACGTCAGCCAACACGGCGGGAAGCACGGCCTCGAATGCCCGGTAGTGGACGGCGTACTCGGCAAGTTCGCTCGTAGCCAACTCGCCCGCCTCCCAGCGGCGATAGAAGGGGTGGGTGAGGAGCTGGCGCCCCTCGATGGCACGGGCCACGGCCTCGCTCAGCGAGGTGATGGCGTCGGTGTCAGCGGTGTTCATGTCGGTAGCCATGCGACACCATACCGACTCAGGCGATCATTGTGGGAACTCACGCCCTCAACCCACCGCTTGGATTCCAGCGGTCGTGGCCCATGGGCAATCAGCGGGCGGCTGTCCGACCCACGGAAGGGTGGTTCGACGAAGCGACCGACCCATAAGAGGGCTCCCAGCGATCAGCGCGATGGGAGTCCAGGTAGTGCAACTTGTCCTCACGCTCGAGGGCCCGACGCTGGAGCTGGACCAGCATCGTCACATAGCCCCCCAGGGCCAGTGCAGCCAAAGCAGTCAGGAACCACGTTGCCGCGGAGCCGGTGACACAGGCAACGAGGAACGTGGCAAAGGTGAGACCGCTCAAGATGAGCAGCGTGTCGCGCCGGCGGCGGCGAGTCATGCGGCGAAGTGCCGATTCGTCGGCTCGGTGCACCTCGCCATGCGTTGGCATGTACACGCCGGGATGACGGGGGTCGACGTGATCGAGGGAACGACGAGCCCGGTCCATTCGTCCGTAGCCACTTCGTCCGTAGTCATCGCGTCCGTAGTCATCGCGTCCGACGTCCACAGACGAGGTGCTTCCGTCGGCTGGGTCCCAGTCGTAGGGCGCCCGGTAGTGCGGGGTGCGGTCGTAGGACTCGTAGGACTCAAAGCCCTGCGCCACTGATGGTCCTACGAATATCGACGCCGTGTCTCCATCGACCTCGGGAGCGGGGTCACCCAAGAAGGCCAGGGCGGGACGAGGCAGGTCCTTGGCACCCACGACGGAGAGCACCGGACGTTGGCCGCCGCCAGGGTAGGAGACACCATGCGAGGCATCCGAGCCATCGGCGGAACGGAGTCGGTAGGCAGGAGACACGATCGGTTCAGGAGCCGAATGCTCAAGAATGCGGAGCTGGTGATGGAAGTGGGAGATCGACTGCACCGAGCCGGACCTGGCTCGACGCTTGAGGACGCTGGGGCCAAGGATCACGGCCCACGCCATAAGGATGACCACTACAACGACCATCGGCTCCCCTCCTCTCGGTCTTTGCACTGCAAACGGTAGTGAGCATGAATTCCAAGGTGGTGGATGCCTCCGACAACGACGGAACGTGCCGCTAGGGTCGCGACCCATGACAGCGTTCGTCGCCCTCGTCGCGGTGGCTGGCCTTGCGGCCGTCGTCGACTGGACTGCGGTGGCGCGTGGCAACGCCCGGCTCGAATACGCCGCCAAACCAGCCGTTCTCGCTGCGCTCACCGTCGCAGCCGCGGTGCTCCCGCTGGCCTCGACAGATCTGGCTGATCGCCGCTGGTGGTTCGTGGCTGCCCTGGCCGCCAGCCTGGTGGGCGACGTGCTCCTCATGCTGCCGAGCGACCAGTTCGTCCCCGGTCTCGTGGCCTTCCTGGCTGGTCACGTCCTCTATATCGTCGGCCTGCTCCAGCCACCGTCAACCGGAGGGTTCACCTTTTCCACCACTGGTCTGGTGGTGGCGGCCCTCTGCGTTGTTGCAGTAGCCGCCGTTCCCGCTCGACTCATCTTTGCGTCCCTGGCCCGGAGCGGCCAGCGGGAGCTGATCGGTCCCGTCGCCATCTACCTGGCGGCGATCGGCACCATGGTCGTGCTGGCCACCAACGTCGGCGTGCTGGCCGCAGCCATCGGTGCCGTGCTCTTCTTGGCTTCAGACGCCATTCTTGCCCTGCAGCGCTTCGTTCGACCGATGGCCCGCGGTGACCTTGCCGTCCACGTCACCTACCACCTGGCCCAGATCCTCCTGGTCCTGTCACTGGTCCACTGACGGTCGGCCTGAGGCGGCCGGCCCGAGGCGGCCGGCCCAGAGGGGTGAGTCCGGGATCAATCCGCACGGCTCCTTCTCGAAGGAGCGTGCCTGCGCAGTGAGGGTTGCCTACTCGAAGGAAGGTGCCGCACTCCGGGTGCGCTTCAGCTCATAGAACCCCGGAGTACCGGCCACGGCCAGCACGCCGTCCCACAGTCGGCCGGCAGCCTCGCCCTTAGGAGCCGGTGTGACCACGGGACCAAAGAACGCCACGCCGTCGACGGCGATGACCGGGGTGCCGACGTCCATGCCGACCTGATCCATGCCCGAGTGGTGCGATGCCTTGAGTGCTTCGTCGTAGGCGTCGGTATCCATGGCATCGGCCAGCTCGACGGGGAGACCGACCTCGGCCAACGCCGCCTCGACGGTCGCCCGTTCCTTCGGCGCCTGGTCGAGATGGAAGCGCGTGCCAAGTGCCGTATAGAGGGGCAGGACGACATCAGGGCCGTGGGCCTGCTCGGCAGCGATCACCACGCGCACCGGTCCCCATGCCTGGGCCATGAGTTCGCGGTACTGCTCCGGCAGGTCGTCACGACCTGAGTTGAGATATGCCAGCGACATCACGTGCCACCGCACGTCGAAGCCCCGGACCTCGGCAGCTTCCAGCACCCATCGCGAGGCGATCCATGCCCACGGACACAGTGGATCGAACCAGAAGTCGGCTCCAGTGGGCGCATCGGTGGTGACGGTGGTGTCAGACATTGGTCTCTCCTTGTGATGCAGGACTGGTCATTGTGAGCCAGGCGTCTGTTCTACAGGTGCGAGTTCTGCAGCCGTGCCTGGTTCCGGTGCCTGGTGCCGGTGCCTGGTGCCGGTGGTCGGCGTTCTTAGCGACAGTCCTCATCGTGCACCTGTACCAACCCCACACGACGCCCAGTTCTTCCCGATGCAGGCCACATCTCGACATGGCGATACGCAAGTGCGCAGGACTCGTCAGGTCTGCGCCCGCGCCGACCAGCGGCCCCTACTGCGCTCGACGGTAACGGCGATCCCGAAGGAGTCCGAGACCGGACCATCAGCCAGCACCACCTCCGAAGGCCCAGCGGCAACCATGCGTCCGGCACGCAGCAGGGCGACATGGGTGATGCCCCCCGGCAGTTCCTCCAGGTGATGGGTGACGAGCACCATCGGCGGTACGGCGGGGTCGCCTGCCAACCTGTCCATCCGGGCCACCAGACGCTCACGGGCACCGAGATCGAGGCCGGCGGCGGGCTCATCAAGCAACAGGAGTTCAGGTTTTCCCATGAGAGCACGAGAGAGCAGGACTTGTTGGCGCTCACCCTCGGACAACAGGCCGAAGGGCCGGGCCGCAAACTCAGGTCCTCCGAACCCGGCATCGTCAAGTAGTTGGGCGGCGAGCGCCCGGTCCTCGTCGGTGTACTCGTGCCACCACGTCTCGAGCGCTCCGTAGCGGCCGGTCAGCACCACGTCGCCGGCAGCCTGAGCGGGACGCAGCGTGCGGGCCAGCGACGCGCTCACCACCGTGATGCGCTGGCGCAGTTCGCGCAGATCGACTCGTCCGAACCGGCCGCCGAGTACATCGACAGTTCCCCTGGTCGGCCACAACGCCGCACCGGCTACTCGGAGCAACGTGGTCTTACCCGACCCATTGGGACCGAGCAGTGCCCAGCGCTCCCCTGGCTCGACCCGCCATGACACGTCATCAAGAAGGGCGACCCCGTCGCGTACGACCGAGACGCCGACAAGATCGATGACCGGTTCGGCGCGGCCAGAGGAACCGTCGGCCGGGCTCATGACCACATCATCTCGGGTACGCCACTCCAACGAGATGCTCGGAGGCCGCTCGCCATGGCCCGCTGCATCGCCACGACACCAGGATCCCCATGAGGCACTGATGCAACACTGTCCATGCCGTCCACCAGCGGCTGCTGCTTCCTCATGCGGACATCCTTGCAGCCACACCTGACAGCAGCGCCACGGGTGGAGCGGACGCCAGCGATGTCTTCATCCGCGCTCTGGCGACACGACGGACCTCGTGGGACGAGCCCTATCTCAGACGTCTCGTGCATGAGCGCCGAGCGCCCGCATCAATGGCGACGGATGCTCCTCTGCCGCACCGTCAAGATTGTTGAACTCACGGCGAAGGTCTGAACGGGGGAAGATCAAAATGAACCCGACCATCATGACCAGTGGTAGGGCGACACCAGCGGCGAGAGATACCGAGTCGGCGACCGCCCCAATGACCTCTTGGCCCAAGGGAACCACCACAAGTGCGATCAGGGCATAGCCCTCGAGGACGGCAGCCAGATGCTTGGTCGGAGCCGCATGTTGGATCATGGCGCTGAGCACCGAAGCGTCGAAGTTCAGTGCCAGACCGATACCCAACACGGCTCCGATGGCTACCAACAAACTCACCCACCGGAATCCCATCGGGTGAGTCGAGCCATCGAGGGCAACCACGGCGACCAATCCAACGAAACATGCGGCCATCAGCATGTTGTGCATCCGGATGGCGATGAACCAACCGAGTCGACCTTTGATCCCCTTGATGATCATGGTGACGAACAGGCCCCCAAGGACCGCTGAGGCCTCTAGCAGCGACAGGATGGAGGCGTCGGATCCGAGTGTCCTGGCCATTGCGGGCAGCACCACGGTGAAGCCGCCGACTGCACAGACCAACACGTTCAACGCCGCGATGGCTCGGATTCCTCCATTGGCGCGCCAGACACCGATCACATCCCGAAAGCGCTCAGCATCCTCAGCAGCAGCAGCGGTGGCGCCAGTGGCTGCAGGGGCGTCAGTGGCTCCATGGGCGTCAGTGGCTGCAGGGGCGTCAGTGACTGCAGTGGCGTCAGGGCCAACGCGAAGCTCGCCAGTCGCTGAGGCCTTGGGTGCTTCAGGGGCGCCAAGGTCATGACTCCTCATCATCGGCACGATGGCTAACGCAAGTGGCAGGCACGCAAGGGCGCCGATGAAGAACACCCAGGTCGTGCCGAGGTAGGTGTAGGCCGAGGATCCCAGTAGATAGCCCGCAGCCGTAGCCAGGGCCCACGCCACCGTCACGTTTCCGTTCAGCTCTGCGAGGCGTCCCGGAGCAGCCATTTTCACGCGGATCATCGAACTCGAAGGCTTCATGGCGCCATAGATAGCCCCGAGCCCCACGTAGTAGGCGAGCAACGTGGGCACGGTGAGGAGACCGGCCATGGAGAGTCCGGCGGGCACCAAGGTGAGGATGCCGCCCAGCGCACTCCCGACGACGTACAGCTTGGGTCCGCCCCACAATTGGCTGAGGCGGGTAGCGACTCCGGGCAGCACTACCTGAGGCAGGCTCAAGCACACCATGATCAATCCTGTTGCCGTCACCGACCTCGTCGTGTCGTAGACGATGAGGAAACTCGCCAGCGAGAAAAGTCCGAAACCGAAGTTGTAGATGCAGGTGCCTACCAGGTAGGCCAGGCGCACGCGACGGTAGGGATCGACGGGAGCCGCGACATCCGCTGGGGAGGACATAGCGGGTGATCATAGGGAATCCAGACCTCGGGCTGACTCAG
>CAIQOJ010000085.1 GCA_903873395.1 uncultured Acidimicrobiaceae bacterium
CCAGCAACGGGCAGCAGCGAGGCCCGCCCAGCAACGGGCAGCAGCGAGGCCCGCCCAGCAACGGGCAGCAGCGAGGCCCGCCCGAGTTCGGGGAGTGGGTCCGAAGGTGGTCAGGGCACCGGCAACCGGCGCCGCCGAGGTTCGCGTGGCGGTCGGGGTAGAGGTGGCTCTGGCCAGGGCGGTGGCCAGGGTGGGGGTCAGACGGCCCAGCAAGGCCAGTCGGCGGAAGCATCCGAGGCACCCCTTCGTCCGTCTCCGGTGCCCGAGAGCGCACCGCCAGGCCAAACGGCCGCTCGTCCGGTCCAACCCCCCGTGCCCTCAGAGCGACCAAAGATCGGTGACACCCGGCCAGCGCCACCCACCCCGCCTGGCTCGGCGCCTTCTACCCCCAGCGGTGCAGGCAGCGGCTCAAGTGGCGGTGCAGGCAGTGGCTCGGGTGGCGGCTCAGGCAGCGGTGCAAGTGGTGGTTCCCGTTCGGGCGGTGGCCGTACTCGCCAGCGGGGACAGCGTTCCGGAGGAGGCCAGCGCTCAGGTCAGGGTGGCGGAGCATCCAAGGACGCGAAGGTCTCCCCGGAGGTTGCAGACGGTGCCGCCGCCGTCGTTCCCGCCGCGGCTGGGGCTTCACCGGCGCCTCGAGGAGATGGACGCCGCGGTGGGCGTGAGCGTCGAGGCAAGGCCGTAGGCCGCTACATGATGTGCGTCCATGTCCGTCCTGACATGACCCAGATCGCACTGCTCGAAGGCCGGACACTGGTCGAGCACTACATCTCTCGGGCGACCGATGATGCCACCCAGATCGACGGCAACATCTACCGAGGTCGGGTGCAGAACGTGCTGCCTGGCATGGAAGCTGCCTTCATCGACATCGGTACCCCCAAGAACGCTGTGCTTTACCACGGCGACGTGCGCTACGACGCAGACGACGTAGACGCTCCCAAGGGGGGAGGCCAGCCACGTATCGAACAGATGCTCAAGGCTGGCCAGACCATCCTGTGTCAGGTCACCAAGAACCCGATCGGGGCGAAAGGTGCCCGCCTGACGCAGGAAGTTTCCATCCCCGGCCGCTTCGTGGTGCTTGTGCCCAACTCCTCGGCCTATGGAATCTCCAAGCGCCTCGACGACTCCGAGCGTAAACGACTGCGTCGGATCGTCGACTCGGTCAGGCCCGAGGGCCACGGCATGATCGTCCGCACGGCGGCGGCAGGGGCCACCGAGGAAGAGCTCAAGCATGACGTAGCCGGACTCGTAGAGCAGTGGGATCGGATTGCCGCTGATGCGCTTACTGGCCAAGGGCCTATGCGGCTCCATCGAGAGCCGGGTATCGCCGTCCGGGTAATTCGCGAGGAACTCAATAGCGAGTACCGAGCCGTGGTGATCGATGATGCGGATCTGTATCAGCAGGTGCACGACTACGTGTCTGGGGTCAACCCTGAGCTGGCCGATCGCGTCGAGTTCTTCGATCCAGCGACCGAGTCCCTGCCTGTCTTCGAGCGCTTCCACGTGCACGAACAGCTGCACAAGGCGCTGGACCGCAAGGTCTACCTGCCGTCGGGTGGCTCGCTGGTCATCGACCGAACCGAGGCGCTCACCGTCATTGACGTCAACACCGGCAAGAACGTGGGGACCACCAACCTCGAGGAGACCGTGTATCGCAACAACCTCGAGGCGGCCGAAGAGGTGGCCCGTCAGCTGCGCCTGCGTGACATCGGTGGAATCATCGTCATCGACTTCATCGACATGGAGATCCGCGAGAACCGCGACAAGGTCGGCGCCGCCCTGAGAACGGCTCTGGCCAGGGACAAGACCCGAACTCAGGTGTTCGACATCTCCGAGTTGGGTCTCGTGGAGATGACTCGAAAGCGGGTCTCGGAAGGTCTCATCGAGTCGATGTCCACGACGTGTGAGATCTGCGAAGGGCGCGGAATAGTGTTCGACGACCCGGACCTGTAGACTCGCATCCCTATGTACGCAGTCATCAGAACCGGTGGGAAGCAAGAGCGAGTCGCCGAGGGCCAAACCCTCCGTGTGGAGCTCCTCGGCAAGGACGAGGGATCCGAGGTGACTTTTGAGCCCGTCCTGCTCGTCGACGGCGATACCGTGCTGGCCACGCCAGCGCAGTTGGCTGGTGCCAAGGTGACGGCCATGGTGACGGGTGAGGAGCTCGGTCCCAAGATTCGGGGCTTCACCTACAAGAACAAGTCGAACAACCGCCGCCGTTGGGGCCATCGTCAGCACTACTCGACGATCTCCATCACCGGCATCAGCATCGGCTGAATTTCAGGCTTCTCACAGCCTCACTACTGACCACGAGCAACAGGAGTACCTGCAATGTCAAAGACCAAGGGCGGCGGATCAACCCGCAACGGCCGTGATTCGAATGCACAGCGCCTTGGCGTCAAGGTCTACGGCGGCACCGAGGTGCGCACCGGCGCCATCATCGTGCGCCAGCGTGGCACCCGTTTCCACCCTGGCGTGAACGTCGGCAAGGGCGGGGACGACACCCTGTTTGCGCTGGCTGACGGCACCGTCCAGTTCGCGAGCCGTCGTGGCCGCAAGCTGGTCGACGTCGTCGCTGGCGACTGACCTACGTCGTCCTTCGTGCCAGAACGCACCCTCGAGTTCGAGGGGTGTGTCAACTTCCGTGACCTCGGGGGATATCCCACCCACGATGGGCGGATCACCGCGTGGCGTTCGATGTTCCGGGCCGATGGCCTGAACAAGCTGACGGGCGCTGACAAGGCCACATTGCAGGCTCTTGGCCTGACAACGGTCATCGATCTCCGTACTACTGATGAAGCTGAGCAGCGAGGGATCTTTCCGGTTGACGATGTCCCGGTTGCCTATCACGGCCTCCCGTTGACCGACGTGCTTCCGGCCACCGATGAGTTGCCCGCATGGAAAGAGGCGGCCTACGTCGCCAACCGCTACGGGGCCATGGTGACCGAAGGAGGTCCCGTCCTCACCGAGGCCATCCAGATCATCGGCCGAGGGGACGCCCTTCCTGCGGTGTGGCACTGCAGTGCCGGAAAGGACCGCACCGGAGTGCTTTCGGCGCTCCTCTTGGCCTTCTTGGGGGTTCCCGACGAGGTCATTGTGGAGGACTATGCGCTGTCGGCACGGGCGATGGAGCGCTTGCTCGAACGCTTGCAGGCCGAGTACCCCGAGGCCAAAGACGAGGTCATGCGGTTTGCCCCGGCCATCCTTCACGTGGTGCCCGCGACGATGGAACAGTTCCTCGCTGCGCTGGCACTCGAGTTCGGCACCTATGACGATCTCGCCGTCCATCTCGGTGTGGTCGATGCCGTCGCTCGGCTCAAGGTGATCGCTCTGGTCGACAGCTGACGACCGGCCGGTCGGGTGCACCAGGCCCCGGTCGGTAGAATCACTTCCATGTCCGGATTCGTCGACGAGGCCCAACTCCACGTCAAGGCGGGTGACGGAGGCGCTGGACAGGTGTCGTTCCGTAGGGAAGCACACGTGTCCAGGGGTGGGCCGGACGGTGGCGATGGCGGGCGAGGGGGCGACGTGTGGCTGGTGGCCACCACCAATCAGTCCTCGCTCCTGCCCTTCCGTGATCACCCCCATCGGCGCGGTGGCGACGGCGGTCACGGCGGTTCGAAGAAGAAGCACGGAGCGCGCGGCGGGGAGCTCGTGGTGCCGGTTCCCGTAGGCACACGGGTCCGTAAAGCCGACGGCACGATCCTGTGCGACCTGGTGAATTCCGGCGATCGATGGCTGGCGGGCGAGGGTGGCCGTGCTGGTCGGGGAAATGCCAGTTTCCTCTCCAACTCTCGGCGGGCCCCCAGCTTCGCCGAGCAGGGAGAGAAAGGCCATGAAGAGTGGTACGACATGGAGCTGGCCCTGGTGGCCGACGTTGCTCTGGTCGGCTTTCCCAACGTCGGAAAGTCCACTCTCATCTCGCGTATCTCTGCGGCGCGCCCCAAGATTGCTGACTACCCCTTTACGACCCTCGAGCCAAATCTGGGTGTCGTCCGTACCGACGATGCCAACTCCTACACGGTGGCGGACATCCCCGGTCTGGTGGAAGGAGCAGCCGAGGGTCGAGGGCTCGGACATCGGTTCCTCCGCCACATCACCCGAGCCCGGGCACTCGTCGTACTCATCGAACCCGCCCCAGTGACCGATGTGGCGCCTGCGGAGCAGTTGAGGGTCCTCCTCGACGAACTGGGCTCCTACCAGCCCGACCTACTGGATCGGCCGCGACTCGTGGTGTCCACGAAGGCAGACATCGATGTCGACGGTGGTGCCGAACCTGATGACGGGTTCGTCCCTGACCTGGTCATCTCGTCGGCTACCGGCCAGGGCATCACCGAGCTCGTCGGTCGCATGGGCACGTTGGTCTCCGATGCACGGTCGGCCGAGCCAGAGGCCGACGACACCATCGTGATCCACCGACCGGCGCCAGATGGATTCTCCGTGGAGAAGGTGGGTGACGGCGAGTGGGCGGTCATGGGAAAGGTGGCCGAGCGGGCTGTGGCCCTCAACGACCTGACCACCGACGAAGCCGCGTCCTATGTGCAAGAACGGCTGACCCGTCTCGGCGTGGATCGAGCCCTGACCAGGGCGGGGGCTCGGGATGGTGATCTGGTGCATATCGCAGACCTCTCGTTCACCTGGTATCGGGATCAGCCCGAGTTCGTGGGCGATCCAAAGAGCCGTAGGCGTGGTCGATGACCATCGAAAACTGCCAATGTCGATGACCATCGAAGGGGGAGACGGTCGATGACCATCGAAGGGGGTCCCCGTACCCTGGTTGTCAAGATCGGGTCGTCATCGGTGACCACGGCCAATGGACGGGTTCACCTGTCGGCCATCGGGAAGTTGGCCGGAGAGGTAGCTGCTGCTCGATCTGAGGGCATTCGAGTTGTGGTGGTGACCTCGGGGGCCATTGCTGCCGGGTGGACCACCCTGTCGAATGGTCAGCCAAGGCCGACCGACTCTGCCACGCTCCAAGCCGTCTCCGCCGTGGGTCAGCATCAGTTGATGCGGGTCTGGAGTGACGCGCTCGAGACACACGGGTTGGTTGCCGGCCAAGTGCTCCTCGCTCCTTTGGACTTCGTCCATCGAAGCCAGTATCTCCATGCCCGCCAAACGCTCGGCCGCCTTCTTGACCTCGGTGTGGTGCCAGTGGTCAACGAGAACGACGCCGTGGCCGACGAGGAGATCCGCTTCGGGGACAACGACCGCCTGGCGGCGTTGGTGGCCCATCTCGTCCAGGCGTCCACCTTGGTGCTGCTCACCGATACGGCCGGCCTGCTCACCGGCGATCCCCGGGAGAAGGCTGACGCGTCGCTCATCGAAGAGGTTGTCGAGATCGACCAGGAGCTCGAACAGATCGCCGGCGGACCGGGCTCGGTGGTGGGGAGTGGGGGCATGGCCTCGAAGTTGGCGGCGGCCAAGATCGCCACGTGGTCGGGCATCGAGGCGGTCATCGCCGATGCAGCCCGTCCTCGAGTGCTGGCCGACGTGGCCGAACGCCAACCGGGAGTGGGAACCCGCTTCCGCCCTAGGCCGACGGTCCTCCCAGCCCGCAAACTCTGGATCGCCTTTGCTGTTGGATCCTCGGGCCGCATCACCGTGGATGCTGGAGCCCAGCGAGCCCTCGTGGAAGGCGGTCGCTCACTGCTGTCAGCTGGCATCACCAGTGTCTCTGGTGATTTTGGAGCCGACGATGCCGTGGAGTTGGTGGGTCCCGATGGGCGGACCTTTGCCAAAGGTCTGGTGCGCCACCCAGCTGCTTCGTTGACCGCATGGGCGGGAAAGCACTCCGAGGAACTGCCCGAGGACGTGGCGGCCGAGGTGGTCCATCGAGACGACCTCGTCATTCTCGGCTAGCCGGCTTCCCTGCCCACGATTGACGGCCATGGGGATCCGACGAGGTGGTCGGGAGCGTCGCCGCGGGCGTGTGGCCTCGGATGCCCAGGTGACGTGATCAGGTTCGCTCCGATGCATCGAATACGGCCACTACGCTGGTCCGGTGCCACCGAGCCCGCCACCTGCACTTGTCGAGATCGGCCGTGCGGCAAAGGCTGCAGGCCGGATCGTGGCGCGCTCGTCGTCAGGGGTGCGCAACGCCGCCTTGATGTGCGCCGCCGACCTCATTGACGAACGCAGCGAGGCCATCCTCGAGGCCAATGCCGCGGACCTCGAGACAGCGCGAATTGGCGGGGCCGATGCCACCTCGCTGGACAGACTGCGACTTGATGCCCACCGGGTGGCTTCGATGGCGCAGGGGCTGCGCGACGTAGCGGCGCTCAGTGACCCCGTCGGGGAGGTCGTGGCTGGCTGGGTCCGGCCCAATGGACTCCGGGTCAGCCAGGTTCGTGTCCCGCTTGGGGTAGTGGGGATCATCTACGAGAATCGCCCGAACGTGACCAGTGATGCTGCCGCCTTGTGTCTGAAGTCGGGAAACGCCGTCTTGTTGCGAGGTTCGTCGTCGGCCATCGTGTCGAATACCGCCGTGGCGGGGGCGCTGCGCGACGGCCTGGAGGCAGCAGGGCTACCTAAAGAGGCCATCGGCTTGGTGGCCGATACGAGCCGAGAGTCAGCAGTGGCCTTCATGCAGCTCGAGGGGATCATCGACTGCCTGATCCCGAGGGGTGGCGCTTCGCTCATCGCTTCGATCAAAGAGCACGCCACCGTGCCTTACGTGATCGACGGGGAGGGCAACTGCCATATCTATGTCGATGCTGGAAGTGACCTGGTCATGGCCCAAGCCATCGTGGTCAACGCCAAGACGCAGCGGCCGGGAGTGTGCAACGCAGCGGAATCGCTGCTCGTCCACCGAGCAGTGGCCACCGACTTCCTACCCAAGTTGGCCGCGGCAATGCCTGAGGTGGCGCTTGCCGGCGACGAAGCGACCCGGGTGATCCTGCCTGATGCTTCGCTCGCCACCGATGCCGATTTTGGAGGCGAGTATCTCGGCCTGGCCATGAGCGTGGCCATCGTCGACAGCATCGATGAGGCGATCGACCACATTGCCAGATTCGGCTCTGGTCACTCCGAAGCCATCGTGACCGGTGATGTGACCGCCGCCATCCGTTTCACCACTGAGGTCGATGCAGCCGCCGTGCTTGTCAACGCATCGACCAGGTTCATCGATGGAGGTGAGCTGGGCCTGGGTGCCGAAATCGGCATCTCCACCCAGAAGCTCCACGCTCGTGGCCCTATGGGTCTCCGCGAGCTCACCTCCATCCGTTATGTCGTCATGGGAACAGGACAGGTACGCACATGAGTAGCAACGACAACCAGACCACCACGCCGGGAACCCGATGGGGGAGCGAGGAGATCACCTCGGGCTTCCCTGAAGCCGGTGACCCGCGGTTCGACTCGATCGACGCGGTGCGCGACGGTCTGGCCGGAGTTGGCTATCTGGCCGATGACAGCATCTCGAGCGTGGTCTACCTGGCCGACCGCTTGGCCAAGCCAGTGCTCGTCGAAGGTCCGGCGGGCACGGGTAAGACCGAACTGGCCAAGTCGGTGGCCCGATTGACGGGGAGTCGCCTCATCCGGCTCCAGTGCTACGAGGGTCTCGACGAGTCCAAGGCCCTCTACGAGTGGAACTACAAGAAGCAGCTCTTGCGCATCCAGGCCGACCAAGGGCAGTCCTGGGAGCAGCTCGAAGAGGACATCTTCGCCGAGGAGTTCCTCCTGACCAGGCCACTCTTGGAGGCCATCCGCTCGACTGAGCCGGTGGTCTTGTTGGTGGACGAGGTCGACCGAGTCGAGTTGGAGACCGAGGCACTGCTCCTCGAGATTCTGTCCGAGTATCAGGTGTCCATCCCTGAGTTGGGCACGGTGCGCGCCAATCAGATCCCCCTGGTCTTCCTCACCTCGAACAACACCCGTGAGCTGTCCGAGGCCCTGAAGCGACGCTGCCTCTACCTCCACGTGGACTATCCCGACCTCGAGCGCGAGCGGGCCATCATCGAGACCCGGGTACCCGGCATCTCCCAGTCCTTGGCTGACCAGGTGGCCCGAATCGTGCGAGCGATTCGTTCCTTGGACCTGAAGAAGGCCCCCTCGGTGTCAGAAACCCTGGACTGGGCACGAACCCTGGTGGTGCTCGGGGTGGGGTCGATCGATGCCGAACAAGCCAGAGATACTCTGCACATCCTGCTCAAGTACCGCACCGACATCGATCGGGCGGCCAAAGAGCTGGCCGGCCTCGACACCTCGGTCTGAGCGAACACATCCCGTGCTCGACGTACTGACCGGTTTTGTTGGAGAACTCAGGGCTGCGGGCATCCCGGTGTCGCTGAGCGAGCACCTCGATGCCGCCGAGACGCTGCGCCATATCCCTCTCGAAGATCGCCAAGCCCTCAAGCACACGCTTGGCGCTGCGTTGGTGAAGTCCTCCACGCACTGGCCGGCCTATGAGACGGCCTTCGAGATCTACTTCGCCTTGCGTGGACCTGATCACCGCATCGACGACGGCAGTGACGAGCCGGACAGTGGGGATGACGAGGGTGCTGCGGGCCAAGACGGCGAAGACGACTCGCCGTCATCCATGCCCGGCAAGGGAAATCAGCAGGGCAAAGGCCAGGGGGGTAGCGGCGGCGAGGGCATGACCGCCGAAGAGTTGGCTCAGATGCTCATGTCGGCCCTGCGGGACTCCTCCAACGCCATGATGACCGCAGTGGCCCGCCAGGCCGTCAGCCGATATGCGGGCATGGAAGCCGGCCGGCCGGTGGGCGGCACCTACTACCTCTATCGGACGCTGCGTAACCTCGATCTCGACAAGGTGATGGACCGCTTGGTCGACGAGGCCAAAGCACAGTCCGATGCCCTCAACCGAGAGCCATCCCACGAGCCCACGTCACCTGACGTCACCTTGACGCCCCTCGAAGAACGCTTGTTGCGCGACGAATACCAGCACCGGATCGACCAGCTCAAAGCAGAGATCGAGGCGGAGATCCGTCGCCGATTGGTGGAGGACCGGGGGGCGGAGGCGTTGGCCCGGTCGATCCGCAAGCCACTGCCCGAAGACATCGATGTCATGCATGCCAGTCGCGACGAGTTGGTGGCTCTGCGCAAGTCGTTGGCGCCGCTGTCACGCAAGCTGGCGGTTCGTCTTGCCCGCAAGCGTCGCCACGGGAGAAAAGGCCCGCTCGACTTTCGAGCCACGGTGCGCAGTTCGCTCTCGACGGGTGGCGTGCCCGCCGACCCAAAGTTCCGCTACCCCCGGCCAGCCAAGCCCGAAATCGTCGTCATCGCCGACATCTCAGGCTCGGTGGCCTCCTTCGCCCGCTTCACGCTCCACCTGGTCCATGCCATCTCGAGCCAGTTCTCCAAGGTGCGCAGCTTCGTGTTCATCGATGGGATCGACGAGGTCAGCCGGTTCTTCGAGGGCGTCGACGATCCAGCCGAAGCGGTCCATCGGATCAACACCGAAGCCGATGTTGTCTGGGTGGACGGGCACTCTGACTACGGTCACGCGTTGACCGTGTTCTGGGAGAAGTGGGGGGAGGAGTTGACACCGAGGAGCAGCGTCCTCCTTCTTGGTGATGCTCGCAACAACTACCACGCATCGCACGCTTGGGTCCTCGAGGAGATGCGCAAGCGGGTGCGTCACATCTACTGGCTCAATCCTGAGCCGAAGAGCTACTGGAACTCGGGTGATTCGATCGTGGGCGAGTACGCCACCTGGTGTGATGAGGTCGTCGAGTGCCGCACGTTGCGTCAACTCGAGCAATTTGTAGGGGAGTTGGCATGAATCCAGCTAGTGGTCCCGACCGTTCGGGTGAGGGATTCGATGTCCTCACCGGCGCAGGCTCAGGCTCGCCCGAGGGTCCGAGCCCGGCCCCACCGGCCGGCATCCGAACACTTGGGCCGCTGGCTGCTGATGCCACACGCATCGTCCTCGTCCGGCATGGCGAGGCGGTCTGCAATGTCTCGGGCATCTGCGGCGGACCCGTCGGGTGCGAAGGCCTCACCGACCGGGGCCGAGCCCAGGTGACCGTCCTTCGGGATCGGCTCGCCGAGACCGGCGAACTGGTCGACTGTGACGCTCTGTATTCGTCGATCCTGCCTCGAGCCATCGAGACGGCGGCCATCTTGGCTCCCGCACTGGCACCATCGGGCACGCCTGCTCCCGAGGCAGTTCGAGAATGCGGGTTCTGTGAACTCCATCCCGGCGAGGCTGACGGGCTCGATTGGTCGGCGTTTGCTCAGCGTTTCGGCAACCCGGATTGGGACACGGACCCCAACCGGGTCATCGCCCCAGGAGGCGAGTCTTGGACGGGCTTTGTCAATCGGGTAGCGGACAATCTCGAACGTGTGGCTGCCCGCCATCCCGGCCAGTTGGTGGTGATCGCCTGTCATGCCGGGGTTGTCGAAGCGTCACTGCTGGCCAAACTCCCCATCATCGGAGGCCTCGAAGGTGCTCGATTGCAGTTGCGCACACAGCACGCCTCCCTCACCACATGGGAGGTGGACGGCACCCGGTGGAAGCTCCTCGGTTACAACGACGGGGCGCACCACCTGGGATCCGAAGGCGTAGGAGGCAACACCGAGCCCGAGGGATCGTCGGGCCGCTCGTGGATGGCCGTGGGCTCGGGCGAGACGATCGCCTGAATCCGACTAGAGACCGATCAGGTCAACAGGCGTAGTCCTTGTCATAGGTCACCGGACCGATTGGGGTGTTGACTGGGCTGACCTGATACTGGACCATCACGACCGGTCCTTTGGGAAGGATCGGTCGCTTGGTGCGGACGTTCACGCAGGTGAGCGCCGGAGCAATGCCCCAGCTGGCCACCCAGTAGGGCACCAGGGGCTGGAAGTTGCCGACGATGCCCGACCACAGGTCAGGACTGGCATAGATGCCGACACTGTTCAGCCCTTGGGCTCGTAAACCTTCGAGGGCACCTTCGACCACGGCGGCGTTGGCCGCCAGGTTGGTAGTGGACCAGTTGGCCCCTTGCTTTTCGACGTCAACCCACCACGGCACCGACGTCGTGATGTGGGCTGCTCGGGCTTTGGCAAAGGCATCGACGGCGGCATTGAATCCGTAGTTGCACGAGGTGGGTGAGACCGATGAGGCACAAGCGGGGTCGCCCGAAGATGCCGCCGTTCCGTTGGTCAGGTACATGTAGAGGTTGAGACCAGCACCGGCCCAGGTGGCTTCGGCGGCCAGACAGGAGTTGACCGCTCCGAACGACCGGCCGAC
>CAIQOJ010000086.1 GCA_903873395.1 uncultured Acidimicrobiaceae bacterium
GCGGGCGGCAAACGACTGCTCGTACCCGATGCACATCTAGGCTCACCAAGTCCAGGAGCTCTTGACCATCCGGGTGCGGCACGGTGGGGTTACGTGCCCTGTCTATTCTTCTTGATCGTCAGGACGGTCCCCCTTGGCTGGGGCCAGCTGGTGGCTCATTGAACGATTCGTGCTGCACTTGAATTCCTGGTCGCCTGTTCGCAGGGGCGCAGGCCTGCCAGTGCCGGAACCCGGTCGAGCGGAGATGAACGCTCGACCGAACACCGCACGTGCCCTGGAACCTGCTTCTGGGCCGAGTACAGGCCAGGTGCAGTAGGGGTTCGAAGTTGGACGAATCTGCCTTGATGTAGTGCCAAATGGACACATCCACAGGTACGATCGCTGAGCGTGGCGAGGTCATCACCTCGGCATTGAAGAGCAAGGGGGGGACGTGAGCACAAGCACCACCACGGATGGAGTGACCTCTCCTGTGCTCGACTTTGCCAAGCTCGAGGACAACATCGACGAACTGCATGCGACCTACGGCGCCGGCGCACCGTTCCCGCACATCATCTTCGAGAACTTCTTGGAGCCCGACGCTCTGGGGTCAGCCATCGCCGAGTTCCCTCCCCTCGATCCTGTCGAGTGGAACCGCTACACCCACGCCAACGAACGCAAGTACTCCAACACCGACCCGACCAGCTGGGGACCGACGCTTCAAGAGATCCTGGCCACCCTCAACTCGGACCGATTCGTCGAGTTCGTGAGCAAGTTGACCGGCATCGACGGGCTGTTTGCCGACCCCAGTCTTGAGGGAGGCGGTCTGCACCAGTCGACCCGGGGCGGCTTTCTCAACATGCACGCCGATTTCACGGTGCATCCCCACCATCAGCAGTGGCAGCGCCGTGTGAACATCCTCGTCTATCTGAATCCCGACTGGAAGCCGGAATACGGCGGCGATCTCGAGTTGTGGGAAAAGGACATGAGTCGGTGCGCCAAGAAGGTGGCACCCATCGCCAATCGGGTCCTCATCTTCTCGACCGATGCCGACTCGTTCCACGGACACCCGGAACCCATGACCTGCCCCGAAGGCGAGGCTCGACGGTCGATTGCCCTCTACTACTTCAGTAAAGAGACCGACCCCCTGGTTCGCTCCACGGAGTACCGGTCACGCCCTGAAGATGCCACGACGCGCAAGGCGGCCATCTGGACCGACAAGCAGATCCTTCGGGGCTATGACTGGATGAAGCGCCGACTCGGCCTGTCCGACCATGTGGCCCAAAAGTTCCTCGGCTTTACGGACCGTCTTCGGCGCAAGCGGCCTCCCGCTCCGTGACCGACACCGCAGTCGCCCCACCAGTGGGTGACGCCGAGCCTGCGGAGGCCAGTGCCATGCGGCCGGTTGCGGACCCTGAGCGGCCATCGCTCCGGAGGTTCACCACCGCCGTCATCCTTGGCGCGGCAGCGGTCACCTTGCCCTACCTCTGGGTGCTGTGGGATCTCTGGACGGGCAAGATCAACGTTCTGCGCAGCGTGGCTCCTAACAACTTCTATGAGCTTCAGGCTCGTGCCATGTTTGACGGACGCCTCGATGTCCCTCGTGGGTCGCTCGGCATCGAAGGCTTCCTGCACGGCGGACGCACCTACACCTACTTTGGGATCTGGCCTTCCATCATCCGCATGCCGATCCTGCCCTTCTCCCATCACTGGGACGGTGCACTGACAGCCCCCTCCCTCTTGATCGCCTGGGTGCTGACTGGAGTATTCGTAGGCCTGCTGCTGTGGCGCATTCGCTTCATGATGCGAGGCAACGCACTCGTCGGCCGGGCCGAGGCGGCGTCGTACGGAGCCCTGATGGCGACCATCCTGGGTGGATCGGTCGTGCTCTACATCGCCGCCAACCCTTCGACCTACGACGAGGACTTTGCGTGGAGCATCGCATTAGTGCTGGGTAGCCTCTTCACGCTGCTCGGCCTGCTGGAGCGACCCACGACCAAGGGAGTCGTGGCATCGGGTCTCCTGATTTTGGCCGCCAGTCTCAACCGGACGCCGACCGGGTATGCCTGCACCATCACCGCCTTCCTGATTGCCGGCTGGTTCGCCATGGGCAAGGGAGGTCAAGACAACCGACGGTGGGCGCCCTGGATCGGTTTGGCCGGTCTCATTCCACTCCTGGCCAACTGTGCCGTCACCTACGGCAAGTTCGGCATGCCCTTCGGCCTACCCATGGCCGAGCAGGTCTGGGCCCACACCAATGCGCATCGGCGTGACTTCTTGGCGGCCAACGGAGGTAAGGCGTTCAGCTTCGGATTCATCCCGTCGACGGCTTGGGCGTACCTCAATCCGACTGCACTCCGGTTCACCTCGGTCTTCCCGTTCCTCGCCGCCCCAGCCACGCCGGCCCATGCCATCACCGCAGTCACACTCGACCAGACCTATGCGACCTCGAGCGTCACCGCGGCATCTCCCCTACTCTTCCTGGCCGCCCTGTGGGGCACCATCACCGCGTTCAGGCCGCGAGGCCTGGGGCAGATCCGCTACGTGCGTCTTGTCCTCGTCGGTGCTGCCATCGCCACCGGCGGTGTGCTCGTCTGGGGATACATCTCCTATCGCTACGTGTCCGACCTCATCCCCTTCCTCGTCGTCGGGTCGGCCATTGGCCTGGTCGATGTGTGGCGCCGACTCGAAGGTGCGAGCACGCGAGCGCGGGGCTGGGTGATGGCTGTCATCTGCGCCTTGGCGGCCTTCGGCGTCGCCGCCAACACCGCCATTACGGCCTCCCCTTCGACATGGTTCTCGTCCACCCAGGTCCACGGTTTTGTCAGCCAGCAAGACTCGACCACACCTGGAGCCTTGGCCCGGACGGTCACCCGACGCACCTCGCTCCCCTACTACGCACCGGCGGGAAGTCTCATCATCATCAACAGCTGCGACGGCCTCTACCGGTCCACGGGCGACACCTACAAGGACTCACCTGGCCAGCAGATCGAGCATTCGACGTGGGCTCCTGTCGAACAGGCCGGCTTCATGACCCACACCATCGACATGCAGTTCAACACCGACCACTGGACCGGACCGGCCGTGCCCCTGCTCACCTATGGCAATGCCACCTTGCTCCTCGAGCCTGCCCCAGGCAACCACGCCCTGATCCGGGTGGTCAACGCCGGGGCACCGGCCCTCCGCTGGCCAAGTTCTGTGGGCTTTGCCTTCCCGCAAGTCCTCCACGGCGTCTACCAGATCACCGTCACTACCGACCCCAATCTGCACTCGATCGTTGTCGGCTGGTACAAGTCGACGATGATCAACCGCTACCTCGCCGGAACGGGACCGGCCCAGGTTGCCGTGACGCCCGTGCCCGGCGTGGGTACTTCCCTTCCGTCGATCACGGTCACCGAGGTACCTATGCCGCCGACGCACATGCCCATCTGCCGGTCACTCCTGAACGCCAGCACCCCAACGACAGTTGGCCAGCGAGGCTGAGGTCAGCGGGCCTCGTACGTCGGCTGCCTCGAGGCATCGCGTGAACCGCTGGTGACGTTGGGAACAAACCGCCGGAGGCGCATGGCCGGCCGTTCCACCACCCACCAACTCGCTGCCGCGAAAGGAAGGACGGCGAGCAGGCAGCAGGCAGCGTAGGGAACAACCCCCAGGTCTTGGATGCCCCACAAGTCGATCAGCACCGTGATCGGCCAGCCATAGATATAGATGCCGTAGGAATAGTCGTTCCGAGCCCCAACTCGCTGCAACGGCAGATGAATTCCGAGCCAGAGCAAAGGGTAGGCCAACAAGGGCATCGTGATGTCCGACAGGGTGAAGGAGTAGGTCGGGATCTTTCCACCAGTGGGAAGGGCGATGCCGATGATGACGATGACTGCACAGAGGGCGGCCAGCCAGCCTCGGTCGGGTATGCGGTCTCGGTAGACGTAGAGGACGCTGCCGAACAGAAAGATGTCCGCCAATCGCATCAGA
>CAIQOJ010000087.1 GCA_903873395.1 uncultured Acidimicrobiaceae bacterium
ACAGCCAGCATCTCTTCGTCGAAACCGAGGTCACCGAAACCCAGGACCACGCTCGACTTGTCGAGCACCCGCATGACCACCTTCTCCCCATGGATGGTCGGCAAGGTCGCCAGGCGGAGGTCGATGCCCTTTGCCCCCACGTTCAACGAAATGCGGCCGTCCTGGGGAACTCGGTGCTCGGCGATGTTCATGTCGGCCATGACCTTGAGGCGAGTCACTACGGCGGCGGCGATCTTGCGCGGGGCTGTCGAAACGTCATGGAGCACGCCGTCGATCCGGTAGCGGATGCGCAGATCGGCAGCAGTCGGCTCAATGTGGATGTCTGAGGCACGTTCGTTGAGGGCCTGGAGGATCAGGAGATTCACATAGCGGACGATGGGCGCCGTCTCGGTCACGCTCTGCAGGTCGTCAGGCCCGACTTCTTGGCGACCGGCATCGATGCCGAGCGACGCCTCTTCGGCTACGTCTCCGGCAACACCGCCCGCATTGAACGCTCGATCGATATAGGCCGAGATCTGGGTCCTCGTCGCCACCACGACGATGAACCGCCGACCGATGATCGTGCGCAGGTCGTCCATGGCAAAAACATCGGTTGGGTTGGATGCCGCAATTACCAGCGTGCCGTCACGATTAGCGATGGCCATGACGTTGTGGTGACGCGCCGTGGCTTCAGGCACGGCGGAGGCCAGCGCCAGATCGACGCTCGTCAGATCGAGGTCGACGAACTCCAAGCCCATCTCGGCGGCCATGCCCCACATCAGGTCGGCCTCGGTGACCAAGTTCCTGGCCGTCAGGATCCGGGCCACGCTCTGCTTCGACACGCCATGCTCACGAACGACGTCGGCCATCTCCTCGAGAGAGACTCGGCCATCGTCCACAAGTACCTGGGCCAACGGCGGGAAGGCCACGGTTCCATCACCGGGACCCGCG
Organism: uncultured Acidimicrobiaceae bacterium; assembly: GCA_903873395.1. Taxonomy (GTDB): domain Bacteria; phylum Actinomycetota; class Acidimicrobiia; order Acidimicrobiales; family RAAP-2; genus Bog-756. The sequence continues at coordinate 931 of CAIQOJ010000087.1, forward strand.
GGTACCGGATCGCCTTGTCGAAGCTCCTCAAAGGTTGCGACGGCCTCCTCGACAAGGTCGGCGGCTTCCTCTACTGATCCAGAGACAGCAGCCGCCAGCGGCGGCCCATGGCCACCGATCTCGTTGACCAGAGCTTCCAGGCCCCCTTCGTCTGCTCCGTCAAGAAGATCGAGTTCGATGGCAGTACCAGTTGGCTCGACGTCAGCCAGGAGGGTCTCCTGGTCCTCGTCACCCCCGAGACCCATCTCGCCGATCGCCTGGGCGGCCAGGAGATCGACCAGAGAGCCGTTGCTGTCATCTCGGCCGAGATCGGCCAAGATGTCCGGCTTCTGATCGACGGGCATCACCTCATCGATCGGGCTGTTGGCCACGGCAAATGACTGGTCACGACGGGGCAGAGACGAGTCAACTCCCCCAGCGGCGCCTGAAGAACCGTTGGTTTCCGCTGATGAGCCCGAGCCATAGATGCGGTTCAGGTAGAACTCGATCTGCTCAGGAAGCGCCACAACGGCGATGAAGTCCCGGCCCAATGCTGCTCGAACCGAGTCTTGGGCTTGAAGATCACCTGGGTTCGATGTGGCGATGACCGGCGTGCCGAACTTGCGCTTGACCGGCACCACCCCGTGGCGACGCGACACATCGACACTCAGAATGCCACCGACAGCAAGATCGACCCCGTAGTCGTCAAGATCGACGAACTCGAGGTCCCGCTCTTCGGCTAGGCATCGAATGGCATCGATGTCGCTCATATGATCTTCATCGGCATCGCCGTTCCCGAGGTTGAACCCGAATCATGTCCGCCTCCCGATTGTCCCATCGCTGCACCCGAAAGGACAACAGCGCCCGGATTGACCAGGAATGCCGTCGGATGACGCCCGGAAGTTGCCTCTGACTAGAGACAGCCACGACGAACGTCCACCGCTAGCGTGATGCCCCGAGATGAGCACGTACCGAGTCGACCCATGACCTTCCATCTCCGCGTAGCCCGCCGGTCATTCGGATCACCGAGCACCACACTCGAATGTGCGCGTTCCACCGGGGTCACCACCCAGATAGGAAACTCCAGTCCGGGACGCCGGACTGATCGGCCACGGACTGATCGGCCACGGACTGATCGGCCAAGGGCCCAGACATGCAGATGATGACCAGCACATGACGGCTCCAGCCTGGGCGGTGGTGGTCATCGCCACGCTGAGCGGTCTGTTCGTCGGCTCTTTTCTGAACGTCGTTGCCTACCGGGTGCCACGCGGCCGGTCGATATCGCGACCTCGATCATCCTGTCCGCAGTGTGCACGGCAGCTCACGTGGTGGGAGAACATCCCCGTGGCGTCGTGGGTCGCACTCGGGGGCAAGTGCCGGACCTGTGCCGCGTCCATCGGTAGTCGCTACCCGGCAGTCGAGGCGGCCACGGCACTCGAGTTCGGTGTCATCGCTCTTGCATTGCGCGGGTCGTGGTCCATCGTTGGCTACTGCCTACTCGCGGCCACGGTTACCGCCGTAGTGGCTACCGAGGTCGATGAACTCCGGGCTCCCCTATCCATCGCTGCCATCGGAACCGGGCTGGGGACGGCTGCCGTGCTTGCCGCAGACCTCGTCACCAGCCACTGGACCAACGCAGCAGGGTTGGCCGGGGGTGCCGCGTTGGGCGTTGTCCTCCTCGGAGTTCTTCGAGCTCGCGACCCCGCATGCCTCGATCGTCGATGGTGGGGTCGCACGGCACTCCTCCCCGCAGCATGCTGGCTCGGTGGGCTAGGGCCACGTGCCGCTGTCGCCGGCCTGGCGGTCTGGCTGGTGGTGTCCTTCGGTTGCCTGGTATTCCAAAGGGCAGAGCACGGCGGGAAGGCCCTCAAGGGCGGGTCTGATGATGCCAACTCATCACAAAGCCGTTGGCCTCTGCTCAGGCTCCCCTTCCTGGTTGGCCTGGTGTTCGCCTTGATCACCTCGCTTGCCGTCGCGGCCTGACCTGGGATTCTTGGCGTGGCCGTGATGATCGGTCCAGGTTGACACTTTCCGTGGAATACTCGGCCTATGGATGAAGTCATCATCGAGTCGTGCCACAGCACCTGGGTGATCGACACTGCCAACTCGCGGTTCCGCCGCATGGTCAAGGGCGGTCACGGGGCCTCGGGAACTGTGGCGACCGAGTGGCGTCCCTGTTTCGGCGTAGAGATCGACCCGAGGTCGGAATCGTTCGTCGTGTTGTTGAACCCCGAAGGAACCCGACTGCTTCGCAGTTGGCGCCATGTGGAGCACTGTGCCCAGTGCGGCGGTGAAGCCACTTCGGAACTGTCGCTGCGCGATCTCCACTCCGCCATCCATCACTGACGGGCACGCACCGGCGTCGGTGGCGCTGGGATGACCCTGTCAGGTTGGGTGTGATCGTTCAGGTTGGGGGCCGGCCATCATCTGACCGAACTCAGTCTTCGGGATCCCGTTTCCACATGCCCGAACTGCCACCGGTCTTCTCCCACAACATGAGTTGCCCAATGCTCATGGTCCGATCGCCGTTCTTGCACATGTCGTAGACGGTGAGTGCCGCCACGGCACACGCCGTCATGGACTCCATCTCCACCCCAGTGCGATCGACCGCCTCAACTTTGGCCTCGACCTCGACGTAGTCGTCGCCGATGGCGAAGTCGATCTGGACAGAACCGACCAGAACTGGATGGCACATCGGGACAAGATCCGCAGTCCGTTTGGCTGCCTGGATACCCGCCACCCGTGCGGCAGCAAGAACGTCGCCTTTGGTGATGGCATTGGTGGCCACCTTGGCTGTCGTCTCGGGCTTCATGGTCACCCGGCACCGAGCCAAGGCCCGGCGAAGTGTGGCTTCCTTCGGTGAGACGTCCACCATACGAGAGCCACCGAACGGATCGAGGTGACTCAAGCTGCGATCCGTCACAGTTCGACCTTGGTGTTCACGTGCTCAGTCTACGCGAGCGCTCGAGGCAGAGGCCGCCTTTGGCACTCACTGGGATAGACTGCCAGAGCCGGAGATCGAATCGGAAGGAACCTCCCGTGCCCACCTACGAGTACCGCTGTGACAAGTGCGATGCCAAATTTGACGTCGTCCAGTCCTTCCACGACGACCCGCTGACCGCTTGTCCGACCTGTGGATCTGCTGTTCGCAAAGTGTTCGGCAGCGTTGGCATCGTCTTCAAGGGAAGCGGTTTCTACAAGACGGACAACCGGTCGGGTTCCGGGCGAACCTCGGGCAGTTCGACGTCAGGCGATTCGGGCACGAGCGACACATCATCGACACCTGCGGCGTCCACCGATGCAAAGGCGACACCGAACACCGAGTCATCGTCGAAGCCAGCGCCTGACAAGGATTCCAAGGGGTCGACGGGTGCGAAGCCTTCGACGCCAGCGAACACCTGACGGCTGGGCACCACGTCTGACTCATCGCATCGAATCAGGCGCATTGCTTGATTGCCAGACACGCCGATCGCCATTCGTCGGCCCACGTCGCAGCGGGCCGTGAAGGAAGAGCGAACACCCTCGGAACAGCGTGGGGACTACCCGGTGACACATTCCGACTGCCGAACGCGCCACCTCAAGGGGTACGCTGACCAGGATGGATGTAGCTGACTTCGACAGACTCCTGCGCCAACTTTCCGATCTTGACGGTTCCGACCTTCACGTCAAGGCTGGCGCACCCCCACGCATGCGAATCGCCGGTGGATTGCGCACTGTGGAAGGGGAAGCGATGTTCTCCGCTCAAGAGACCAGGCAGATCGCAGAAGCGATCATGCCGGAGCCCATCCGTGACATCTTCGAGGCCAGGCACGAAGCCGACTTCGCCTACAGCGTGCCGGGCATCGGCCGTTTCCGCATCAACGCCTACTTCCAGAGGTCCTCGGTGGCACTCGCCGTCCGCCGCGTGCGCTCGACCCCAGCCACCGCATCCGAGTTGGGACTCCCACCCGTCGTCCATACGTTGGCCGAGGAGATGCGCGGCCTCGTGCTGGTGACCGGGCCGACCGGTTCAGGCAAGACGACGACGCTGGCCGCCATGATCGATCACATCAATCAGATGAGGTCGTGCCACATCGTGACGATCGAAGATCCCATCGAAGTACTGCACAAGGACCGTTTGTCCGCCATCGATCAGCGCGAAGTCGGGTTCGATACGGACTCCTTCGGCTCAGCCATGCGGGTGGTCCTCCGCCAAGATCCTGACGTCATCCTGGTCGGTGAGATGCGCGACCAGGAGACCGTTGAGGCGGCCTTGAGTGCTGCCGAGACTGGCCACCTCGTCTTTTCGACCCTTCACACCATCAACGCCACCGAAACCGTCAACCGGATCGTCGATTTCTTCCCGCCACATCAGCAGAACCAGGTCCGCATCACCTTGGCCGGGTCCCTCAAGGGCATCGTGTGTCAGCGTCTCATCCCCACCGCATCGGGAGAGGGGCGCGTACCGGCCGTTGAGGTTCTGGTCGTCAACGGCCGCGTGCAGCAGGCCATCATCGACCCACTCATCACCGGAGACATCGAGTCCATCGTCGCTGATGGTGCCTACTACGGGATGATCACCTTCGATCAATCCCTCGCCGAGCTTCTCGGCCAAGGTGCGATCACCCTGGCCGACGCCATGAGCACAGCAACCAACCCCCACGATCTCAAAGTCCTGCTCGAGCGGAAGGGCATCCTCCACACCGGATCGTTCGCCTCGCAACTCTCGTGAGCGATACCGCAGGCGGTTGCGGCTAGCACGGCATCTCGGACAAGCAGTCTCAAGGTCTCCCCAGGACGATCCGATAATGCACGGAGAACAATGAACGAACAGCAGACGCACACCCCCCTCGGTGATTCCACGCCCAGGCCCGAAAGGACCAGGGCAGCTCGGTGGCAGAGCTGGCGGAGAGTTTCGACATCCAGCCCTAGCGGGTTCGGTATGCCACAGATGACAGGAGACAGTGCATGGCTCGGCTGAGCATCGGACTCGACATCGGCACCAGCGCCGTGCGCGCCGCGGAGTTGGATCTCTCCAAGGACCGACCGGTCCTCATGACCTACGGCCAGGTGGGCCTGCCCCCTGGTTCCGTCGTCAATGGCGAAATCCGCGATGCACTTTCCGTCACGGAGGCAATCTCCAAGCTCTGGACCAACGGTCAGTTCTCCAAGGCGCCGGTGATCATCGGCATCGCTGGCCTCCGGGCCATCACTAGAGAGATCGAACTCCCCTATGTGCCTGACGATGAAGTCGCCAGCGCGGTGCGCTTCCAGTCTGAAGAGGTCATCCCGTTTCCTCCCGACCAGACGATTCTGTCCTCCCAAGTTCTCGCTGACTACACCAATGCCGAGGGCGCCAAGGTTCGCAGGGTGCTGGTTGCCGCTGCCCATGCCGAACTGGTCAACGGTGTCATTCAGGTCGTCGAAGACGCTGGCCTGACGGTCGATGGCGTCGACCTGACGTCCTCTGCTCTGGTGCGAGCCATCGGATCCCATGACGACTCCGGCGAACCTGAGGCCGTCGTGTCCATCGGCGCCGGCCTCACTGTGGTCGCCATCCATCAAGACGGTCGACCCCAGTTCGTCCGGACGATCGGGTCGGGCGGCAACGCCACGACAGCAGCCATCTCCGCGGCGCTCGACGTGCCCCTGCTCGATGCCGAGGCCATCAAGTGCCTTGCCGGCGGTGAGTCCACCCAGCAGCAGGCTGCAGCTCGGGCTGCCCAAGCGAGCACAGCCGACTTGGCTGACGAGATCCGAAACTCGATCCAGTACTTCGCCTCTCTCCCCGGCCGTCGCCCTGTGGCTCGAGTGGTTCTGACGGGTGGCGGCTCTGCGCTGGTCGGCCTGGGTGAACTTCTCGCCACACAGACGGGCCTCTCGGTCACCACGGTGTCACCGCTCGACCGAGTGGACGCCAGTGGCCTGGAGATGACCGAATCGCAAGCCGACGAAGTGGCGCGCGTACTGGCCACCCCAATCGGACTGGCACTCCCCGAGCCCGACGGCTCGGTGAAGAAGTTCAACCTCTTGCCCGAAGAGGTTGCCAAGCGCATCAAGATGCGCGATCTCGAGCACAAAGTCATGATCGGTGGTGGAGTCCTGGTCGGCCTCGTCGTACTCTTCGCCGGGGTTCGCTTCGGCCAGATTCACGTGACCCAAGACAACGTCAACAATCTGCAGTCCGAGATTGCCACGCTCAATGCCCAGGTGCCCAAGTACGACCTGGTCGTAGCCGCCAACAACGCCTACAACGCCGGGCTGACCCGCCGGAAGGTCGTCTTGGCCGCCGCGGTCGACTGGCCTGCAGTACTGGCCGAGGCAGCGACCATCACGCCGGCCCAAGCCAAGGTGCAGAGCTTCGTAGGGACGGCCACCAGCGGTGCCACACCCGGCGCGGCCACGACACCTGCAACCACCACGCCGTCATCTTCAGCGGCTATCGGGAGCGTGGTGATGAACGTGACCGGTCCTGGCCCGAGCCTGGCCATCTCCGAGGCCTGGATCAATGCCGTGGCCAAGTCCAAGCTCCTGACCAGTCCGGTGCAGGGTGCCACGACGGCGAATCCTGATGGAACGATCTCCTTCCCCTTCACTGTCTCGATCACCCCGGCGGCAAGCCTCGAGAAGAATGCAGGCCTCAAGTGACGACCATTCGCGAGTACCAGCGTCCGCTCCTCATCGGTGGCGGCGCCATCATCATCGCCCTGCTCCTCTGGGCTGTCCTGCTGTCCCCTGAGGCTTCGAAGCTGACGAGCCTTCAGACTCAAGAGGTGCAGTTGCAGTCTCAGCAGGAGACCCTCCAAGCCAAGTTGACTGCTCTCGAGTCCGAGGGCCAGAGGCTGGCCAGCAACTGCGCGGATCTCCAGAAGATTGCCGCGGAGATCCCCTCGGTGCAGACGCCTTCGGACATCAGCGCCCAGGAGTCGAGCTTCGAGAATCAGTTCAACGCTCTGGCAAGTGCTTCAGGGGTGTCATTAGTGCAGTTCAGCGGCTTCGCCCCGCCCACCACGGTTGCGCCAGGTACGACAACGTCACCCGCCGCTGGCGTCACCGCCGTTCCCACGACACTGACCGTGACCGGCAACTGGGCTCAGATCACCGGGTTCGTCAATGGCTTGAGTGGATTCCCCCGGCTCTTCGTGATCCAGCAGTTCGTGATGTCCTTCGGCGACACCACGGGCGCTGCTACCGCCACGCCCACCGGCGACTCGCCGGCGCTCTGGGTCGGTCAGACGACCAACCCTCCGGGCCAAGGTCCCTACAGCGTCGCCATCACGGGATCGATCTACTACACGTCAGCGCCAAACGCCCTAGATGCCTGCGCCAAGGCGACGGCTTCCTCGCCCAAGTAACAGATCCCCGCACGCTGGCCGCCGGATTGCGGCAGGAGCAGGGAACGTAACGAGTCCGAGGTTCTCGGATCGAACGGCGAGAATGACGTCACTCGGCCCATCGTGGGAGCAGTGGTGGCGGACCAACCTGCGTGATGGCCACTCGCATCAGGCCGCCCTCGGGGAACTGATCGGTGTCGACTGCATGCATGGGCCTGCGTGAATGGGCCTGCGTGAATGGGCTTGCATGCATAGGCCTGCATGAATACGCCTGCATGCGGTCGTGCCGCCTCTGCTGTTCAGGCGACGGCGTCAGGTGCCGCTGACCTGCATGTCGCCGATTGCCAAGGTTTGACCGGCAGCGATCCCAGGCAGCCACTCAATGTCGGATCCGACTGCGACGAGTGAGTGAAGCATCCGCTGCAGGGTCGAGGCAATCGTGATCTCACGGACCGGCTCGGCCAGACGCCCGTCGCGAATCACCAGACCCTCAGCACCGACAGAGAAGTCCCCACTCACGGGGTTCACCCCGGAATGCACCCCGGTCATCGACTGCACGAAGAGGCCGTCGCCGACTGCTGCCAACACGCCTTCTTCGTCCCAGCCCTCACTGCCTGGTGCGAGGGTCAAGGCACGGCATCCTGGCCCAGGAGTTCCCGAGAACCCGCCGCGGACGGCCGATCCCGTCGAGGCGTTGCCCGAACGTGACCCTGACACGGTGTCGTAGAGGAACCCTCGGAGAATGCCTCCGTCGATCAGCACGTTACGGCGGCATGCCAGACCCTCGGCGTCATAGGCAGCGGCCCCGTAGGCCCGGGGGTCCGTCGGATCGTCCACCAGGCTCAAACCCGGCCCCCCTACTTCTTCGCCGATGCGCCCGGCAAAGAACGATCGACCCTTGGCGACCGCTTCACCTGACAGCGCAGACGACACGATCGACAGCAATGTGGTGGCCATCCGACGGTCGAACACCACAGTCGACCGCCCCGAAGGACCCTTGGTGGCACCGAGTAGGCGCACCGCACGACTGACCGCCTCATCGGTGGCCCGGGAAGGATCGAGGCCGTCGAAACCACGGCCCACGCTGTAGCCCCCTCCGGTCTGACTGCCTTCGCCTTCGCCGGCGATCACTCCCACCGACAGGTAGCCCGACGTCTTGGCGCCTAGAGAGCGAATTCCCGTGGTCGACACCAACGCCACCTCGACGGAGGCATCCCCGTAGTCGGCGGACGACACCTGTCGAATCCGGGGGTCGGCGTCCCGGGCCTGGGCCTCGAGGGCCAGAGCCAGTTCAACCTTCCTTGCCGTCGGCACCCCAGCGAGGCCAGCGTCCCATAGGTCGACCGGGACCGCTTCGACGCCGTCGGGCACAGCGAGGCGAACATGTTCGTCCGCCGTGGCGAAGCGGGCGTTGTCCCGCGCCTCGTCGAGGGTCTCTTGGAGGACGGACTCATCGAGCGAACCGGCCCAGGCGAAACCGAGGCGGTGGTCGACCACGACCCGGATGCCTATCCCGGCCGAGGTGGCCGATGTCAGTGATTCCACTTCACCGTCGTAGGCCCGCACCTCGGTTTCCGTACCCCGGGCCACATAGACCTCGACGTCTTCACCAGTATTCGCCCAGCCAGCCACCCGCTCGGCCATGGCTGCCAACTCTTCGGTGCCTGCACTCATCCGGCCGTCCCTCCGATGGTCACACCCGTCAGGCGCATGGTGGCTTGGCCGCATCCCACCGGAACGCTTTGCCCATCTTTTCCGCACGTGCCCGGGGTCATGGCGAAATCGGTGGCCACCGCGTCGATGCGCTGCAGGATCTCTGGTCCGTTGCCAATCAAATTGGCATCTCGCAGAGGCTCGGTGATCTTCCCGCCTTCGATCAGGTAGGCCTCGGTCGTGCCGAACACGAAGTCTCCAGTCGTGGTGTTCACCTGGCCGCCACCCAACTTGGCGACATACACGCCGTGCGGAGTCTGAGCCACGATCTCCTCGGCGTCATCAGTGCCTGGCAACAGGAACGTGTTCGTCATCCGCACCATAGGGAGGTGCTGGTAGGTCTGACGGCGTCCGTTGCCCGACGACCTGCGCCCCTCCTTTCGAGCCCGCAGATAGTCCCAGAGGTAGTCCGTCAAGATGCCATCTTCGATGAGCACATTGCGTTGGGCGGGGCGTCCTTCGTCGTCCACCGCAAAGGTTCCCCACTCCGAACCGACAGTGCCATCGTCGACCAAGGTGACCAGAGGACTCGCCACCTGCTGGCCGATCTTGCCGGTGTAGACCGATGCATCCTTGACGATGTGGTCGGCTTCGAGTCCATGACCGCAGGCCTCGTGGAACAAGATTCCCCCACTGCCGCCGGCCAGGACTACGGGCAGTTCACCTGAAGGCGCAGGGCGGGCTTCGAGCTTGGCCAACGCCCGTTCCGCAGCAAGCCGAGCCAGGTCCTCCACGGAGATCTCGTCGAACAGTTCGAATCCCATAGTCCGGGCCGCTGATTCGAACCCCGTCTGGAGCCCGGCGTCGCCCACGGCAACACACGACACGGAAAATCGGGTTCGGGCCTGCTCATCGCCGGCCAACAGGCCTTCGGAGTTTGCGATCAACACCCGTCGCGTGGAGGTGCCACACCCGGCCTGAACCTGTGACACGGCACCACCAGTGGAACGGGCGGCGTCGTCGGCACGTTGGAGTAGCTCGAGCGACTCGGCCTTCGAGCCGGGCCGAGGTCCTTCACCGTCGCCCCGCGTCGTTGGCACCCCACTCCCAGCCAATGCCTGGGCGGCCACGGCCGTCGTACCTGCAGGTGCACTCCTCGCCACTGCTGAGGCCGCTTCGGCAGCCCGCAGAAGCCCGTTCTCGCTGAGGTCGGCAGTGTGAGCAAATCCCGTGGTCTCCCCCACCACCACGCGGATGCCTGCGCCCCGCTCGCGACCTGAGGACAGCTCTTCAATTCGCCCGTCGTCGAGCAGAGCCGATGCGCTCGAGCGGTCCTCCGCAAATACCTCGGCAAAATCGCCGCCGCTCCGCAGTGCCTCGGACAGCACTCGTTCCAGCACGGGGGGATCGATCACCAGGGCCTCCTCGCCTCATGGACGCAAGAAAATAAGATGCACATGTCGAGACTGCAGTGTGCACAACCGCCTACAGGTAGGCGGCCGCCAGGCCAGGTGGCCATCACCGCTGCTCGACGCGTATCGTACCGTTGTGGCCCCACGCACCGGTTTATCCGCCCGAATCGATCTCGTGGTGTCCGAGGGAGACACCGCCCTCGCCTTGGGCTCGGGGTCCGTCGAGGTGCTGGCCACACCCCGACTCATCGCCCTGTGCGAAGAAGCCAGCTGCCGGGCCATCGATGACCACCTGGCGGCCGGAGCGACATCTGTTGCCAAGCGGGTCCAGTTCGACCACCTCGTGCCCGTTGGCGTAGGCGGCGAGGTGTCGGCCGAGGCCACCTTGGATCGGATCCAAGGACGGCGCCTGATCTTTACCGTCTCGGTATCCGAAGGTGGAAGTCTGGTGGCCGCAGGGCGCTTGGTCCGTGTCATCGTCGACCGTTCCGATTTCCTCGTCACTGTCCGTTGAAGGTGCCATCGGACGACCTCTCGGAGGGACAAGGGCGCAGATCGATCAGGACCGGTCCGCTGGTAGCCTCAGCGACGAGCGAACCATGATCCTTGACCGCATCGACAGCCCCGCCGACCTCCGCTCGTTGAGCCGTGGGGAGTTGGACCAACTCTCGACGGAGATTCGGGACTTCATCGTCGGCGCCGTGACGGCCACAGGCGGACATCTCGGTTCCAACCTCGGTGTCGTCGAACTCACCCTGGCGCTTCACCGAACCTTCGACTCGCCGCGGGACCTGCTCTTGTGGGACACCGGGCACCAGGCCTACGTCCACAAGCTGGTCACCGGAAGGCGCGAGGCCTTCACGCATCTGCGCCAGGAGGACGGGCTCTCTGGCTACCCCAGTCGCAGTGAGTCCGAGCATGACTGGGTGGAGAACAGCCACGCCTCCACCATCTTGAGTTACGCCCACGGCATGGCGTCGGCCTTCGAACTCCAGGACATCGACCGGCGTGTCGTCGCTGTCATCGGTGACGGGGCACTCACCGGCGGCATGGCCTACGAAGCGCTCAACAACCTCGGCCATTCGGGCAAACGCGTACTCATCGTGCTCAACGACAATGGCCGCTCCTACGCGCCGACCGTCTCGCCTCTGTCTGTGAGCCTCACCCACCTTCGCCTCAGCCCCACCTACCTACTGGCCCGCCAACGCATCCGCCAGGTTCTTCGCGATCTGCCGGCGGTCGGCGAGATCGCCTACTCGGGCGTCCACGGCCTGACCAGTGCCCTGCGCGAGGTGGTAACGCCGCACACGTTCTTCGAAGCCCTCGGCATCCGCTACGTGGGACCGGTCAACGGCCACGACGTCACCGAAGTTGAGCAGACTCTGGCCCGGGCAGCGGAATGGAAGGGCCCCATCGTCGTCCACGTCCTCACCCAGAAGGGACGTGGCTACGCACCGGCAGAGGAAGACGACGTGCAGCGTCTCCACGACGTCAAGGTCAAGGTCCCCAACGTCGAGCCGATGTCTCTCGATGGCCCAGACGGTCCGTCGAGCGACACCTCGGCTGCCGGACCTCTACAGAACGCCTCGCTGTCCATCGGTGGTGCCGATCTGGCACCGGACGTTCCAGTCACCACCTACACCCAGGCCTTCACCCGGGCCCTGCTCATCCACGCCGAGGCCGACCCCAGAATCGTGGGTATCACGGCGGCAATGCCGGGACCCACCGGCCTCCTTCCCTTCGAGGCACGGTTCCCGACGCGGTTCGTTGACGTCGGCATCGCCGAACAGCACGCCGTCACCGCAGCTGCGGGTATGGCCATGGCCGGCCTGCGGCCGGTCGTCGCCGTGTACTCGACCTTCTTCACCCGAGCCTTCGATCAGGCCAACCTCGACGTGGGCCTGCACCGCCAACCTGTGGTGTTCGTCCTCGACAGGGCAGGTATCACCGGCGACGACGGCCCGAGTCACCATGGCATCCTCGATCTCGCCTTGAGCCTGTCGATTCCTGGCCTCACCGTCTTTGCTCCGTCGTCAGCTCCCGAAGTCGAGGCCATGCTGGCCACGGCTCTCACCCTGGACGGACCCTCCGTCATCCGCTTTCCCAAGACACCCGCCCCTGTGGCTTCGGCTGCCGATACCGGCACAGGTCTCGAAGCACGGTTGGTGCGCCAAGGCGAAGGATCCGTCTGCATCATCGCGGTCGGCAAGCTTCTCGGAGCTGCACAGGAAGCCGCGGCCGTGCTGGATGCCGAAGGCATCGACGTCACCGTGTGGGACCCTCGGGTCATCTCGTCACCCGATCCTGCTCTGCTTGCCGATGCCGGTCGTCACGCGTTGGTGATCACCGCCGAAGATGGCGTCCGCCAAGGGGGTGCCGGCATGTTCGTGGCAGATGCCCTGCGGGCGTCGCTCCCGGTGGGCTCGTGTCCTCCCGTGATCAACCTGGGCGTGCCACGCACCTTCCTTCCCCAGGGACGGCCCGATCGAATCCTGGCCCGACTCGGCCTCGATGCCGAAGGCATTGCCCGTGCCGTACGGGAAGGACTGGCTCCATTGCAGCATCCCGATGAACTGCGCACCTCCACGTCGACGCCACCGGTGATCGACGGAGTTGGCGACCTGCTCGACTGAAGAACTCGTCCTTCGCCACCTCGTGCGAGGCGTAGGTGAATCCGTTCGTTGACAGTTGCGATGGGCAACCTGAGACCGCGAGTGGTCCTCGTGCGAGCTCGTTTCGGATCATCTGACAACCTTCGTCAGCCCATGGTCTACCTGAGGCCGAAACTCACCGGCCTGAATTGGCTAACCGTGCCAAATCAACATTCCCGTGGTTCGCCGACCGGGAATTGGATCAAGAACCTGAGCACGGGGTCGCGTGCGCACGCAACCATCTCACCAGCAGGTCTCCGAGTCTGGCTGTCCGTGGCAACAGGTGATCCACCTGGCCCACACCCAGCGGCTGCTTGCACCACGTGCCGCCATGGCAGGTGTCGAGCCTGATCGGTGCAGTTGCCATGCAGAAACCGCTCCAGGTGAAGCGACTACGTGCCGATGGGGAACTGCGCGGTCACAACGTCCGCCACTGCAGTCATTCGAGGAAATGGCCGCAGGACCCTACCTAGGAGGCCAACAATGCTCGGTTCACTTGGAGGCGCCTACGAACCCCTGGTGTGGGTGGGCGTATTCATCGCAGTCGTGACCCCACTCTGGGCGATCGTGGACGCGATCTCGCGACCCAAAGCTGCATTCAAAGACGCTGGATCCTCGAAGGCACTTTGGCTGACCCTTCTGATCGCCACCTGGATCCTCACGATTCTCATCGGACTGGTCCTGGCCGTGGTCTATCTGGCAGCGATTCGACCACGGGTCCGGAAAGCAACGCAGAAAGTTGCCGGCGTCTCCGCCGCACTGGCCTGAGCGAACTGGGCAAGGCTGGCCGTCATCCCGTTGGGGGTGACGGCCAGAGCCCGAGGTGTCCCAACCAGCAAGCAGTAGAGGGCAGTTGGTGGAGCAGATGGGCGTGACCACCTGAACAGTACCCACCATGATCATCCGAACCAGGTTCGACCCATGAGGCTGTCAACGCCAGGGGCACGTGCCAGTCGCGAGACAGGTCCACGGATCCGTCCCCTTGCTCAGAGCAGCGGTCAGCGGCGGTCATGTTGTGCGCGCGGCTACAGCTCACCCCAGAATTGTCGCAAGGCGGCTGCCCCGGCGGCCGGATCTTGCACCATCCACCAGTGGCCAACCCCTTCGAGGACGACAACGTTGGCGCCAGCCCGCTCGGCGACCCAGCGGTGACGGGCCTCTCCACCCGTGTACTCGTCCTCGGCGGGAACGATGACGAGACCTGGTCGAGCCGAAGCCGCCGAGACCTTCTGCCCCCAATGCGAGAGCACCGCCTCAGGTACGGAGCGATAGAGGGCAAGAATGCATCGACCCATGTCGTCATCAAGAGCTTCGGCCAGTGCTCCAGCCACCTCCGGCGTCATGCCCATCGACTCGTTGATGCTGGTTCGATCCTCAACCCTGAGTGCCAGCCACGCGGCGATGGCCGCTTCTCCGGCACCAGGGGTCTGCCAGATGTGGCAGGGCACATCGTCGAACAGGTAGCCCGGAGCGAAGCACCCAGCCGTGTCCACGGACCACGAACGCAGCAGGTCTGGCCGTTCGCACGCCAACCGAAGGGTGAAGTTGGCGCCCCAGTCGTGGCCGAGCAGGTCAACCGGTTCACCGATGCCTTCGATCTCCTCCGTCAGCCAGGCCACGTACTCGTCAAAGGTTGCACCAAACCCGTCGGGCAGCGGTTCGCCAAAGCCCGGAGGGGAGAGAGTCAAGGCGTCATCTCGCTCCAACTCACCGATGAGCGGCGGCCAGATTGCTGCCGTCTCAGGATTGCCGTTGACGAGAACGAGTGTCACGCCTGGCACCGTATCCGGACTCACCAGCGCAGTCGTGCCCGATAGGACTTGGCCACGTTCTCGGGCGTGCCGTCGACATCAACGAAGAACGTCGCTTCGTTCTCGCTTGCCTCAGGGTGAACCACGAAGGAAGCGGTTCTCACATCGTGCAGTCCGCCACCCCTCGTCGTGATCGTCGTCTCGAACGACGGCGAGGGCGAGGGCGAGGGTGAGGGTGAGGGTGAGGGTGCACCACCCCACCGAGTCAGCGGACGGGGCAACTCGGGCGCCGCATGCTTGACTCGCCCGATCCGATCGTGATTCAGCGGATGCGAGCCATCGGGTAGCGAGGAGCGGAGTTGGCAGAAGGCAACCGACATTCGACCCTGGATGCGGAAGCAGTTGCTGCAGCCGAACATCCCGGCGGCTCTCTAGGAGTCTGAGATGCCGGCGATCCGAGACGCCTGCAGGGGCCAATCCGCCACCGGAGTAACTCCTGTCAATCACATGAGCGGTGTAGCCGCCTGATTCCCCATGCCCGTGACTGCAACCTGTTCTACTATCGGGGCAATGACGACGTTCAACCTGGCCGACATGTTCGAAGCCGCCGTGGACGCGTTCGCCGACCGGGAATATCTGGTCGTCGACGGGGTCCGGCGCACCTATGCCGAAATGGAAGATCGAGCCAACCGGCTCGCTCACTTCCTGGCCGAGCAGGGCATCGGCCCCGGCGACCACGTGGGCATCTATTCGCTCAACAGCGTGGAGTGGGTCGAGACGGCCTGGGCAGTCTTCAAACTGCGGGCTGTCTGGATCAACATCAACTATCGCTACGTGAAAGACGAACTTCGCTACCTCTTCACCAATGCTGACCTTGTTGCCTTGGTCCACCAGGCGGACTTTGCCCCTCAGGTAGCTGATCTGCTTCCCGAACTTCCTGACCTGCGCCTGGTGATCGGCGTCGACGACGGTTCGGAGACTCCCCTCGGCGAGACGACCGTCGCCTACGAGGATGCCCTGGCTGAAGGATCCCCCGTTCGTGATTTCGGTCCTCGCTCCAGCGACGACCACTACATCCTCTACACCGGAGGCACCACGGGGATGCCCAAGGGTGTGGTCTGGCGGCATGAGGACGTCTTCTATGCCCTCGGTGGAGGAGTCGATCCATCGACGAACACCCGAGTCCAGCGACCCGAGGAGATGGTGGCGAAGGGGCAAGGCGGCCAGATCACCCTCTTCCCCATCGCCCCCCTGATGCACGGAGCCACTCAGTGGTCCATCCTCGGCCAGAGCTTTCAGGGCAACCGCACCATCCTGGTTCCCAAGTTCGAGCCCACCGAAGTCTGGCGCCTCGTGGAGACCGAAAAGGCGAACTCGCTCATGATCACCGGGGACGCCATGGGCAAGCCCCTGATCGAGGCGCTCGACGAGCCTGGCGCTGCCTACGACCTGTCGTCCCTTTTTGTCGTGACCTCGTCAGCGGCTCTCTTCTCGGCACCAGTCAAAGATGAGTTCTTCCGACACCTACCCGACATCATGATCATCGATGCCATTGGATCATCAGAGTCCGGCAACAACGGCATGGCCACCATGGTCAAGGGTGGCACCGCCATGAAGAGCGGACCGACGGTCAGCGTCCTCGGCGATACCGTCGTGTTCGATGAGAACCTCGACCCAGTACTCCCTGGCTCGGGAGTCATCGGCAAGATCGCTCGCTCTGGTGACATTCCGGTGGGCTACTACAACGACCCCGTGAAGACGGCAGAGGTGTTCATCACGGTCGCAGGTACCCGCTATGTCATGCCTGGCGACTTCGCGACGATCGAAGCCGACGGATCCATCACGCTGCTCGGCCGCGGATCGGTGTCGATCAACTCCGGTGGCGAGAAGATCTTTCCCGAAGAGGTTGAGTCCGCAGTGCGGTCACATCCCGACGTGTTCGACGCCATTGTCGTCGGGGCACCAGACGAGCGCTGGGGCCAACGGGTGGCCGCCATCATCCAGACGCGCACGGGACGGGACACACCGTCACTCGAGTCGATCCAAGAGCACTGCCGGGACAACATCGCCGGCTACAAGGTCCCCCGAGAACTCCACGTGGTGGCCGTCATCGAGCGCTCCCCCAGCGGCAAGCCTGACTATCGGTGGGCAGGCGACATCGTGGCAGGCACCCCGCAAGCGTCCGACGCCGGCGGTGCCCGCACCTCGGCTGAGGGCTGACAAGGTCACGGGGCGATGCCCGACCCAGACAAGGCAGCCGCCGACCTGGCGGCCCTCGTGGATCCCGCTCATACCGCTGTCTTGACCATGGAGATCCAGCGAGGGGTGGTCGGTGACCTCACGTCGTTTCCAGAGTTAGCCGCTGAAGCCGAGCGGGTGGGCGTGTTCTCCTCTACGTCCCGCCTACTCCACGCGGCCCGTGCCGCAGGAGCACGAGTTGTCCACTGCACTGCCGAGTTCCGCGCCGACCGGGCCGGCTCAGTCGCCAACTGCCGACTCATCTCCGCCATGGTGCGCAGGCCCGACCACTTGCTGGCGGGCACGGCGGCCACCGAACTCGTGCCCGGGCTCGGGCCCGAGCCCGGCGACCTGGTCTGTTCCCGCTTCCACGGGGTCTCGCCCTTCAGCGGCACATCCCTCGACACCTGGCTTCGGAACCTGGGAGTCACCACGGTGGTGGCCACCGGCGTATCGGTCAATCTCGGCGTGCTCGGTCTGGCCATCGAGGCATGCAATCTCGGCTATCAAGTGGTCGTTCCCCGTGATGCGGTCGCCGGCATCCCGACGGCCTACGCCGATGCTGTACTCGACAACACATTTCCGCTCATCGCCTCCCTCACCTCGACGTCTGACCTGCTCGCCGCCTGGTCCACATGAGCATCCCCTTCCGTGTGGCCATCGTGGCCGTTGTCATGAGCGGAAGTGGGCTGAGTGGCTGTGGGGGTTCTTCGGCATCGACCACCACGACAACCCCCACCACAACCAGCGGGGTCTACCTCCGTCTCTCGGGACATAGCAATCGGACGACAGCGCCTCTTGCCCTTCCCAAGCAGTGGACCGTGGCCTGGCACTTCGAGTGTGCCTCGACCTCGCCGGGTCCCTTCCGACTCACCGCAGCCTTCCGCGGAGGTACGACCGAGACCCTCACCGACCAAAGCGGATTGGGAGGCGGGGGATACAAGCCGTTTTCCACCCCAGGAACCGTCACCTTCTCCATCACCACATCCTGCCCGTGGAACCTCAAGGTCGGGGCTCCGGGCACAGATTCAGCTGTCGACACCACCTCCTCCACGTCCTCGCGACGCTGATCGTCGCCAGCAACAACGAACCAGCCACCATTCGGCTGATTGGAAGCGGCACGTGGGCGCCAGGTGGTAAGCCACACCGGCATGATCTGACCCGAACTCGAACAGACATGGTCGGCGCTCCGTGACCGGCTCTGATGCTTGGCCGCCATCCATTCCTTGACCACAGCGTGGGCCAGGTTTCATGGGCAGGATGCCGTCTGCGTGGTTGTGCCGGTCAGGCGTTGTGGATCAGGCATTCCCCTCGACGGTGCGAACTGGTCGACGACGACGCCTCAAGGAGTGACCCGTCGCTGCCGATGACGTTCGTGCACGGCATGGCACTGCGTCGTCACCGCTTCTGGCAGGTGGCGCAGGGAACATGCCAAGCCGACCACTGCCATCGACCGAGGAGCCCCACCGATCATGTGGACCCCTGCCATCCTCCTACTGACTGCTGCCGGTGCCCTGGCCTTCGTCCGGCCACTGGCTGTCCTCTTGGACAGGGACGACCGGAGTACCAAGTTGGCCCCAGACCACCGGTCTGCGCTGGCTCGCCTCTGGGAACGACATCAGACCTGCCCTGCATGCACGAGTCCGGTTGTCGACCTTTCTAGCCACCTTGCCGCCGTACACCCCGTCAACGAGGCCGTATTGGATCTCCACAACTCCGCCAAGGTCGACTTCGTGCTGATCGAACGTCATCCGTCATCGAGCGGAACCCGCTGAGACGTTCGACGATGCATGGTGATCACTGGTTTCCGCTGCAGCGGGCCATGTGTGACACGTATGGCCCGTCGGTAACTCCGGTGCCGTCCAGCACGGCGGCACTGCGGAATACACCTCTTTTAAAGAACGGACCGCTATAATGAAGCCGGCTTGACCGGGTCCCAACCACAGCTGGAGCAGGATGTTCATGTACGGATACGTAGGCCATGTGTGGAACGTCGGAACGATGATCTTCGCCTTGGTGGCGATTCTCGTCGTGGCCGTCCCGGTCACTGTTGCCATCGTGCACAGCCAGCGTCATGGCCATGTCGCCGATCGCACCATCCGCACGCCGGAAGGACTGGCCTCCTCCTACGGCATGACCATCTGCCCAATGTGCACTGCCGCCGTGGCTGACCAGGCAGTACATAACGCCAGCGTGCACCCAGGCAACGGTGTCGGGTCCGAGACCTTGGTCGCAGCTACGAGTTGATCAGCTGCACCTCCTGGCATGTTTTGCGTCAGGAGGTCTCGCATGGTCGAGCGTCAGACCTCCCCGACCGGCGGGACATCTCGCGCTGTCTCCTGTGATCGGTCGTGGATGCCTTGTGGCTTCCCATTGCCTGAGCAGATGGCTCTCCATCGCCATCTGCTCCGTTGAGTTGGCCGATCTCACGGCGTGAGGATCCCCTGGCCGGACTGGTAAATTGCAACACGTTCCAGTTGTGTGGCGTTGCCCCTGAAGCATCGTTGCCCGTAGCAACAGGGACGAGGTCTGAGTTCACGCCCGACGACTGTCGCCCGGGTCGAACACCGGCCGTAATGAGCAGCCATCCGGGGGAGACCGATGCAGACCATTGACCGATTAATCCGCGACCGTGCCGGCGACCTTCGCACTGGCTTGGTCTTCGAAGATCGCCACTGGACTCACGACGACGTCGTGCAGGCACAAGCACAACGGGCTGCGGCCCTGCTCTCGCTGAGGCGCCCAGGCCCGTTCCACGTCGCACTCTTGATGGACAACCTGCCCGAATATGTGTTTTGGATGGGGGCGGCCGCGCTAGCTGGCGCGGTGGTGGTCGGCGGTAATCCGACCCACCGAGGGGACGAACTGGCCCGAGATCTCTCCCACACCGAGTGCCAACTCTTGGTCACCACGTCGGACTACTGCAACCTGGTCGACGGCCATGATCTCGGCCCTGCGTTACCCGCCCAGCGGATCCTGGTTATCGATGACCCCTCCGGGGACATCGATCGAGAAGCAGGTTCCCACTACGCGACGCTGCTAGGTCAGTTTGAGGGAGCCGCACTCCCGGATCCAGACATCACCCAGGTGACCGAGGAGAGTTTGGGCCTGTTGCTCTTCACGTCGGGCACCTCGGGGGCTCCAAAGGCCTGTCTCTGCTCCCAAGGTCGCCTGGCCCGTATCGGCACCATCGTGGCTCAGATGTTTGGCATTGAAGGCGACGATGTCTGTTACATGGCCATGCCGTTGTTCCACTCCAATGCCCTCATGGCCGGATGGGCGCCTGCATTGGCTGCCGGGGCGACGGCCGCCCTCCGAGAGCGGTTCAGTGCCAGTCAGTTCCTCGTCGACGTGCGCCGTTATGGCGTCACCTACTTCAACTACGTGGGCAAGCCGCTCTCCTACATTCTGGCCACCCCCGAACATCCCGATGACACAGACAACACGCTGCGCCGCTGCTTCGGCAACGAGGCAGCCGAAGCAGACGTAGCCCGATTCTCAGATCGCTTTGGCTGCACCGTCCAGGATGCCTATGGATCCACCGAAGGAGGTGCCGCCGTGAGTCGCACACCTGACACGCCACGGGGTGCCCTGGGTCGGGCTCTGCCGGGCACACTGATCCTCGATCCCGAGACCGCAGAAGAGTGCCCCCGCGCCGTGTTCGACGAGCGAGGCCGCTTGCTCAATGCTGAAGAGGCCATCGGTGAGATGGTCAGCCAGACCGGGGCGGCTGGATTCGAGGGCTACTGGCGCAATGCTGAGGCAGAACAAGCCCGAGTGAAGAACGGCTGGTATTGGACCGGGGATCTGGCGTACCGAGATGACGACGACTTCTTCTACTTCGCTGGGCGCGACTACGACTGGCTGCGGGTCGACGGTGAGAACTTCGCGGCCGCCCCGGTGGAATCGATCCTCCAGCGCCACCCCAACGTGGTGCTGGCCTCGGTCTATGCCGTGCCCGACACCGTGGTGGGCGACCAGGTCATGGCCACCCTGCTCCTGCGCGACGAGGCCGAGTTCGACCCGGAGGGTTTCGCTGATTTCCTGGCCGGCGAGGAGGATCTCGGGACCAAGTGGGCCCCCCGCTATCTTCGGATCACCCGAGATCTGCCGACAACGGCGACGACCAAAGTCCTCAAGCGTGTGCTGCGAAACGAGTCGTGGCACTGCGACGAGCCCGTGTGGTGGCGACCTGGGAAAGACCCTTCCTACCGCCGCCTGACCACCGAGGACGTGGCTGCGTTAGACAAGGCACTCGCCGAACGCTGACTCCGACCACAACATCCGCGTGGCGGATGCATCCGGGATCATCGGCCATCGATCAGTGCTGTGTCTGCCCCGGGTGGCTCCGAGGACCACTTCGGTCTTCGAACTCGACGCACAGGTTCGCCCCACCCCAGGCCATCATCAAGCATCGACGGAAGCACCGACGGATTCAACGACGGATTCAACGACGGATTCAACGACGATTGATGATGGCCTGGTCGACCTGAGGCCCGAGCCATCGGGCAAATGCTGAGCACTGGGCAATGGTGTTGGGCGAGGCCGAGGTCGGGTCGGTCAGGCTGTAATACGGGAAGTGGATTCCGTCAGGGGCACGGATCACGACGCCGTTGACCGAAGATGCGAACTTCCCGCCAGGGCTCACGACAGCGTTCAGATCCACCAGCGTCGCCTGCTGGGGATTGGCCGCGGCGACCTCGGCGACGAGGCGGTTGAAGGCCTGGGCCCGCTCTGGCCGGTCTTCAGGCCGCGGCTGGCCGTCGGGTTGTTCCCCCGACTGGAAATAGGGAGTGGTGAGCAGGTCGACATGAGTGCCGGCAGCCGCCCCCAGGGTGACGACCCGCTGGAGTTGGCGCTTGATGTATGCGGCAAAGTGAAGGTCATCGATGCTCGTTGTCTTCCCATCGGGGCCGATACGGTCGTAGAGCTCGGTCCGTCCGACGAGAAAGACCAGCACGTTCGGATGGAAGCGGGCCAACTTGTCCGCCAGTAGAGCAGGCCACTGTTGACCTGCTGGCGTGTCGGTGTTGCACGCCGGCGTGACCGGCGACGTGGCGCCGTCGCCGATGAAGTACCGACTCTCGACGATGCCGCAACCGACGAGGGCTTGGTCGGTGACCGTCAGGCCGTCGTGAGACACCTGAGCCCAGTCGCTGAGGGCCAGTCCGAGGGTCAAGGCAGTGGAGTCGCCATAGACCATGGCCGACACAGGACCACTCCCCGTGGTCCCCCTATTGGCCGAGGCAGCCAGTGACTGCACCGACGCGGCCTCCCCGGTGGCCACGGTGCCGCTCACGACCACAACCACGGTCACACCCAAGGCGATCACTGCCGGGCCCACAGCCTTGAGCGAACGCCAGAACACCCGTTCCATGATCGGCCGCTCGACGAGGTAGTAGCTGGCGGCGGCCAAGGCCAATGTGACGACCACCCTCAACCCGAAGAGCGCCATGCCGCCCACACCCGTTCGAGACGAGTTGAGTTCGATGGCAACGGGTACGTGCCACAGGTATGCGCCATAGGACACCGTGCCAACCCACGCCACAAGCCTGAGAGACAGCACACGGGCGATCGGACCCTTGGGAACGCACACCGCTGCACAGATCAAGGCCTCAGCGGCCAGAGCGGATATCAAGAAGCCACCTCGGTAGAGGGTGGGGCTGGTTCCCGACTGAGACACGGTGAGTACGACCGTGGTGGCGATCCCCACCAGTCCGAGCACCGTGAGGACGACCCGGGCAGACCGGGATTCCGCCGTGGGTGCCATGCCCACCAGGCCACGCCTGCGCTGGACGAGCGTGAGGATGCAGGCCAGCACCGCCCCCATCAAGATCGACTGAGCATGGGTATCCGTGCCGAAGTAGAGGCGGGTGACGTCGACACCGCGGTCGAACCCGACGCCCATGGCGACAGCTGACGCCACCACGCCAGCGACGGACAGTCCGAGCAGGATCTCGACCCCGCGGTCGACACCTCTGCGAATTCGTCGGGCGACATGCAGCGTGGCCAGCGTCACCAAGGGCCACACCAGGTAGAACTGCTCCTCCACCGCCAGCGTCCAGGTATGGGTCAGTGGAGAGGCTGGGCCCGAGGCCACGAAGTAGTTGCCATTGGTGGCGATCTGCCACCAATTCGAGAAGTAGAACAGCGCCGACAGGTCAGCCATGCGGAGATTCGGATAGTGGCCCGCCGGGTAGGTGGTGCGGACCACCAGGGTCACAACGACCACGAGTAGACAGAGGGCTGGCAACAAGCGACGGGCACGCCGGGCCCAGAACGCCCCGAGTTTGATCCGGGCCGTGCGAGTCCACTCCCCTACCAACAGGCCGGTGATGAGAAAGCCGGAGAGCACGTAGAACACGTCGACGCCGACGAACCCGGCAGGCATCCACCCTGCCCCGAAGTGAAATCCCATGATCAAGAGCAGACCGAGGGCGCGCACGCCGTCGAGCGCACGGACCCTCCCAGCACCAGTGGCCGACGAGCGGGCGTGCGGGCGTGAGGTCGTGGAGCTCACGTGCCGGCCGTCATAGTTGCGCCCGAAGGGCGTTGCCGGTGCCTCAACCTCAACTGGCGACAAGAAGAGCGAGAATCTCCCGAGCAGCGCCAGGCGGGGTGGGCGGAACCGGCGATGCTGATCTTCAGCGCTGACGCACGAGCCAGGGGCACTTCGACCGGAGGCTCACGTCGGTTCGGCTCGCCCCGACCAGGGAGGGCCAGAGGAGAACTCACAGCGTCGAGTCACTGTCGGCGTACCTGGCAATCATGGCGCCCTCGATCATCTCATGCCGAGCCGCTGATGCCTGGCGGCATGACCGCAGCCCATCTCCAAGGTCCTCCGTTCGTTGGTCACATCACCGCCGGTCCACAGGAGCCATCGAGTGCGCGTCGGTGATCTGATCGCTTCGTCGTAGAGTCCAGGGTCATCATGCGCACCTCGATCGGACCTTTCACCCTCCCGTCTGACAGCTTGATAACCAAAGTTCCTGAACTGACGTTGTGGTTCTGGTCAGTGAAGATCCTTTCGACCGGCATGGGTGAATCGGCGTCTGACTTCTTTGTGAAGTGGTGGGGACCTGGGATTGCTGTTCCCCTAGCCGGCATCCTCTTGGTCGTTGCCCTCTGGATCCAGTTCGCCGAGCGGCGCTATGTGGCATGGACGTACTGGACCGCCGTTGTCATGGTCAGCGTCTTTGGGACCATGGCCGCCGATGTGGTCCACAAGGGTGCTGGCATTCCCTATGGGATCTCCACCATCTTCTTTGCCATCGCCTTGGCTGGGATCTTCGTACTCTGGTACGCAAGCGAACGAACGCTGTCGATCCACTCGATCACAACGGTGCGTCGCGAACTCTTCTACTGGGCTGCGGTAATGACCACCTTTGCCCTCGGCACCGCCGCCGGCGACATGACGGCCCACAGCATGGGGATCGGCTTCCTGGCCAGCGGGTTTCTATTCGCCGCTCTCTTCGCACTTCCCGCCCTGGCATGGAAGTTTCTGGGTCTCGACGGGGTGGTGGCCTTCTGGGCCGCCTACATCCTCACCCGGCCTCTCGGGGCGTCCTTCTCGGACTGGATGGCCGTACCCACAAACGCAGGAGGGCTTGGCTGGGGCTATGGCTGGACCACGTTCGTCCTGACGGCGATCATCGTGGCTTTGGTGGCCTACCTCCAGGTCACCAAGGCGGATGTGTCACCTGAAACCCACGTGGGTTTCGCTCCGTCAGCGACACCTTCTGGACGCCGAGTAGGGCGCTGAGGAATCGGGCCCTGAGGAGTCAGGCTCTGAGGAGTCGGGCACTGAGGAGTCGGGCACTGAGGAGTCGGGCGCTGAGGAATCGGGCCCTGAGGAGTCAGCACGGCGAGAGGTTGGCTCCCCGGCCCATCTGCCCTCAGCGCCCATCCACCCTCACCGACCATCTGCCCTCAGCGATCTATCCCTGCCGGAACATCCCCGTCGGAACATCCCCGTCGGAACTTCCCTACCGATCGACCCCGAGGATGAGCCCACTTGTAGGCACGCCGGTGCCTGACGTGACGAGGACATGCTCGACATCGTCCACCTGGTTCACCGACTCGCCCCGGACCTGGCGGACGCCCTCGGCGATCCCGTTCATTCCGTGGAGGTAGGCCTCACCGAGTTGGCCGCCATGGGTGTTGATGGGCAAACCGCCGCCGAGCTCGATGTTCCCGTCCTTCACGAAGTCCTTGGCCTCGCCCTTGCCGCAGAAGCCGAGTTCTTCGAGTTGGGTGAGGACATAGGGGGTGAAGTGGTCGTAGATCACCGCAGTCTGGATGTCGGCCGGCGTGAGACCCGAGGTTTCCCAGAGTTGACGGGCCACCGATGACATCTCCCCCAAGCCGGTGAGATCGTCGTTGTAGTAGGTGGTCATCATCTCCTGGTTGGGCCCAGCCCCTTGGGCTGCAGCCTGGATGATGGCCGGCGCCTTGTTGAGGTCTCGGGCCCGCTCCAGCGAGGTCACGACGATGGCTTGTCCGCCGTCGGTCTCCTGACAGCAGTCGAGAAGGTGCAGCGGTTCGACGATCCATCGGGACGCCTGGTGCTCTTCGAGGGTGATGGGCTTCTCGTAGAACCAGGCCTTGGGGTTGGTGGCCGCATGCTTGCGGTCCGCCACCGCCACTCGGCCCAAGTCTTCCGATGTCGCCCCGGTGACGTGCATGTAGCGCTGGGCCGCCATGGCCACCCACTGCGCAGGAGTGAGTAGACCTTGGGGTGCATACCAGGCGAAGTGCGCCGTTTCAGCGTTGGCGATGGGTGCTCGACCCTGGACTCCGGCGCCGAACCTGTTGCCCGATCGCTCATTGAAGGCTCGGTAGCAGACGACGACGTCAGCCACCCCAGCTTGCACGGCCAATGCGGCCTGCTGGATCGTGCCGCACCCGGCGCCACCGCCATAGTGAATCCGGCTGAAGAACGTGAGTTCGCCCATACCCAGGCTGCGGGCGATGTCGATCTCGGGATTGGTGTCGCTCGAGTAGGTGACCAGGCCATCAACCTCAGAAGGCTCGATGCCCGCGTCACGCAGGGCTAGGTCGACGGATTCGACGGCCAAGTGGAGTTCGCTGCGGCCGGACTCCTTGGAGAACTCGGTGGCGCCGATACCGGCGATGGCCGTGGTGCCAGCAAAGGCGTGAGATGCACCGCTCACTTGGCACCTCCCGAAGGCAGCAGGACCCGGACGGTTCCGGTCACATGATCACCAAGACCGTTGGCCCCTCGCACGGAGACCTCGACTGCTCCGCGCCCATCAGATCCGACGTTCTCGTCTTTTGCCGTGACCGATCCGGTCATGAGCATGGTGTCGTCGGGATAGTTCGGGGCACCGAGTCGGATGTTCACATCGGTGAGCATCCCGCCTGGGCCGGTCCAATCGGTCACGAACCTGCCCACCAAGCCGTTGGTAGAGAGGATATTCATGAAAATGTCCTTCGATCCGCGCTCATCGGCCAACACCGGATCATGGTGCACGTCTTGGTAGTCGCGCGAGGCGATGGCCGTCGAAATGATCAACGTTCGGCTCAGCGGGATCTCCAAGGGAGGGAGTTCGTCACCCACAGCTACCTCGTCGAAGGTCAGCGAGGTAGCGCGGAAGTGGTGCTCAATCAGCGCCTTGCTCATGCCGACACCGCCTCCGTCCGCAATCCGTCGGCCACCTGGCGACCCAGGCGGGCCAGCTGGGCGCTCGGCGAGCCGAGGAGCAGCTCGATCTGCTTGCCCCACAGGAAGTAGCGGTGGATGGGGTAGGAGATGTCCGCTCCCATCCCGCCGTGAAGGTGCTGAGTGGCGAAGACCACCCGCTGGCCCGACTCGGCGGCGAACCACGACGCCACGTTGACCTCACGGGCTGCAGGTAGTCCGTTATCCAGGCGCCACGCGGCCTGCTGGGCGGTGACTCGGACGGCTTCGGTGTCGATGGCGGCATCAGCAAGACGCAACTTGGTCCCCTGGAACGTGGCCAGTGGCACGCCGAACTGCTCGCGGCCATTGAGGTAGTCGGCTGTCTGGGCGACGGCCGCCTCAGCGATGCCAACTTGCAGCGCGCACAGACCGGTCCAAGCCCTCTCGAGGATCCATGCCAACACCTCGGCACCCTTGGTGGCATCACCTCCGGCCAGCAGGTCGTCGGGCCCGACAGCAACGCCATCCAGGTGGACGTGAGGATGAATCTCTCGGTTGGTGGTCACCGCCCGCTCGATGGTCACACCAGGTGCGCCAGGATCGATGGCGGCGATGACGGTTCCTTCGATGGTGGCCACCGGCACCAGCACCCGGTTGGCCAGGTGGGCATAGGGGACGGCAAAGGCTGTGCCACTGACGACCAGGCCAGTGTCGGTCGAGCCGGCGCAGACCGATGGCCGTCCAGGTCCTCCCACAGCAATGTCGTTGGCCACGTCTGCCAGGGCTGCAGTCAAGATCACCTGGCCAGCCACCACACCAGGTAGGAGTTCCGACCGGAGTGCATCAGAGCCGAATTCGGCAATAGGCAGGGCGCCGAGCACCAGAGTCGCCCACAGGGGAATCGGAGCGACAACCTTGCCCTGCGCTTCCAAGAGGATCGACAGCTCGACCATGCCGTAGTCACCACCTCCGTGAGTAGAGGGAATGGCCAGGCCCAGGAGATCGGCGTCAGCCAACGCCGCCCAGAGGTCACGATCGATGCGGTCCTCGGTGGCTTCCACCTCCTCCACGCGGTCCGGGGTGACAAGGCCGTCGAGAATGCCGGTGACGGCCTCCCGCACGGCGAGTTGTTCATCGGTGAAGGTGAAGTCCATCAGGTGCGCCTCTCTGGTGGGTGCGAATCAGGTTGGTCGAATGACGTGGGTGCGAAGGTTTGTGACTCAGGCTCGTATGGGCCTGAATAGGTGGCTCTCAGGCCGTAGCCGGGTAGAAAACGGGCAAGGACAGTTCGGGATCGAAATCTTCGAACCGGGCCTCCACGGCCATGCCGATCTCCACGGTCTCAGGAGTGATTCCCCCGACATTGGCGATCAAGCGCGTGCCCTCCTCCAGCTCGATCAGTGCGACGACCAGCGGATAGTCGAAGGCGGGAACCTGGGGGTAGTGGTTGACCACAAAGCTGAAGATGGTCCCTTTGCCTGAAGACTCCACGGTGTCCCACTCAAACGACCGGCACGATGCACACGCAGGCCGAGGTGGATGACGCAGTGCGCCGCACGCCGTACACCGTTGGATCAAAAGCTTGCCCTGTTTGGCCCCTTCGAAGAAGAAGGAGTTGTCCTGAGTGAGTGCCGGCCGGGGGCGCAGTGGACGGGGTGCAGCCTCAGGCTCAGGGGCAGGGCGGGACGCCCCAGTCCCCGGCTTGAACTTGAGAATGCGGAACAACATGGTGGCGACCACGTCGCCCTGCTGGTCACGGAACTCGAGCCGATTGGTGAGGAATCGTCCGATACCGAGTCCGGTCTTCTTCTCACCCGATACCGAGTCGATGATCGAGGTGACTTCGAGTTCGTCACCCGGGACCAGTGGCCGCTCGTAGTGCTGGTCGCAGTTGGTGGCCACCACCGACGTGTATCCCGCCTGGTCGAGGAGCGACATGACCTGGTCGTTGGCCGTAGTGGCAGCAGCTTCGCCCCGCTCTCGGGCCGCCTCTGCGTGGGCACTGGTCCGCAAGCCCCGCATCACCCAGGCCTGCAGCATGGTCGGCGGAGCGATGATGCTCGGGAATCCTGCAGCCCGAGCCGCTTCATCGTCCTCGTAGACGGGATTGTGGTCGCCCATGGCTTCGACCCAGTGGTGGATCATCGGGGCGTTCACGGGATAGCGACCCTTGGTCGCCGGACCCGATGACTGGCCGACGAACGCCTCGAGCTGCTCGTCGAGCGTGGCGGCCTCGCTCATCGGGCGCTCCGCTTCATGCCGAGACCGGCGGTGGCCAGGATCTCCCGCATGACTTCGTTGACTCCGCCGCCGAAGGTGTTGATCTGAGCCTGGCGGCCGGCCCGCTCGAGGTCGCCCTGGAGCACGGCTCCGGGTGATCCGGCGCTGAGATAGCCCCCGGCCCCCACGATGCCGAGGAGCTTGCGATAGATCTGAATGGTCGACTCGGTGCCGAAGACCTTCACCGAGGAAGAGTCCGCAGGCCCAAGCGTGTTGTCACCGACCGCAGCAGCCATCCGCCAGGTCAGGAGCTTTTGAGCCTCGAGCAGCGCATAGGTCGAGGCCAGGTCCTCTTGGATCCACGCCACGTCCTGCAAGCCCTGCTCTTGTACCCAGGCGGCAGTCTCGTCCCAGAGTCGGAAGGCCAGAGCGCTTACGGCAGCCAGGCCGACTCGTTCGTGGTTGAGCTGTCCCGTGATCAGGCGCCATCCACCGTTGAGCTCCCCCACCACTGCGTCCCGGGGCACCCGGACATCGTCGTAGTAGGACGCCGTCGTCGACACACCGCCAACCGTGACGATGGGTGTGCACGAGAAGCCCTTGGACGTGGTCGGCACGAGGAAGATGGTGATGCCCTTGTGCTTCGGTGCCTCGGTATCGGTCCTGGCGGCCAACCACACGTAGTCGGCCTGATCGGCCCCTGACGTGTAGATCTTGTTGCCGTTGATGACCCACTCGTCGCCGTCGAGCACCGCTCGGGTCCGCAACGCTGCCAAATCGGTACCAGCTCCGGGTTCGGTGTAGCCGATGGCGCAGTTGATCTCACCGGCCAAGATTCCGCCCAAGAAGAACTTGCGCTGCTCCTCGGTCCCGTGGGCGATGAGCATGGGACCGACGGTAGAGAGGGTCACAAAGGGGAACGGCGCACGGGCCCGCTGCACCTCGGTGAAGAAGATGAACTGGTCCTCAGCAGGGCGACCTTGGCCGCCGTACTCAACAGGCCAGCCGATGCCCAGCCAGCCGTCCTTGCCCATCTGGCGCACCACGGCGCGGAAGGTCTCGCCGCCTTCGGTCTCCGTGTCAAGGGCATGGCGGATCTCCGGGGTGAGCAGTTGGGCAAAGTAGGCCCGCAGTTCGGCCCGAAGTGCCTCCTGCTCCGGCGTCTCCTCGAGGTGCATGGCGTGTTCCCTCCACTCAGCGCCGCCTCGGCCGCCGCAACTGCGGCCGGCCCAGCACGGCGATCGACGTCAGCACAGCATGTCGCTCACCCGTTCCCCCTCGGGATACGAGGTGCGACTGCCCTATGATAACTGATACACGTTCTAGTAATGCCATCGAGTCGGGCGGTACTCAACCGTCGAGGCTCGCCGCTCAGGGCTCGACCATCGACGCCCTCGACCCTAGGGGGAGACGCTATGGCCCTATCCGATATCGATCTGTGCAATCCGGACAGTTTCGTGAACGGCGTCCCCTTCGATTGGTTCGCTCGGCTCCGAGCCGAAGCGCCGGTCTTTTGGCATCCGGACCCCGACGGCCATGCTGACGGGTTCTGGGCGGTGACCAGTTACGAGGGATGCATCAACGTCAACCGGGACTACGAGCACTTCTCGTCGGCCGCCAAGACCTCGCTCTTCAACGACTTCGATGACGAGCTGATCGAACAGCAGCGCATGATGATGGTGAACATGGATCCGCCGATGCACACTCGCTACCGGCGCCTGGTCAACAAAGGTTTCACCCCGCGAATGATCCGCGACCTCGAGGCTCGGGTGGTCGAATCCACCGATGCCATCCTCGATGCCGTGTGCGAACAGGGCTCGGCCGACTTCGTCGAAACGGTCTCCGCCGAGCTTCCCCTCCAGGTGATCGCCGAACTCATGGGCGTGCCCCACGAAGACCGGCACCTGGTCTTCGACTGGTCGAATCGCATGATCGGCAGTAACGACCCTGAGTTCCAAGACGGTGCTGAGGCCGGAGCCATGGCCGCCATGGAGCTCTACGCCTATGCCGATCAGCTCTGTCAGCAAAAGAAGCTCGACCCTCATGGCGACCTGCTCAGCGTGCTGACGCATGCTGACATCGAAGGTGATGCCCTCAGCCAACTCGAGCTCGACATGTTCTTTCTTCTGCTCGCCGTGGCCGGCAACGAAACGACCAGGAATCTGATCTCGGGAGCCATGGTCGCCTTCTTCGACAATCCCGACCAGTGGGCCCGTCTCCAAGCAGACCGGTCCCTGCTTCCCTCGGCGATCGAGGAGATGCTGCGCTACGTCTCCCCAGTCATGCACTTTCGTCGCCAAGCGGCACAAGACACGGTCCTGCATGGCCAGGAGATCGCTGCGGGCGACAAGGTGGTCTTCTGGCACATCTCTGCCAATCGCGACGAGACGGCGTTTACCGATCCGGATCGCTTCGACATCGGTCGCACCCCGAATGCCCACATGGCGTTCGGTGGCGGTGGCCCGCACTTCTGCTTAGGGGCCAACCTCGCTCGCATGGAGATCAAAGTCATGTTCGAGCGCCTGCTCGACCGGATGCCCGACATCCGGCTCGACGGAGACGTGCAGCGCCTGCGATCCAACTTCATCAACGGGATCAAGCACCTTCCCGTCGCCTTTACGCCGTCCGCACCCATCGGCGCCTGAGCCGCACTCTTCAACCACATAGAAAGCGAGCCCATGCGCTTCCATCTCGCCGTCCAGTTCCTACCCATGGAGGACGTACGCATCTTCACCCTGGCCGCCGATCGTCTCGGCTACGACGGTGTCTACCTGTCAGATCATCTCTTCAATCCACGCGAACTCGAGTCGAAGTACACCTATTCGACCGCCCCAGACGGGGCTCCCTTCTGGGAGAAAGAGACCGAGTGGCCCGACCCGATGGGCCTGATCTCGTTCCTGGCCGGCCAGACAACGCAGATCACCTTCACCACCGGCATCTACATCGCTCCGGTCCGCGACTTGATCACCGTGGCCAAGTCGGTAGGCACCGCAGCGGTGTTGTCCGACAACCGTGTGCGACTAGGCGTCGGGGTGGGCTGGTGCAAAGAAGAGTACGAACAGACTGGCCAGGACTTCCACACTCGCGGCAAGAGGCTCGACGACATGATCCCGGCGCTTCGGGCCCTGTGGCAGGGCGGATGGGTCGAGTACCACGGCTCCCACTACGACGTGCCTGAGTGTCAGATGAATCCAGCGCCCACGCGCCAGGTTCCCATTCTCGGCGGTGGCGACTCGGAGCCTGCGCTGCGCCGGGCCACCACCTTGTGCGATGGATGGATCAATACCGGAGCCGCGTTCCCCGATGAAGCCTTCGCACAGGTGGCCACCGTGCACGAGCACCTCGCCAAGGCAGACCGCTCACCGGAGAACTACTCGATCTACTTGGCCGTCAAAGCCTTTCCGGATCACGACCTGTTCGCTCGCCTAGAAGAGGCCGGCGTGACCGACCTGCTGTGCGCCCCCTGGCTGTTGGCCCCGACCGAGGATGGCGACACGCCGGAGAGCCTGCGGGTCCGTCGCCTCGAAGAGATCGAGAAGTACGCCGAGGAGTACATCGCCACACGTCACTGATCCGTGGTGCCATCTCAGCGACGACAATTAATCCCACCGATGGACCAGGACTAAGGTCCGTGAACCGTCAGGCACCAGGAGGATGACATGAAAGACCTCAAGATCGGACTGCAGCTCGGCTACTGGGGTTCTGGCCCGCCAATCAACGCTCCTGAACTTGTCGCAGAGGCCGAGCGTCTGGGCTTCGATTCGATCTGGACCGCCGAGGCCTATGGCTCCGATGCCCTGACCCCTCTGGCCTGGTGGGGTGCTGCCACCGAGCGCGTCCGGCTGGGCACGGCCTTGTGCCAGCTGTCAGCCCGCACGCCCACAGCCATGGGCATGGCGGCACTGACGATGGACCACCTGTCCAACGGTCGCATGGTGCTCGGACTCGGCGTCTCGGGTCCCCAGGTGGTCGAAGGCTGGTACGGACAGAACTTCGAGAAGCCCCTCGCTCGCACACGTGAGTACATCGACATCGTTCGCCAAGTCATCGCCCGCGACGACGTCGTCACGAGTGCTGGACCTCACTACCCGCTCCCCTATCCGGGTGGCCTGGGCCTAGGCAAGCCGTTGAAGCCCATCACGCATCCTCTCCGCAAGGAGATCCCCATCATCATGGGCGCCGAGGGGCCGAAGAACATCGCCCTGTCCGCGGAGATCGCTGACGGATGGTTCCCCATCTTCTTCTCCCCCGCTGCCGTCGATGCCTACCAGCCCTACCTCGATGAAGGCTTCGCCCGAGAGGGCGCCCGCCACACCAAGGACGACTTCGAAGTCATCGCCTTCGCGGCAACGATCATGCACGACGATGTCGAAGAAGCCGCCAACATGATGAAGCCGATGCTGGCCCTCTACATCGGCGGCATGGGTGCGCAGTCCATGAACTTCCACTTCGACGTCTTCACCCGCATGGGTTACGGCGAGGCAGCAAGCAAGATCCAATCGCTCTATCTCGAGGGGAAGAAGGACGAAGCGGCGGCCGCAGTCCCCACCCAACTCGTCGAAGACACGGCACTGATCGGCCCCAAGGAGAAGATCCGGGACGACATCGCGCGCTGGCGGGAGTCGATGGCCACGACGCTGCTCATCTCCGGTGACGTCGCGACCATGCGGACCATCGCCGAACTAGCGCTCTAGCAGGACTGTCGACGGGGCCCGGGGAAGCACCCCGGCATGGAGTACATCCGAGAGTTATTCCGGGCAACCATTGCTACGGACTGGGCCGCGGTTTCACTGACCACGGCCATCCGCACCGGTCTGATCGTTGCTGCGGTACTCGCAGCGTGCTTCTTCTCCGGCAATCCGGCCCTCTGTGCTGGCATGAGCATTGGGGTGGTGTTCGTCACGGTGGCCGACCCGGGTGGTTCCTACCGTCACCGACTGCATGCAATCCTTTTGGGAAGCGTGCTGTTCACAGTGGCAACATTTGTCGGAGGACTCGTGTCGAACGTGCCCGTCCTCCATATCGTCACGGTCACCGCCTGTGCCTTTGTTGCGGGTTTCCTCTGTTGCACCGGCCCACGTGGAGCGATGATCGGCGTGCTCTCCCTCGTCGTCCTGGTGGTGTTCAGTGGTGACTCAGGAAACCGACACAATCTGGTCGTGAACACGGTGGCCTGCGCACTGGGCTGTGCAGTCATCGTGGTGACTGTCTGTGTTCCGTGGGTTCTACGTCGGGCAGGTGGGCTCCGGGGGCAGTTGGCGCTCTTTTTTCGCGGGATGGCTGTTGCGATAGCCACCGGTCCCGACGCAATGTACGCATCGCTTCACGCCGAGCGCCTTCGGGCCGTGCAGATCGGAGCCGAGTTCGACGGACATGCAGGGCGGATGAAGGAGTGGATCGCCGAACTGATCGACTGCAGCGTTCGTTTCCGCATGTCCGTGGTGGCGCTCTCTTCCTACCTCCAAGAATCCCCACCAGCGTCTCCCGTCGCCTCCTACGTCGAAGCCACCAGCCAGTTGAGTCATGCCGTCGCCCAGACCCTGGTGTGGCATGGTCGAAAGAGACGCCTCCTTCGGGCCCTGGACGTCTTCGATCGCGCCCATACGGCGTGTGCGGCCTTCGATCCTGGATCAGCCGTGCTCTTTGCCGCCACCCACGATTCGCTGCGCCAGGTAGCTACTTCCGTAGCCGGACCGTGGCCGATCGGCCGAGGCAGTGGAGTCCGCCTGCCCACCATCCGACCACTTGCACCTTTCGACCTGCGTTCACACTTCGTCTGGTCCGACCCGTTCCTCCGGCACGGTGTTCGCCTCTCCCTGGCAATGGCCATAGCCCTTGTCATCGACGTGGCGATGCCGTTCCCCCACGCCTATTGGGTGGGACTGACCGTGGCATGGGTAGCCAGGCCGGGTTTTGGCGACACCACGCTGAAGGTCGTGTCGCGCACCACGGGAACGGTCATCGGCATCCTCATCACCGTCGGACTGGCCGTCGTGCTTCCCATGCACCACTGGGACATGGCGGTGGTCATCGCATTGAGCACCGTGGTGGTGATCGCCTTCCTCGTCCCCAACTACGCCATCTGTATCGGCGGCCTCACCGTGTTCGTGGTGTTCTTAGATGCACTACAGGTGAACGACATCGTGGGCATCTCGGCCTACCGACTCCTAGGCACCGCGGCCGGCGGCCTTCTGGTCATGGCGGTGGCTCGCCTGTGGCCTCTGTCATTTAAGGGAACCGTCTGTGGATCACTTGCCTCATATGCCTCCGCCATGGAGTCCTATGCCACCACGCTCCTGAGTGACGGCGGCTTCGACGATCCCCGTCTGGACCCGTTGCGGGCCGACCTCTTGAGCAGTCGCTCCTCCGCAAACGCATCGGTAACTGCGGCAGCACACGAGCCGGGTAAGCACCTGTTGCACGTAGGCGATGCCACACAGGTTCTCATCGAACTCAACCGTATCGGCGCTGAATTCTGGAAGTGGGAGCTCGAACGACATGTGCCCGAGGGAATGGCCACCCGAGCAGAGGTGACGAGTGCGTTGCATCTGGTCGCCGACCAGCTGCACCAGTTGGAGGCAACTGGCCATGTTGAACAGGTGACGACTGACGGCGGTGATCGCCACAACGGCTCAACCGTGCCACACGTCAGCCGCCTGACGGGAATCTTGGAGAGCTATATCTAACCAATCGGTGATCGATGTGCTCTGCTCAACTTCGACCGACCACTCCTGTCGCCGGCCTTCGGCTGAGTTGGCGATAGAGCGCCAGCGTGCTGGGGTGAATCGAGGCCAAGGGCTCCCGCTCGTCAGCCACCACCTTCACCAGTTCGGTCATGACGGACTCGACGCCCGCCGGGTTTCCAGCTAGGTCAGCGGCACGAAGAAGCATCCGATAGAGGCGCTCGTCGTAAGGACTGACCAATAGCCCCTTGCGGGCCGCCCACTCCATTCCGCTCGTATCGCCCTCTCGGAAACAGCTTCCCGCCAGCCGCCCGCTGACCTCGACCACGGTGGACTCGATCAATGGCGCCGTGCCGTCAAGTACGGACCAGTCCGCATCCCGCAGTCCCTCGAACGGACGTCCGCGAACGAGTCCAAGGGCCTCCCGCCACGAGTCAGCGGTTTCGGATTCGATCAGCGCGAGGAACCGGGCCCAGTCGGTGGAGACTGAAGGGCCAAGCATCAAGCGACCGTGCGAACGGGGCAGGTGATCTGTCCCGTCGTCCGCTTGTCCAAGTGATCGGCGTGCCACCGACACTGTTGAATGGAGACTCGATGGCGCCATCAGGTGGTTCGGCCACAGCGCCGTGGTCCAGTTGTCGTTGGAAGCCCCATCTGGGTGGACAGCCAAGTAGACGACAAGCTCCTTGGACCAGGCACGCGTAAAGGGTCGATCTGCACCTCTGATCTCCACCGGACCAAGGATGGCGACCTCGATCTCACAGTCGAGCAGTGTCGAGAATTCACAGGCAGATTCTCGAATGGCCATCGTGAGCGACCCTTCACCACCACGTTCCCGCAATGCCAGAACGGACCGGGATCCACCCCCATCGGCATCGTGGGGCGATTGATCGAGCAAAACGTCGCTGACTTCGGGATCTTTTCCATCCACCTGGCAGCGGCCGCCATTCGTCGGCTCATTCGACCAAGCCCGCTCGTGATCATTGGTGGCGACGGGTCCCGGACGACTCGACTCGATCAGTGCAATGACAGAAGTCACATCATCGGACGTCACCACCTGTGGTTGGAGGACAGCTCCAAACAGTGCCAACGCGCCCGTGCCGAAGGCAACTTCCCCGTTCGAGGGGCGCGTGATCCTCAACGCCGCGAGGTCCCCCGACTCCGTCGGCCATTCACCACTCCGGCGACTTCCGGCCTCGGTGGAGTCGAAACCCACAACAGTCAGGAACGACTCGGGATTGGAAGCTCGACGGAAGACGGCATCAAGGACGTCATCGGGAGTGTCAGCCGAGCACAGCAGCACGGTGGGCGTTCGCAACGACCCCGGATCGTCCTCAATGCCGAAAGCTGCCAACTGATCAGCACTGAGCAGTTCAACATGAGGAAAGCGCGTGAGCTCACCTCCGAATCCACAGAGCAGCAACCGGAATCCGGTCCATCCGGGTGAAGTAGCGAGTTCCAGGGCCAGCGCCCTGATGAGACCGTCCGCAACACCTCCGGTCGCTTCGACCACGACGGGCCCCAGGATCCCCATGTCCACGAAGGTGACACCTTCCGAATCACGCCCAATTGCCGCGAGGGCGGAAGGAACAACCTGCCCCTCCACAGCACCACGGGACGTACTGACTGATCGATGCAGGTCAGCGGCACGCAGGTCAGCGCGACGGATCGCAGCGGTTCCGTCATCGAGTGTGGTGAAGAGTGGGGGAACCGAACCGACGCCTTCGGGACCTCGAAACACGAGCCTCACGTCGAGGTTCGACACACGGATCCCGATGATTGACCCCGCCCGGGAAGTGGCCACACTTCCTCCCATCCATGCTGCATGGGCGGCTCGAGCAGCTTGAACCTCATCCGCACCGTCACCTAGCCGGAGGCGTTGTTCGATCTCTCCGGCTGCTGCCGCGGGTTCATCGGACACGAACTTGTCGGATCTTCGCCGCTGCACACGCCGCCAGCGATCCACCAGGTCGGCCACGCCCACCCCAATGATTCCTGCTCCGAGTGGTGCGATCGGAACAGTCCCGACCAGCGCAGACCCGGTCGACGCAGTCCCGTTTGGCGCAGACCCGGTTGGCGCCTGTCCTTGGTGCGCCGGCTCAACTGAGGGATCCGACGGCGTTCCGCTGCGGGCGAATGACTCTGTTGGACGGGGTGCGACCGGCAGGACCAGCGTCCACCCAACGGACAGTGCGTGATCAGATTCCAGTGCACCTCCATCGGCCTGCATCGTCCCGTAGTTGGCAACAGCGATGTCACGCCACCGCCTGCCGTCCCCAAGGCGATTTTCAGCAATCGACCACAGGGTCTCTCGAGCTTGCACGGTGTGGCTGACCGGACGGTCCTCGTTCTTCGATTCAGCCGCAGGTTCCCATGGCGAATCAGGCCCCATGGGGACATGGACTGAGACCGGGGTGGGTCTCGATATCTGCTCGGCCGTCGAGATGTCGGTGGGATCGTGGGCGCCATCGGCAAGCGATGCCACAACGCCGAGCCCCGGGCGGCCAGGCCCGATCACCGAGGTGGACGTCGCCACGCGTGTCGGAGAAGCATTCGGCACTCGACTCACCAGTGTGAGAGCAAAGGCTCCGCCGACCAGGATTGCCGCGACGGTATGCACGCTGCCCGATCCCATCAACCGATCTGATGGCTGGCCAGTGATACGAGCCTTGACCTCTGCGGCGATGCAACAGACCACCCAGGCCCAACAGATCCACGATGCCGCCAAGCCTGCCTGGATCGCCAGCAGCGTGACCGCGTGGCCTGGAGACCCGCCGTGAGGCCCGACAGCACCAGAGATCACCGCAGGGACTTCAAGAAATGGAACCAGGCCATGAAGGGCAAGCCACACCGGTACGCCGAGGACCACGACAGCCAGGGCAACGAGAGATAGCAACCCGGCAATCAGGGACTGACGAGCCGGATCAGGAGGAAGAATCGCAGGCTTCACGATTGCCCGACCGTGACACCGCGGAGATTCCGAGCCGACGACGACGCGCTGACGTGCAGCCATGCAATGCCGACCATCCCGAGGATCGTCGTCGGCACAGCATACGAGACATGGACCGTCACGAGCCCGGCCGCCACCGAGGCTGACCCCGGGTGACCCGCCGCCTGAGTGAATCGCTCGGCAGCGGCCACGGCCTGGGTCGGGTCTACACGCACAATGCCGAGGCGCAGGAATCCAACGTCCACTGCGCCAGCTCCAGCCCGGGCCGCCTGTTCGGCCTCGACCGCTGCAGCCTGATGGGCCACAAAAGCGGCCCCGCCGTCAATCACAAGGCCCAGCAGAACCATCAGCATCGGCAGCAATAAGACAAGAGCGACGGTGAACGATCCGTTCTCGCTCGAAGTCAGGCTCTTGTCCGACCATCGCGTAGACACCGTCATCATCAGCCCACCGATCGATAGGGGTCGAGCGGGGCAACCGCTGTGGCCGACACCACAGTGGACCCAGGCATTCCCGGCAGCGTGATGTCTGACAGCAGGACGAGACAGGCGACATGGACGACCGCCTGGCCTCCAGGCACGAATCTGCTCGTATCGATGACGTAGGAGATGCGTGCACATGTGTGTCTCCGTTCGATGAGATTGATGACCACATTCATGGAGCCAACCCACTGGGCCGTCTGAACGGTGGGGAGCACAGCGGCTGCCTCTGCTCCTGCTCGCGCCGCTTCGACCACCTGTTGGCGAGCCTCCACTACCCGCCCGAAGGTGAGGGCAGCCAGGAGTAGGAGCAAGATGATCGGCGTCAGGATGACAAGCTCCACAGCAGCGAACCCTGACTCGTCTCGATGACGACGAGTGCTCACTCTGATCCCCTGAACTTCTGGATCGTTCCATTGGCGCTGCTCGATACCGAGAGCACTAGGCCGGGCACGATGGTCGGCACATGAGCCGAAACCCTCACGACCAGGGCGTCGCCCGGCAGGACGGCAGCCGTCACAGTCGATGCAGAGACATTGGCTCCTGGTGCGTGGAGGATTGCCTGGGCCTGGGCAACTCCGACGCCAGCACCTCCGCCGAACGAACGTCCGACTCGATCGCCCTCCGAGGCAGCCAGCTGGGCAACCTGGGAAGCGTGCATCCACATGGCACCTTGCACGACAACGAGGATGAGGAACATCACAACCGGGACGAACAAGACCGCTTCGACCAGAACGGTGCCTTCTTCATCCCGGGTGTGGCGGGGGCCAGCCCCCATCAGCCTGCGCCCACATGAAGTTCGCCCCCCGGGGCCAAGGAGGGTGCCACCAAGCAGGAAGCGTCTCGCTCTCGCCAGCACCCTCCAGGGCGCGCCGTCAGGCTTCAGTTGAGGTTGATCGAGTTCGCCTTGGCGGTGACCTTGGCGACGATGATCGCTCCGACCCCTAGAGCCAGCGCAGCGAAGATGGCCGTCAAGATGACTTTCTCGACCACTGATCCCTCGTCGTTCCATCCTCCAGCACCATGGCAACGCTGACGGGCATACGCCCAGAGCATCACGATCTGGATTGGCATCATTGGTAGTCCTCCTAGTGGTGGTTTCTGTTTCCTGATGGTCAGGCTGTGCGTCGGTGAACCTCTGAGCTGCACCGAGTGGAAGCGTCGAAGACGTCATACAAATCCTCCGATGATCCGCTGGAATGCCGGGTAGCCGATAAAAAGTAAGAAGCCGAGAAGGAGGAGCGCTCCTGGGACGAAGAGTCGCTCCGTCATCGCATTCGCTGCCGATTCCGCCTCGGCCTGCGCATGGCGACGCATGGCCGAACTCCTTGCCTCCAGCGCTTGGCGAATTCTCGTCCCCTCAGTTCCAGCCAACTGGACCACCGCTGCGAGTTCGGTCAGTTCGGGTACGCCCAGTTCTCCGCCAAGTCCCGCCAGCGCCGTCCACGGCGGGCTTCCGCTCTCTCGGGCCGCCAGCAGCACCGAGGCAATCCTGCGTGCCCCCCATGCGGGGCTCACCTGGGCGGCGGCCACAACTGCCCCGTCAACTCCTACGCCGCCGGCTAACCCCATAACAACTAGGTCGGCGAACGATGCCACTACGGCTCGGAGATGACGGCGACGCTCCCCTGCCGCTCCTCGGAGGCGGACGACCAGCAGGCTGATGGTCGCTGCCGGAACCAGGAACATCGCGATCAGGACGGCGGCGACAGGGGCGGCGACACCGAGTGCGGTGAGGGCAAGCCAGCTCACCGGTGGCACGAGAATCCCAGCGGCGCCGGCCACGACAACCTGGCCGACCAGGGTGTCGAACGTCCTGTCGGTTATCGCTAGATCACAGCGCAGATCGCCCACGAATGGACCTTCGCTCCACCCAGCCTTTTTGCAGGCCTCGAGGGTCATGCGACCGATTTCGCCCATGCTGGCAAGAGTCGGCTGAGAGACAAGGGTGCGATCCGTCCGCTCCCATGCGTCCAAGGCGCCGGTCAGGCTGGGCGTTGCTGTTCGCAATCCCCACAGCATCCCCACCAGGCCCACGCCACAGATCACGGCCAATAGCACGACGCCGGTCATCGACCCTCCTGGGTATGAGCCAAGAGCCGAATAGCCCGGGGTGGCTTGGACATCGAGACCATCAAGACGATCGCCGTGGCATACAGCCCAGCCACGGCCAGCAGGACGACTTGGCCGGCCGGCGTGGCGAACGGCACAAGATACGAGTGAGCGAACACAGCAAGAAGGGCCACGAATCCGAGAGAGAACAGGACGACGGTGCGCACACCGCTGCGCACCGATGCACGGCTGGTTTCGACCCGAAGTTGGAGTGCCACTTCTTGCCTCGTAGATTCAGCCAGGGCCCCCAAGAGGTCGCCGAGGCGTTGTGCTCGAGCACTGAATGCCAACAGAAGTGAGCAGACGACTCGATCCGCACATGGATCGTCAAGGGAATCGGCGAACTCCAGGAGTGCTGCCCGTGGCGCCACGCCAACGCGAATCTGACCGGCCAAACGCTGGAGGGCAGGCCGAAGAGGGGCTGGACTCAGGTCAGCCGTCACGACAAGTGCCTGACCCAAGCCGGCCGAAGCAGCCAGTGTCCCGTGCAGCATTTCGGTCCATGTGGCGATGGCCTCCAGGCTCTCGACCGAGGCTGCCGTTCTCGTTTCACGCAGAACCCGAGGCAGACCCCACCCGACAGCCGCAGCAATCGGTCCAGTCACAGGCCATCCCGTGACCACAACGGCCACGACGCCAGCCGCAACGGGAAGGCCCATCTGTCGAAGCAGCCGATGGCTCGATCCTGTCGTATCCGATGGTTCTGGGGTTTCCGACCTCTCTTCTGGACGCTTCTTCCAACCCACGCCGTCGACCAATGTCAGCGCAGCGGCTAGCAGTCCAACTGCCGCGGCGGCCCCGCAGATGGCCACGAGAACCACTGAGCCCGTCACCACCGCTCGCCTTCGTTGGTCGCGGTGATGTCGAATCCGAACTGACGGAGCTCTGCGACCGTCTCTGCTCGCAGTGGAGCTGCCGGGCGTGCCCGACGATCTGGGCCGGGGCGATAGATCTCGTTCGAGATGATCTGCACGCCTTCGGCGTCGACCACCTCGCGCACCGAGGAGATGAAGCGGTCTCGACGAGGTCGCGGGGGAAACGAACGGCGACCTGATTCGACATCGGTGGCGTGTTCGACTTCGGGCTCGTCGGAGAAGTCGTGCATCTCCGAGTCGAGGTGCACCACAAAATGAACGGCTCCGGAAATGAGGAGGTTCGTCGCCTCGACGGCGAGCCTCTCCGGGGACTGCACGGCATAGGAGGCAATCCGCCGGAACGCCCCTGCTGACGATTCAGCATGAATTGTGCACATCGAGCCTGAACGCCCCTGGCTCATTGCATTGAGCATCGGCAGGATTTCATCACCGAGCACCTCACCGACAATGACTCGATCGGCGTTCATGCGGAGGGCTCGGCGTACAAGGTCGGCCACCGTGATCCTGCCCTCACCCTCGAGATTGGCCGGTCGAGCCTCCATGGCGACAAGGTCTGGGTGTCGATCAGTTGTCGCATCAAGGCCAAGTTCGAAGGACTGTTCGATCGTCACCACGCGCTCGCGGGGAGGAATCTCCGCGGCCAGTGCTCGAAGCAGCGTTGTCTTGCCCGAGTTCATTGCTCCGGTGACGATGATGTTCTTCCTCGCCCGGACGGCGGCCCTCAGCAGCGAGCACAGCCCCAGGTCCATCGCTCCCATGCCCATCAGGTCGCCAAGGTCGAGATCGCTGAAGCGGTGGCGGCGGATGGAGACCGAGGGGCGCCCTGTCACCGCCATGACGGCCGAGAGTCGACTCCCGCCAGGGAGTTGCAGGTCGAGTTCGGGACGACCTGCATCAAACCTTCGTTCGGAGAGTCCGAAGCGAGAGGCAGCCGTTCGGATCACATCGACGAGTTCCTCATCGTCATCAGCAATGGGCTCGGCCATCCGTTTGGATCCGTCAGCGCGAGTCACCCACACGCGATCGCATCCGTTGATGTCGATGTTCTCAACATCAGAATCATCGATCAGTGGCTGCAGGCGACCAAGTCCGAACAGAGCATCGAGCACCGATCGAGCCAGCTCTTCCTCGTCACTCGGCGTAAGGGCTGGTGCGTGCCCTCGATCGTCGGCGTCTTCCCCGGGGGACCACGAGGGAGACCCGAGGTGGCGGTCGAGGTGTGCGTAGAGGCGTTGCCTTGCGAACTCGCGTCGATCATCACTGTCGAGGCTGGCGAGTTCCGGCCCAGCCAAGTCTTCAGCGACATCCCGGCGCACCAGTGCGACCAGTGCTGTGTTCATGGTGCTCCTTCGACGTTGCTGGCGGTCTTCTTCTGGAATGCCCCCGCCTCGTGGGCAGCCAGCACCGGGATTGCCGGGCGCACCGCCCGATCGTCAGGTCGCGGTTGGCTCGGAGACCCTGTCCGCCTCAACCGCGCACCGGATCGGAGCTTGCGGGTTGTGCGAGGCCGGTTGCTTCGACGGGTCTGGTCGGAGTGAGATCCGGGCGAGTTCGTCGAATCGGTTTCGTGGGGCATCTCCTCGGCCAACTCCGCCGCCAGCCTGCGAGAGGCGGCAAGGAGAGCCGATCCAGTGAGTCGACGAGCCATGCCGCCCGCACCAGCCGCCACAGCTGCAGCCCGACCATCCAGAGGCATCCGGCCCACCAACTCGAGACCCGTGAACTCGAGGAGTTCGTGTGCACTCGGCGCTGGGCCAACGGTCACCAAGCCCACCGCTCCGCCCGTCGCGTCCATCAACCACGCAGCGCGCTCACGCACATGAATCAAGTCCGCCGTCCCGCCACGGGTGACGACAAGAGTTCGGTCGCTTCGGGCCATCCAGGTCTGGATGCCGCCACCACTGGGCGAGAGCCGACCGAGATCAACCACGATGCTTTCGATCCGATCCCACCTCTCCCCTGGAAGGGCCCACAGGGGCGTACACAACGGATCATCGGCGTCAGGCACGTCGGCTCCACGCCCCGCAGCCAAAACCGGCAGTCCTCCTGGGAGGTACTGCAGGTGACCATCGAGCGACCAGCCATCCAGAGAACGGCGTTCCGAGGAGCGCAATGAACTCCAACCGACGTTGCCCGACAGGCCAAAGCGGCCGGCAAGATCGCCACCTGATGGATCGGCTTCGACTACGACCGTCTGGCCCACGACCCGGTCAGGCCAGGTGCTGGCCAGCAGCGTGGCCAACGTAGTCACGCCTGGAGAGCCCTTGATCGAGCAGAGCGCGACACACGTCATGCTCGCCCTCCCGTCGAAGCTCCACCGGAAACCTGCGCCGGAGCGGACCCCTTGGCAGTCGAAGGGA
The DNA here is from genome assembly GCA_903873395.1 of uncultured Acidimicrobiaceae bacterium. Lineage (GTDB taxonomy): Bacteria > Actinomycetota > Acidimicrobiia > Acidimicrobiales > RAAP-2 > Bog-756. Next base: position 45,250 of record CAIQOJ010000087.1, read on the forward strand.
TCAGCACGAGGCTCACCTGCCCGGCTGCCGCAGCTACGGCCACAGGGCCTGCCGTGGCCACGGGTACGGCCAAACCAACGAGAAGGGTCGTGCCACTCGATGGGCTCACCGGGGACGCAGAGGTCACCACCATTGCCGCCGATGCCAAGGTCACAGACGGAGAACCCGCTGTCGGCTCGACCGATGCACCAGACGCTGACGAGGAGACGGACGGCAGCGACGCTGACGATCCGAAGGTTTCGACCACGAGGACCTGTTGACCAGGGGCCAGGCCTGCTGGAGGGAACTCCCCGTCCTTGAGCGCAACCCCCACGATGGCATCGCCTGATGGAACCGAGGAGCCGGTTACAAGGTCGGCCGCCACGAGAAGTGCGCCTGCAGGCACAGTGACGGCGGATCGGTGGCCGATCACGGTGTTCGCATCCGCTGTCGGTACCGTCGCAACCGCACTCGGAGTAGCAGCATCCACGGCATGAAGGTCAGCCTTGGCAATCACCTGGCCTTCCGGGATCGTTCGGGCGGCAACGAGTACGGAGTTCGTGTGTTGAGCCGACGAGTACAGCGACACGAACGCAGCAACGGAGAGGCAGACGAGGCCTGCTGAGGCTGCGGCCACCAGGGGGCGTCGATTCTTGGCGGGCGGGGTCGGACTCTGAGGCGAGGCAGGCGGCCGGCGTGGCGGTCGCTCTGGGGTCTCATTGACCTGTCGACCCGATGAGATTGTGCTGGTCATGGGAGAAACCTCCACGTTTGGCGAGAATTTCCAGTTGTCGAAGGCAGGACGCCCACGCTCTCGATCTGCGTCACACGCAACGAGGTCGCGCCAGATGTAACGAGGCCTGGGAGCTGACCGCCGCCTGCCACCCCGCGGGAGGTCCACGTCACGGCCCAGTCGATAGATGCAGAGATTCGGAAGGCAGCAGCGTCAGAGGAACCGCTGGGGGACCACTGGCCTATCGATGTCCGGAGGTAGCGATGTGTGCACCCCGCGTGCTGCACCTGCCCTGGTCGCGTCGGGTCAAAGGGGCGTCCTGGACCTGCGCATCGGAACTGCCCACCATCTCCCGTCGACCACACGACATCGACCGGAGTCGCCACCGCGGTAGCCGACACAGAACCGGCAGTGACGGAGACCGAATAGGAGTGCCAGATTGACGGGTCGATCCAGAACCAGGTATCCAGGTTGACGACCGATGCCCCCAAGGGGTTCGTGCGGAGCAGTGGCCGGGGCAACACCAGTGAATGCTCGGCCTGCAGCGCCACCGTTCGAGGATCGACGGCTGGCACAGGAGCGGAGACCGCCGACGAAAGCCACACCGTCTGGGTGACCTGAGACCCGCTGGACTTGTTCGTGCAGGTAACCGAATACCAGGCCCCGGGGAGAGGACCGCCGGGGGCGGAGCCTCCCTCGTTATTGAGGGCGAGATAGGTCGAGATGCACGCCCATCCGCCACCTTGGCTGGATGGTCCACCTCCACTCCCACCGCCAGCACCAGTGGAACCCGGACTACCCGCCCCCGAGGAGGCCCCAACGGACACCGTCCCGCCACCGCTTGACGCGCCCGTCGAGTCGGCTCCCGCGGGACCACCAACGAAGGCTCCGAGCCCCGAAGCGACCATGACTGCACCTGCCGCAGCACGCCGAAAAGTCGGCGTGCCCACCCCAGGGATTCTGAGGAATCGACGGATCTGCTGTGCATCGGAACGTGCCTCCATGGGAGGGGAACCATACGAACGAGTAGCCCCGCCGGCCATGAAGGTTGCACGGGCAGTGCAAGTTGTTGGCGAGCGAAAGGGTTGCAGCATGGAGCGGCGCAATGGCCAACGATGAGGAGTCAGACGAGCGTGAGGCATGGCCGCGAGGATCCAGCCTGCGCCTTGCTCATTCCCTGGCCGGAGACCTTGCCGGCGAACGGAGCCGGTCGATGCAACGGCTCAACTGAGCGGTGATCCGAGGCTCTCACCAGGGAAACTGGCACATGGGACAGTTCCCATGTCCCGACATCGTCGACGACGTCGCCAGAAGATCCAGCAGTACCGTGGCCCCTCCCTGGAGGGACAACACCAGGTTGTTCTTCGGGGCACCGACGCCGGGATCTCCCATTCCGAGGCGTTCCGCGACATGGCGGTTGGTGGTCACGTCTTCACGCCGGGTCACCCTGATGCCGTTGGCATTCGGCGTTCACCATCCGCCTGCACCTCGTCGCAGACCCTTCCGGATCTAGATGAGCCCTGAAGTCGTGACCTAGGTGGGCCGAGATCCAGGGCGTTCACCGTCGGATTCCATTCCCGCAACGATCTTGGCGCTCATCTTGACGGCCTTGACCGCACTCGTCGCCCCTGCTTGCAAGACGACCGCCACCAGCAGCATCACGAAAGCCACGTAGCGGAGTACGTGCGACCCGATCATGACGATGGCCACCCGGCCGAGGATGTAGGACGGCGAGCAGATGATGGCCCCGACTGCGCCGCCCACGGCTGATGCCGTCAACTTGTCCCTCCGACTCTGGTCCGATCGAAGGCCAAGCAGGCGCGAAGGCAGTGCCACGTAGGCGAACATCATGAGACCAATGGTGATGCTCAAGGAAAGTGCGAACCAGCCGAGCCCCCATCGGTCGGCAACCACGACGGAGAACCCGAGCAGAAAGCCCACTCCCACGCCCCACGTCAAGATGATCTTTCGGTGCTTTTTGGCCTCGACGAAGCCTGGCCGGATTTCCGGAGGGCCCTTGCGGGCTACAGCAAAGCCGAAGACGGCGTTCAGATAGAAGCTGGCGGCCGTACCTGCCACAAAGAACAGCACCAGAATGATCAAGGTCACTCCACGGAATGCCACGAAACCCCGACCCTTCATGACGTGCACCTTGAGGTCGAGCATCGCCATCCAGATCCACATGGCGGGCAGCAACTGGACCAGCGTGAGGCGCCAGTTGACGAAGAGAAGTTTCACTCCCTGGAACAGCATCACGAATCCACTGACCAGCAAGGCCAAGGGAGCCAGCCACCTGCTGCGGGCGCTGAGGTCGAGCACCGCCCGCTCCACCATCTCGTCATCACCCTCATGAATGGCCTCGACAAGGTGTTCGATCAATGTCGTGACCGCTTCGCGACGCGTCCGTCGCAAAGAGGCATCGTCCCCGAGCGATTCGTTGTCAGATTGAGTCTCCGCAGACGATCGGCCGATCGGCGGCGTGGGGGTGACCATGAGGCCAGGTTAGTCATCGGAGGCGTTGCGTCTCAGGCGTCCCAAGATGGCGGCGCCACCTCAGAGATGTGCCCTCACGGCGAGACGCAGAGATGAACACAATCCTGAACCGGCCCACCACTACGCACGGGGCTGGCACACTGTCACCCCATGGCAGCCCAGTTCATCTACACCATGCGCGACCTGCGTCGCTTCTATCCACCCGACCGTGAGGTCCTCAAGGGCATCAACCTCTCCTTCTATCCCGGAGCCAAGATCGGCGTCATCGGCGGCAATGGCTCAGGCAAGTCCTCGCTGTTGCGCATCATGGCCGGCCTTGATGACGGATTCACTGGCGAAGCCCGTCTGACTCCCGGCTTCAGTGTCGGCTTTCTGGCTCAGGAACCAGACCTCGACCCGACCAAGGACGTCCTTGGCAACATCTCGGACGGCGTGGGAGAGGCCAAGGGATTGGTCGACCGCTTCAACGAGGTCTGCGCCGCCATGGGTGACCCCGATGCCGACTTCGACAAGCTCTTGGCCGAGCAAGCCGACCTGCAGGACAAGATCGATGCTGCCGGGGCTTGGGATCTCGAGCGCACCTTCGAGATCGCCATGGATGCACTGCGTTGCCCACCAGGAGATGCGGATGTGACAACGCTGTCGGGTGGTGAGCGCAGGCGAGTCGCCCTGTGCCGACTGCTGCTCTCCAAGCCTGACCTTCTCCTGCTCGACGAACCAACCAACCACCTCGATGCCGAATCGGTGGCCTGGCTCGAGCGCACACTTCAGGACTACTCGGGCACTGTGGTGGCCGTCACCCACGACCGCTACTTCCTCGACAATGTGGCTGGTTGGATTCTGGAGCTCGACCGCGGCGCAGGCATTCCCTGGGAGGGCAACTACACCTCGTGGCTCGAGCAGAAGCAAGACCGTCTCGACCGAGAGCAGCGGACCGATCGATCGCGCCAAGATGCCCTCCAACGTGAGCTCGAGTGGATCCGCATGTCCCCCCGGGCCCGCCAATCGAAGGGCAAGGCCCGCATCAACGCCTACAACGACCTGGTCGCCGAAGCCGAAGCCGCCGAACGGCGGGCCGACCGACTGGAGATCACGATTCCGGCCGGACCTCGCCTAGGCGACCGAGTCATCGATGCCGAACACCTCACCAAGGGGTTTGGTGATCGCATGCTCTTCGATGACCTGTCGTTCTTGCTGCCTCCTGGCGGCATCGTGGGTGTCATCGGTCCCAACGGTGCAGGCAAGACCACCCTGTTCCGCATGATGGTGGGCCAAGAACAGCCCGACGGTGGCAACCTCGAGGTTGGCCCCACGGTCGAGTTGGCCTACGTAGACCAGTCTCGGGACAATCTCGACCCCGAAGCCACCGTCTACGAGGAGGTCACCGGAGGGGTAGATCACATGGTGGTCGGCGGCCGCGAGATCCATGGTCGTGCCTATGTGGCCAGCTTCGGATTCACCGGTAGTGATCAGCAGAAGAAGGTTGGCCAGCTCTCCGGTGGCGAACGCAATCGTGTGCAGTTGGCGAAGGTGCTGACCGCAGGAGGGAACGTGCTCCTCCTCGACGAACCCACAAATGACCTTGACGTGGACACCTTGCGTGCCCTCGAAGAAGCACTGCTGAGCTTTCCCGGTTGTGCCGTCGTGGTCAGCCACGACCGGTGGTTCCTCGACCGGATCGCAACGCACGTGCTCGCCTTCGAGGGCGAGTCTGAGGTCCGGTGGTTCGAAGGCAACTTCAGCGACTATGAGGTCGACCGCAAGAAGCGGCTGGGCGTGGATGCCGACCAGCCACACCGCATCAAATACAAGCCCATCGCCCGGGGCTGAACCCCATGTCCTCGCCCGCGACCCCACCGCCGGACCGTCCGCCCCGCACCTTTGCCAGCGACAACTGGGCCGGTGTCCACCCACGGGTGATGGATGCGATCGTGGCCGCCAACGTGGACCATGCACCCTCCTATGGTGCGGACGAGATCACCGAGCGGGCGATTGCCCTCTTCCAGCAAGAGTTCGGGCCTGAGGCGGAGGTCTACCTGGCATTCAACGGCACCGGCGCCAACGTTGTCGGCCTCCAATCCCTGCTCCGGCCCCATGAAGCAGTGGTCTGCGTGACGGGAGCGCACATCGCAGTGGATGAGTGCGGCGCTCCAGAACGGTTCCTCGGCTCCAAGCTGCTCTCCGTGCCCGGCGTGGAGGGCAAACTCACCCCTGATCTCGTTGAAGCCGCGGTAACGGGAATCGGCGATGAGCACCACGTGCAAGCTCGGGTGATCTCCATCACTCAGAGCACCGAGGTGGGCACCTGCTACTCGGTCGAGGAGATCCGAGACCTCAGTGCGTGGGCCCACGAACGCCACATGCTTGTCCACCTCGACGGAGCCAGAATCTCTAATGCGGCTTCCTCGCTGGGAGTGGGCCTAGGTGACTTCGGTCGGTCGGCTGGCGTCGATGTCCTCTCCTTCGGTGGGACCAAAAATGGGGCACTCGGCGCCGAGGCCGTCATTACGTTCCGACCCGAAGCGAGCACTGGCCTGCGGTTCGTCCGCAAGCAGTCGATGCAGCTCGCTTCCAAAATGCGCTTTGCTGCTGCTCAGTTCGTGGCCCTGCTCAGCGATGGGCTGTGGGAGCGCAATGCAGCGCATGCCAACGCCATGGCACGCCGTCTCGCTGCAGGTGCAGCTGGCATACCAGGGGTGGTGCTGGCGCACCCCGTGCAAGCAAATGGCGTCTTTGCCGTGCTGCCGACTGAGGTCACTGCAGCGCTGCAGGCCGTCTATCCCTTCTACGTATGGGACGCGGCGGCCGGTGTCGTCCGGTGGATGTGCTCCTTCGACACCACGCCTGGTGATGTCGATGCGTTCGTGGCGCTCCTGGGACAACTGATGGCAACGCGAGCCTGAATCTGCGAGCCGCTCAGGAACTGGCCTGACGGGAAGGCTCCCACGTGATTGCAGGGAGATACGCCCCGGCCCGACCTGTGCTCATAACCGGCGTTGCGGGATGCCCGAAAACTGGAACCTACAGCGAGGACAGGTGGTCGTCGATCTCGACGGAAGCCGTCTCAAGCCCTGCCTGGGCCTCCGGGCTCATCAGCATCGGCGGAACGTTGGTCTGAAGGGTGACGGTCCCAATACAGCCGTCGCCGAGGCCATTGAAGGTGATCTTCCTGACCACGCCGCCTTCGGTACCTGCTTCAGTGAACGAGCACGAGCGGATCGAACTCGATGAACACTCCGTTCAAGGGAACCTCATCACCGGTCGCGTCGAAGACCATCAAGGTCTCAAAGCGTCCGCCCGGACTTCGTTCGACCGTGATGAGGTCGGGTGCCATACTCGTTCCGATCTGCCTCCGAAAGTGTGTCGCGGGTTCGGGGGCGGGCTCTGGGGATGCATGCAAACACCACGTCCGGTGGGGCATCGAAGATGCGAATGATCGTCAGCTCACCCAGATCGGTCCATGCGTCGCTCATTTCCCGGTGATCAGGGGCAGACCTGGAAGATACGATCTACAGATGGAGTGGAAGGGAATCAGACGCCTGTTCAACACCATGATCAGGTCGTATTACTTTCCCACCAAGTTGCGACTTCGAGCGCTGCGCCTCATGGGTGTGAAGGCCGGACGAGGTGAGATCCGAGCAGGAGTTGTCATCTCCGGGCCAAATCTGACCCTAGGGACTGGAGTCTTCGTAAACGCAGGAACGTCGCTACTTAACCAGGGTGGGATCGTCCTGGAAGATCATGTAGCCATAGCTCCCGAGGCACTGTTGCTTACCACGGGACATGAGATTGGACCTACGCGGCGCCGACAGGGGAAGTTGATTCGCGAACCGATCAGCGTGGGAGCAGGATCATGGATTGGAACCAGGGCAGTGGTGTTGCCTGGTGTCACCATCGGACCAGGTTGTGTGATCGCTGCTGGGGCGCTGGTCAGCCGGGATTGCAGTCCGAATGGCCTCTATGTGGGCATTCCCGCCAAACGAGTTCGCGATCTGCCCGGTTAGGCCACATTTGGCATCCCATATATGTGCCGGAGGAGAGCACACGGGTGAGCGAATCCGACACCGGTTTACCTGCCCTCATTCACGTGGGAGCGGCCAGGGCCTGGAGGTCCGGCAAAGGCCTGAGCTACGGAGATCCAGTCCTCCGCCAAGCGTCCAGTGAGGGTGAGTCCCGTGTCGGTCACATTGCGCCTCTGGGTGACCACCAGGCAGAAATCGAGTGCCGTTCCAGTGATCGAGGCCGCCTCTGATGCTGGTTCCTCGTCACCAATCTCCCAGCGCCAAGGCTCGCCCGAAGGTGCGATCACCTCCACGACGATCTGGCCATCTGGGACGTCCCTGTCTCGGACGAGGTAGGAGAACGGACGGGCCCGAACTCCCAGGTGAGCGATATGGCGCAGGCGATCGGTCGGCTGTCGATCGGCGCCGATGACATCCACGATGTCTTGGCCGTGAGCCCAGGTTTCCATGAGCCGGGCTGAAAGGAAGGACATTGCCCCCATCGATGGCCCGAACCACGGGATCCTCGTCGAGGGCTCGACTCCAACGAATGCCTCCGTCATCTGCTCGTGCGCTTGATCCCACCACGCCAGAAGTTCGGTGCCACCCATCGACCGGCCCTTGATCAGATGGGCGTCCATAGGGTCACCGGTAGCCGCCACGAACTCGGAAGCAGCAGTGGCAAATACATCTGGATCGACAACGGCCAACCTGCCGGCATCGTCGAAGAAGGCCAGGTGGCTGATCTGATCACGCACCATCCATCCTTCGGCAGGCGTCAACAGGTCCCAACGTGGATCGTCGTCGCCGAGGTCGTCCATGATGGATCGGAGGGCTGTGTACTCAGCGTCGACGTCGGCACGCAGGTCGGTCCATGCACTCATGGGGCGAGGCTATGCCCCCGGACGCGCCCTGACCATCGCGTCAATGTTCTGCATCGATCCAGGTGCGAACCATCGAGACCACCTCGACCTCGGGATGAGACCATATGTAGCGCTCAACAGCGTCGAGCACATCATCGACATGGTGGCTTGTACCCGAGACCGCAGCAAAGCCGAGTTCGCTGCGCTGCCACTGGTCCTGGTAACCGGTCTCCGCTGCAGCCACGCTGAACTTCGATCTCGCCCCTTCGACCAGGTGGCGAATCACCGTCCTCTTGGCCTTGAGTGACTGACTCTCCCGGACCTTGAGATCCACGGTCAGCAAGCAAGCATGTGGCATTCCCCCAGAATGCTCTCTTCTGGAGGAATCCGCAGAATCAGCGGAAGCTGTTCGGGCTTCCACCGCCCGAAGGACCCCGCCAGCCCGGACCAGCGGTCTGGCTTGACGTCCCGGTCGAGGTCGACGAGCCACCCTGACTTCCACCGTGACCCGGTCCCCAGGTCCACGGCTGGCCCGTTGCGTTGTCACCCTGCTGATTGGGAGCTGACGGTGCTGGCTGCTCGGTGGTCGAAGGCGTCGGGGCCGGAGGCGGCGAGGCTGGAGGCGGTCCCCACATCCCACCGTGACCGTGCGATCCATCCGAGGTGCCCGGTGCTTCCGACGATGCTGACGATTCTGGTGCTTCTGACGTCTCGGGTGCTTCCGGTGCCTCCACGAACACCTTGGTGGCAGCCACCGTGTTTGCCGTGTTGGTGCCGAAGACCGCTACATGGGTGCCGACCACAATGCTGGAGAACGCCGCCGAAGCACCGTCGTGGCCTACGTAGGTGGTGGAGCCATCCACGGTCACGGTCACCGTCGTGCCATGGAACGACGTGACGGTGAAGGCGTCAGTGCCCACCGTGGCGACCGTACCCATGGTGGCTGGCACTCCGTTGACCCCATGGGAGCCTTCGGGGGAACCATCACCGGCGGGATCCGTCGTCGTTGCACCCTCGCCACCGGTGGCCGGCGGGCCATCCCCACTCGGATGAACGGGCAGCACGATCACCTTGGTTGCCGCAACCGTGTTCGAGGTGTCGGTGCCAAAGACAGCCACCAGCGCACCCACGGTCACATCGCTGAACGACGGCGAAGGCACTGCCGGATCGAGATACGTCGTCGCTCCGTCGACGTTGGCCGTGACGGTCGTGCCGTCCTTGGTCGTCAGCGTGAAGGTGTTGGCACCCACTGTCGCCACCTTCCCGAACGCGGCCGGAGGGGTGGTTCCGAATGATGGAGGCCCATGATGACCACCCATGCGGTGATTGGGTACGCCGATGATCACCTTGGTGGCGGTCACGGTATTTGCGGTGTCCGAACCGACGACGGCCACGATCGAACCGACCACCACATCGCTAAACGAGGGTGTGGCGACATCATGATCGAGGTAGGTGGTCGAGGCATCGACATTGACCGTCACCGTCGTGCCGTCCTTGGTGGTCAACGTGAAGGAGTTGGTACCTACCGTCGCCACCTTGCCGAACGCCGCAGGCGGGGTCGACCCGAAGGGCGACATGCCGTGGGGCCCTGGATCGTGGTGGCCCACCGGGGCCGAAGGAGCAGTGACGGCATTGGCGATCGCTGCACTACCCACGGTCAGTCCGACCACCGCCGCTACAGCCGATGCCACGCGTACACTCCGGCGACCTGGCGTCTTGGATACGGTGCTTCCTGCATGGGGTGTTGCGACCTCTGGAACCATCATCGGTTCCGATCCACCCTCGAACCCCTCGCCCATCTGATTGCTCCTCGTTAGTCAGCGTTCCCCAGACGGAGCACGATGCCCCGGGCCGGTATCGGCTCCCCAGTCCTCAAACTTGAGCGCCGACGTACCCGATCCACCTGACCAGACGGCCAGGAGGATCTCTTTATGCTCATGATGCTTGCATAGCCCTAGGGCGCATGCTGGTCATCAGGTGTCGCTTTGGGCAGGATCGCATGCACATCGGACCAGCCCATCCCCACCGTCTCCGCCAACACGGTGCGGGCCGTCGGATCGACAACGACAAAGAACGGGTAGCCGCTGACCCGATAGTCCGACCACGCTCCTTCGCTCATCACCACAGGGACTGAGCCCATCTCGACCGACACGGCGGCAACGTCGCCGGGCGCAACATGCTCTGGTCCCTTGGTCACGACCACAGCCCGTACCGAGGAAAGCCCTGGCTCACAGAGTCCGGAGCCATCCGGGCGATCAGCAAAGCCGACCCAAAACTCGTGACACCCGAGGCAGTCGACAGAAAGGAAGGCCAACAGCAGCGGGCGATGATCTGTCTCGTCGACGGCAATCGTCAACGGATTCCCGGTTGGGTCCTTCCCGACGATCGAGGCGGCAGGCCAGCCGATCGCCCCGCCCACACCGCCAGTCGGCACCGGTCGAAGGCCGCCGAGGAACAGCGGGTCCGTCAGAGGGTTGGGATCCGTGGACTCATGCACGGGAGTCCCTCGCCGACTCAGGCTCCGTTGCCCACTTCCGGCTCGATCGGCTCGACGGCGTTTCCATGGCCACACCACCGACACGACACCTCCCCCACCGACTCCTCGAGCACTTCGACGTCTTCAACGTCGAGCTCGCCGCCCACCGTGTAGTGGTGAAAGGCTCGTGTCGTCCGGGTTGTTGTCACGTCGAACCGGGTCAAGTTGCCACAGGCGGCACAGCGATAGCGAACGGCGCTGTCGGCGGAAGTCGGAGCGGGCACGGCAGTCTCGTCGGCGGTCACGATCAAGACGGTACTCGGTGGCACACGCACCTGATCGCACGACTCCCGAACATCTGTTCGCTACAGTGCAGCCATGGCACTCGTCGTGCAACGGTCGTTCGACGACCTCGGCACCCCATTGTCCGACGTCACCTTCGTGGTGCTCGACGTCGAGACAACAGGGGGCTCCCCGGAGAGTGCCTGCCTCACCGAAGTGGCAGCCGCCCGCTACCGAGGGGGCGAACTTCTCGCCACCTACCGGACGTTCGTGCGACCCGACACCCGGATCCCTCCCTACATCACTGCCCTGACCGGGATCAGTGATGCCATGGTTTCCGACGCTCCACCCGTCGGGGAGATGCTCGCATCCTTCCTCGAGTTCTTAGGCGGCGCAGTCGTCGTTGGGCACAACGTTCGCTTCGATCTCTCCTTCATCAATCATGCACTCACGGCCACCGGCCGACCTCGACTGACCAATGCCACCGTCGACACCCTGGCCCTAGCTCGCCGCCTTGTGCGCGACATGGTGCCCAACTGCAAGTTGGGCACCCTCGCCTCCTCGCTGCGCCTCGAGCATCAGCCGTGTCACCGCGCCCTGGACGACGTGCTGGCCACCGGTGATCTCCTCCATGCACTGCTCGAGCGAGCCGGTACGTTTGGGATCGTTGGACTCGAGGAGCTCCTCAACCTGCCCAAGTTGGTGGGACACCCTCAAGCCGACAAACTCCGCCTCACTACCCGGCTACCGCATCGCCCCGGTGTCTACTGGTTCTGCGATGCGGCAGGGAATGTGCTCTATGTCGGCAAGGCCACCGATCTCCAGAGTCGTGTCCGGTCATATTTCTCGGGCGATTCCCGGCACAAGATCGGCCAGCTGCTTCGCCAGCTCGACGCTGTCCATCACCACGTGTGCCCCGGCCCACTTACTGCTGCCGTTCTCGAAGGACGACTGATCCGAGCGTGGGCTCCTCCCTTCAACCGCCAGGGCAAAGTCCGTCGAAACCTCCCCGGCACACCTGAATCCAAGCCGAAGCGGTCACGGCGCAGACGAGGTGACCCGACGATCGACCAGCTTGAGGGGGATCCTGCCGTCCTGCTCGGCCCACTCGCCGAGCGTCTGACCTCACTCTCGCTACACCAGCGCTACGAGGACGCAGGCCGTGTTCGCGACGAGGCCGAGCGCCTCCGTCACCTGCTGACGCGGCATCGCCGAGTCGAGTCGCTTCGACGCGTGGGGCGGATCGAACTCGTGATCGACGGTGAGGGCCTGGTGACACTCGACCGTGGTCTGCTCATCGAAACCGCGTCACTCTTCGGGCCCGAAGGCAGCACCGTTGCGACAACGGATCCCGCATTCACGCTGAGTGCCGATGGTCATGAGAACGAGCGGCTGATCGTGGCCCAGTGGCTCAAAGCGCATCCGGAGAAAGTACGCGTGGTCAAGGTGGAAGGGGGCGAAGGATTGGCCATGCCAGCAGACCGGATTCCCAGACTCACCGAGTTGTGCCGCTCCGCTCCCCCAATTGGCGGTCCGTCAGCGCCTTAGTTCTTCTCGGCCGATGTCCTTGTCCAAGGTGGATCAGCTGACTTCCTCGGATGCTGCTTCGACCGTGATCCGCACAAACGACTCGAGCGCGCTGTGGGCACTCCCATCGTCGAGTGATGCCTCGGCCAGGGCAACGCCTGCGCCTAGATAAGGGGCGCGGCCAATGACCACCAGTGCAGCAGCCGCATTGAGCACGGCGATGTCCCGATGGGCAGAGCGCTCACCGGCCAGGACCGAACGGATGGCGGCGGCATTGACGGCAGCGTTCCCCCCGACGAGGTCTGCGAGGGTGGCCCGGGCAATCCCGAGATCAGATGGATCGAGTCGCCAGGTCGAAACATCCACCGCACCGTCCTCAGCCACCACGAGCTCATGGACGGTGGACGGACCAGTGGTGGAGAGCTCATCGAGCCCGTCGTCGCCGTGGACAACCATGGCTCGCCGAGTCCCATTGGCTGCCAGCACCCCCAACATGTTGTCGGCCATCGATGGGTCGCTCACTCCCACCACCTGGTAGCGGGCCCGGGCCGGATTGGCCAGGGGACCCAGATAGTTGAAGACCGTGGGGATGCCCAACTCCCTTCGCACGGGGCCGGCATGACGCATGGCCGGGTGGAACCGAGGGGCGAAGCAGAATCCGATACCGATCTCGTCGATGCACCGAGCTACGCCAGCCGGGCCGAGATCGGCCACCGCACCCAGCGCCTCGAGCACGTCGGCTGCTCCGACCGCCGAGGACGATGCCCGTCCCCCGTGCTTGCACACTTTGGCGCCCGATGCCGCAACGATGAACGAGGCGATCGTCGACACGTTGATGGACTGGAGCCGGTCACCACCGGTCCCACACGTGTCGACCAACTCGATGCCGTCGGGCAGTTCGAGCGGTAGGGCATGGGCCAACATGGCCCGCACGAACCCGGTCATCTCCCCCACCACCGCACCCTTGGCCCGCAGGGCGACGGCCATGCCGGCGATTTGGACCGGCGTTGCCCGCCCGCCTAGGACTTCGGACAGAACGGTCTCGGCTTCATCGACGGCCAAGGACTGGCCATCGAGCAGACGAGTAAGCACGCCAGGCCAGGACCCGAGAGCCTCGAAGGATGCGGTCGGAGTATCGGTCGTGCCCGTTCCCGGCGCCATGCTCATCTTCAGTCCCACCACAGGTCATGGTTGAGCACGCCTCGGCCGATCAAGCCGAGCTGGACCTGGGAGGTTCCCTCCACAATCGTCAGTTGGCGGGCATCGCGATACCAGAGCTCGGTCGGATGGTCTTCCATGTAGCCCGCAGCGCCGAGGAGCTGCACGGCGAGTCCCGAAGCCCGAACGGCCACTTCGGTGGCGTGATACTTCGCCATCGACAACAGGGGGACGTACTCTTTGGTGAACCGACCCTGGTCGGCCATCCATGCCGAGCGATAGGTAAGCAGTCGCGCTGCCTCGATGTCGACGGCCACCTTGGCGATCTCCCACTGGATGCCCTGGAAGTCGGCGATGGTCTGGCCAAATGCCTCTCGCTGCTTGACGTACTCAGTGGCGTACATCAGCGCACCCTCGGCTAAGCCGATGCCGCGGGCCGCCACGATGGGGCGCATGGCATTGAGGCCGAGCATGGCAAGTCGGAACCCACCGACTTCGCCGATGACATTCTCTGCAGGGACGTGCACCTGATCGAGCAGGAGTTCGCCAGTGTCGACGCCTCGCACGCCCATCTTGCGGTCGGTCGAGCCGACGGAGACACCGTCCCACGAACGTTCCACGATGAAGCCGGTGATCGAGTCGTGGGCTCGACTCGACGGATCGCCCGTCTTGGCGAAGACCGTGTACCAATCGGCCTGCACCACTCCCGACATCCAGCACTTGGTGCCGGTCAGGATCCAGTCGCCCTCATGGCCGGGGCGGTCATCGGGCACGGCGCGAGTGCGCATGCCCGCCACGTCGCTACCCGCTTGAGGCTCGGACAGTCCGAATGCGCAGCGCATGTCGCCCGTGGCGATCCCAGGGAGGTAGCGCTGCTTCTGGTCGTCGTTGCCAGCGATGAGGATCGGACCGGTCGGCAGCCGGGTGAGGAGCAGCATGAGGGCGGCGGTATTGGAGTACTTCGCCACTTCCTCGATGGCGATCGTCAGGCCGAGGATGCCTGCGCCGGAGCCACCGAGCTCGGTGGGCAGGCAGAGACCGAGGAGGTCGGCATCCCGGAACGCATCGAAGATGTCTTGAGGGTAGGCGCCGGTGGTGTCGATCTCCCGAGCCCGTGGTTTGATCTTGTCCTGAGCGAGTCGGCGCACCGACTGCTGGAGTTCGGAGAGTTCAGGGGTCAGGTCGAAGTTCACGAACGCTGAGGCTACCTGAGACACCTCGTCGGGTGATCGGTAGGATCGAAGTTCGTGACCACACCCCATGGACTGCCGCTGCCTCCTCCGGTGGGTGCATCGGCGCTTCCCAGCGGCACCTACGAGGGCAGCGTCATCATCGTCACCGGTGGAGGCACAGGCTTGGGCAAGGCCATTGCCTGTGAGTTCGGTCGCCTAGGGGGAGCAGTCGGCGTCCTCAGTCGTGACGAAGCTCATCGCGAAGCTGGCGTGGCCGCCGTCGAGGATGCCGGGGGCCGCGCTCTCGGCGTGCCGTGCGACATCCGCGATGCCGAGTCGATCACCAGGGCCTTCGACGTCATCGAGGCTGGTTTAGGGCCGATCGATGCGTTGATCAATAATGCGGCGGGCAACTTCCCGGTGCCCGCAGAAGACATGAGCCCCAACGCCTGGCGCACCGTCGTCGACATCGTGCTCAATGGCACCTATCTCTGCTCGAGAGAGTTGGCCCGACGTCTCATTCCCACCGAACGTGCTGGCTCCATTGTGAACGTCGGCGCTTCCTATGCATGGACGGGCGGGCCTGGATTCGCCCATTCCGCCGCAGCCAAGGCCGGGGTCAAGAATCTGGTGGAGACACTTTCGGTGGAGTGGGCCCCGTATGGGATCCGGGTGAATGGGCTGGTCCCTGGTCTCATTCCCCACGAGGACGAGGTGGCGTCCATCGCGGCCGTGCCCGGCAAGTACGAGGGTCAAGACGATCGGGTTCCGGCCGGTCGGGTGGGCACGCCTCGGGAGCTGGCCTGGGCTGCCACCTACCTCTGTTCGCCGTATGCCACCTATATCTCAGGGCATTCCCTTGTCGTCGATGGGGCTAACTGGCAGCGCCGCCACACCGTGCAACCTCCGTTCACACCTATTCGCGAGCAGTTGGGTCGACCACCGTTCGGCCAGCCAATCCCGCCGCGGCCCTAGTGACGTCCTGATCGATCCCGCAGAAAGGTCCTCCGCCCGCCATGAGTCCTCACGATGCCCGACCACCGCTGACTGCCGAAGAGCGAGATCTGGTCCGACTCGAGATCGACGGACCGATCGCCGTCATTACCAACAACAGGCCGGAGAAGCACAACGCCATGAGCGACGAAATGGACCGTCGCCTCTTCGAGGTCCTCGCCGAGGTCCACGACACCCCAGGGCTTCGGGCCATCGTGTGGCGGGGCGAGGGGAAGAGTTTCTCCTCTGGACGCGACACCGGTCAGATCGGCGTCCGGGTCGAAGACATCTCCGATCTCGAGTTCATCGAACGCGGACACCGGCCCACCCAGCAGTTCTTCTCCATGCCCTGCCCCATCATCTGTGCGCTCAAGGGCTGGGTGATCGGCGGCGCGTTTGAGCGGGCGCTCCTCTGCGACCTCCGTGTAGCGGCCGAGGGAACGCGGTTGATGCTTCCCGAGGTGGTCCACGGAGTGATCCCCGATACCGGCGGGGTGGCCCGGCTCTTCCAGATGGCCGGCCACGGAGTGGCGGCCGATCTCGCGCTGACCGGCCGAGTGATGACGGCCGAGGAAGCCCTCTCTCATGGCATCGTCAGCCGCCTCGTGCCGGCCGACGAGCTCGACGACGTGGTGATGGGCATGGCCGAGACCATCGCTTCAGCGCCGGCGTTCACCGTCAAGATGGCACGGCGAACGATCGCTAGTTTGGGACACGCCGAGGTGCAGCGCTCGATCTCGGAAGAGGCCCTTGCCCAATCCATGGTCTTCGCTTCGAACGACTACGCCGAAATGAAGGCCGCTCGCGCCGAAGGCCGGGTCCCCCTCTACCGCCAGCGCTGAACCAACCGAAGCGGTTCCGCACCTCATCAATCGCAGCAACAACAGGAGAGAAACCACCATGGCCGACACCGCACGATCATCCAAACCCACACGTTCCAGCGGCACCTTCGTGCTCGGGAGCGGGACCCCTGAGGCTCGCACCGTCCACCGGCTGGGCTTTGGCGCCATGCAGATCACCGGAGCGGGGATCTGGGGCGATCCCGCCGATCGCGACGAGTGCATCCGCACTGTTCGACGAGCCGTTGAGCTCGGCGTCGACTTCATCGACACCGCAGACTCCTATGGACCCGAGGTGTCCGAGCGCATCCTCCGCGAAGCGCTCCACCCCTATGGCGACGACCTGGTCATCGCCACCAAGGCCGGTCTCACCCGCCAGGGCCCGGGACAGTGGCTCCCGGTCGGTCGCCCGGAGTACCTCCGTCAGCAGTGCGAACTCAGCCTGCGACGTCTCGGCCTCGAGCGCATCGATCTCTTTCAGCTCCACCGGATCGACCCCCAGGTGCCGGCAGCCGAACAGTTCGGCGTGCTCGCCGAACTGCGCGACGAAGGCAAGGTGGCCCATGTCGGACTCTCTCAGGTCACGGTGCCGGAGATCGAAGCCGCACAGGCCATCGTTCCCATCGTGTCAGTGCAGAACCTATTCAATCTGACCAACCGGTCGTCGGCCGACGTTCTTGCCTACTGCGACGCCCACGGCATCGGATTCATCCCGTGGTTCCCCATCGCATCAGGGGCGCTCACCGGGCCGGAGACACCCATGGGTGCCGTCGTGGCCGACACCGGTGCGACCCCGGCTCAAGTCGCCTTGGCCTGGTTGCTCGCTCGGTCACCGGTGATGCTTCCCATTCCCGGGACCAAGTCCGTTGGCCACGTGGAAGAGAACTGCGAAGCGGCCACCTTGGTGCTGACCGACGATCAGGTGGCTCTCCTCAACGCCGTCCACGACGCTTCCTAGGGGAAACACCAACCACGGGGATCAGAACGACGCCGAGGGCTGAGCCACCCACGGGCGCGCTCAGTGGCCCAGGCCTGTGCTGTTACTCGGAGGCCTCAGACGTAGGAGGCCACAGAGATCGCAGGGAAGAGATCGCAGGGAAGAGGTCGCAGGGATACGAGCCTTCAGTAGGGGCCGATGCGCTGGTCCGGGCTCGTATCAGTCCATACCTGCCCACCGGTCGATACATACGAGGTCCATTGCGAGCCAGTCCACCAACGGACGTGGAAACGGCCACTTGGGTCGGGGTGCCAGGCCGGTGGGGGGAGGTCGTTGGGGACCGGCGAGCCGATCAACGCAGGTTGTTCGCTCCCGGCCAGCACGCCTGGACCACCCCCAACCCCCGGGTGGGCTGGTGCTGGAGGTGTGGATGCTGGTGGCGGGGTACTCACCGCACTGGCCGGCCGCGGATAGGCAGGAAAGTCCGAGGCCGTCGGCACCGAAGGCGCTCTCGATGCAGGGCCCGTTGACCGAGGGGGAACGGAACCACCTGCCGCCTTGACGCCCGCCCGGTGGGCAATGAGGTAGAGGATGAGGCCGATCAACCAACTGATCAACCAGATGAGCCCCCAGGCCAGCGACGGAATCCCCCACGGCGTGCGACCCAGGGTGCGCCGATCAGACTCGGACAGCACATAGCCCAGTACCGCTCCAAGGACGCCGATGATGACGGCGACCGCCGTCTGGGTTCCCGTGAGTTGCAGCACAACTAGAGCCTAGGCGTGGGTGGGCTGCACCGTTGCTTCGTCCACTCTGCTCGTCGCCCACGTCATGCTCATCGACCGTGACGCCCGAGGGCAGCCTCGAAAAGGCCCGAGAGTTCGCCGTGAGAGTCGAGCATCGAGGCGACGTCATGCCCTGCGGCATGAGCGATGACGGTAGTGCCGGGCAGGTCCCGCATCGACTGGGCGTAGCGGCTGTCGCTCAAGTCATGTTCGCCAAAGTGGACAGAAATAGCGGTCCGGTGCACTCGCCCTTCAAGACACTGGACAAGATCGAGGTAGCCGTGATGGCGTGCTGATCGACGAGCCTTGCCGATGTGGCGGCGCCATCGCCGGTCCCTGGCCCGCCACCGTCCAAGCCTGGTGATCGTGGCCTGGGGAGCGAAGGAAACTACTTCGTCGGCCCCGCAAAGAACACCAAGGAGAATGGCCGCATAGCCGCCGGCGCCGCTTCCCACGAAGACCCGACGCCCGCCCCCAAACTCATCGATGACTCGGGTGAGGGCTTCCATCGTCGACGGGATGTCTCGAGAGATGCCGCGTAGGCCCCGCTGATACCAACACTGCTCGACGTCGCGCACGAAGAGACGGGGCACACCGAGCCCGGCTGTCGATCCGACAAAATCAAATGCCGGGGATTCGAGGTCGGCATCGAGGTCGCTGAAGATCACCAGCACTCCCCGTCGAGTTGCGTCCAGCCCCTCGCTGCCTCGGGACCCTCGCTCGCCTACGGCCTCCCAGGCCAGTGCACACGCCGGATCCCTGTCGGCGTGCTCAAGGTCCGGGGGGCGAGCGACAGATGTCATGAGCGCCAGACGCTAGCGGCCAATGAAGGAGTGGATCGGCCCGAGTATCGGGGCGAGTATCGGGGCGAGGTCGTGTTGGCCGTGACCGTCGCACCCTCTCCTCGGCATGGTGGCGACCAGTGTCGAACTCCAACCCAGAGCCGCGTATTGCGTTGCTGTGCCTCGTGGAACGACGCATTCCCCTTGCCAACCGTCCCAGCCCCAGTGGACTCGAGATCGGTCAACACTCTGATCGTCGTCTGTGTAGTGAGCTCTCGAGCAGAGGTGGGATCACCGTTGTTGACCACAACCTGGGAGGCGCATGGCAGCCAGCGAGCCGCCTAGCGGATATCGCCGAGCGGCACGTTCGGGTCGTGATGGGGCAGCGGCAGTCGAACCAAGCGAGCCAGGAATGGAATTGTCCAGGCCAGCACCGGGCCGGTCAGCAGCACAAAGGCGACAGTCACTATCCCTATCGGCCCTCGAAGCCCGAAGGCAACGGCAAGAAGGACTGCCTCGATTCCCCAGCGCGCTGAGCGAAGTTTGGCTCCACGGGCCACCAAGGCAAGCATGAGCTCTTCGAGTGCGCCGGCCCCGAGATCAGAGATCACGTAGCCAGTTACTCCTAGATAGAGCACGGCGAGCGAAGCCGCCGCCAGCACAGCTCGCACCACGATCCCATGCTGCACGGGCAGAAGGGCCAAACCAAGATTGATGACGAGGCCGATACCCAGGCCGACCACCACCGTGCCCACCCGCGGTCGGCGACCCAAGATCCACGCCAGCGCCAAGACGAGGCCGACGTTGAGCCACGAGGCGACACCGACCGACAAGCCCGTGATGCGTCCGACGCTGGCATTGATGGCATCGAACGGGTCGGTGCCGAAGTGAGCCCGCAGCATGCCGGCAATGCCGAGCCCGGTGCAGGTGATGCCTCCGGCCAAGGTGGCAACCCGGCTTATCCTCAGACGCCGAGCGCTCAGGCCATCCACAATGCTCCTCGCCGGCCGATGGCCTCGTGCTGTCTTGGCCTGCCTGTCGATGCGACAGCCTCTCGCCAGTCGATGCTAGACGGCGGGTCGAACTGAACTTCTCCCACGGGCTGCTCGAAGTAAGGAAGTGCCGACCGCAGAGCAGTCGAAGTCCTGTGTCAGTGCTGTCTGGAGGCTATTCCTGCAGGTCATGTTACGGACCCACTGATCGCTGCCAGCTGATCTGCCTTGCGATGCCCTCGTCGATCTCCATCTGGGGCATCCAGCCACACGCGTTGGTGAGCTTGGCAATCGCAGCATGGGTCGAGATCTGGAGTCCAACCGGCGTAGGAACCATATGCCGCTCGGCCGTTCGTCCGATCTGCTCGTCGATGATCTCGAGGACTCGATCAAGGGAAACTTTCCGTCCGCTGGCAACGTTGTAGATGCCGGCCGGGAACGTCGGGCTGAGCATCGCCCCTAAGGCGGACACCACGTCATCGACATAGGTGAAATCTCGCCCAAGGCCGCCATGGTCGTGCACGTCGATCGGGCGCCCTGTGAGCGCGGCATCGATGAAGCGATGAAACCCCATGTCGCTCCGCTGCCCAGGTCCGTAGACCGAGAAGAGTCGGGCGATCACGAGTGTCGTCGAGGACGCAGCAGCCACACCTGCGAGATGCACCTCTCCGGAAGCCTTGCTCTCACCATAAGGAGAGCAAGGGCGGATCTCCTGAAGCTCGTCGCCGTCGACCAGGGTGCCGTACACCGACGATGTGGACGCATGGACGAAGGTCTTCACGCCTCCTTCGACGCAGCGAGCGAGAAGTGCCGTTGCCGCCAGGTCGTTGACCCGACGGTACTCATCACGGTGCCCCCAACTCTGTGATTGGCCGCTCAATCCAGCGAGGTTCACCACCCGCCCACAGGAAGCGATCGCCGACTGAGCCTCGCTATCGCCTATGTCGGCTTCGTGGAACGAGAAACCTGGTCGGCTCAACAGGGCCGACAGCCGCGCCCTGCGGCCCCGCGACGGGGACACGATGTCCGTCAGTGAATCGACCCCGACAACGACTCGCCCCTCGTCGAGCAGATGAGACACCAGGTTGGTGCCGATGAAACCAGCACAGCCGGTGACAGCGACTGGATCCTGATCTCCGGACGACATGGGCTGCACTGTAGGTGTTGGGGTCGGAAGTAGAGTTCGCCAGGTGTCAATACGAAGCCCAGCCCTGGCAGTAGTCATCCCGGCGGGGCCCAACGATGACATCGCCGACACGATTGACAGCGTGGTCACGTTTGTCGACAAGCCACGCAGGATCGTCATCATCGACGACACCGGCGGAAGGAACCTTGACGAGATCGCTGCGCGGTCGGCCGACATTGACATCATCGGTCCGATCAATCCCCGTGCAACCCGCGGAGGCCGGCTTATGGAGAACATCGCCAACGCCTACCTCCACCTGCTCGCCGACTTCGAGTTCGACGCGCTGCTTCGCATGGATGCCGACGCGCTGATCGTCGGTCCGGGACTGGCAGCGATGACCATGAGGGGTCTGGCCGAGGATGAGCAGATCGGTCTGCTCGGTGCCAATCGACTGAACCCTGGCGGTGGTCTCCGAGATTGGTCATGGGCGGCTGGGGAACTGACTCGATCCTGTGGAGTCGCTGGACTTCGCCATCCCCGCACCCGACACCTGCTGCGTCGGCTCCGAGGCCAGGCAGTGCAGCACGGCTACACCATGGGCGAAGGTCCACAAGGCGGGGGCTACATCCACTCCCCGGCTTTGGTGAGGGCCATGGCCGATCAAGGGTTTCTTGATCCATGTGGTTTGAGCCACTGCCTCATGGGCGAGGACCAGATTTTCGGACTACTCGCCTACGCCTGCGGTTTCCGCATCGGCGAGTTCAGCGGAGCCCATGGTCCGCTGGGTGTTCGCTGGCGGGGTCTACACGCAGCACCACCCGACCTGATCGATCAGGGTTGTCTCGTCGTCCACTCAGTTCGAAGCTTCGAGACCATGTCCGAAGAGGAGATCCGACGGTGGTTCCGGGATCATCGACATGACGGACGTCACGGACCGTCCGATCCGACCATCGGTCCCGATCACCACTCTTCGTCATGACTGGAGCCACTAGGTGCCCAAGCGATCGGCTCGAGGCCTCATCTGCGTGCCTGCCAACTCCTGACCCCTGAGTCAGATACGTCAATTCTCGAGTCGCAGGGCCTTGAGTCGCTGATGCCCCTGACCGGTTCAGGGCCCTACGGTTGGGTGAAGGGATCACGATGGGTATCCGGAAGTCGGGGTCTGCTGCACGATCCGGTGACAGTTTCGGTTAGGCAGATTCGACGCTCTTCGGGGTCATGATCGTCTCGAACTCCACCGGGGTCAACCGGCCGAGACCGGCCTGGCGCCGACGGCCCGAGTTCTGGGGGTTCGGCCGGGTCACAGCGAGCCCCTGACGGGCACCCTTGGTGGGGACGGAGGGATTCGAACCCTCACTGGAAGCGGTTTAAGCGCCCTGCCTCTGCCGATTGGGCTACGTCCCCGAGGACCCGACTGTAGGGCCCAGCGCTTCAGGTCGTCCGATGTCCGCTGGAAACGCTGAGTACTTCGGCTACTGCTTCAAGTTCAGCCGACCGGGGATCGTCGATGGCGTGCACCAGGCCGGATGCACCAGGCCAAGGTCCCAGCACAGTGGTCGGGCGCCGATCCGGCTGCCAACCTGACCAATCGCCCAGGGGAGGGCACGACGGCACGCCCGTCCGGGCCATCGATGCCCATGCCTCACCCATGGCGTCCGAGAGAGCCAGTGCGTCATCACCTCCGCCTGAGAATGCCTGCACAACCGGGTGGCGCAGCGAGCCGAAGACGAACGGGATCTCGAGTGCATGACACGAACCCAACACGCCGCCGAACGCCGGTGATGCCCACGTAAACAGGTACGTAAACGTGCCAACTCCTGGCGCCGCTGCTGATGCATGAGCATCGGCCAATCGCACACTGGCGACCCGGAAGATCGATTCGGTAGCAATAGCCGACCACAGAGCGAGTGGGTCGGTGGCTTCACCACGTCCGGCGCGCGCATTGGTGACTGCGGCGACCACGGCGTCTGCCTGATCGGATCCGCATCCGAGTCGCTCGACCCAGCGCACCAGGCCAGCGCGATCGAGAGAGGTGAGTGCTGGATTGCCCAGGGCGAAGAAGGCTGCTTCATCACGAGTCGTCCCGACCAGCAGATCGACGCCAGACGCCGATCCCGCAGCCACGGCGTCTACAGGCACAGCAGGCAGAAGCCCGCCATCGACCACCGGCGTCAGCAGCAGGCCGGCCGATGCGCCTCCGTGGCTCGTGGGTGCGTATTCCTGTGCTGCGGCCACCAGGGCCTCCACCGGGACGCGCTCGAGTGCTTGGCGTGTGCATGCCACTCCCAGATGGTCGGCCAACCGCTCGGTTCGCTCGGCTGCGGCTTCAGCTGAGCACGTATAGGCCGGTCCGCTCTCGACCACAGCGCGCCGGAAGAGGCCGGATGCTGCCGGGCTGCCCAGCAAGGCCGACACGCTCATCCCGCCGGCCGACTCACCAACGAGGGTGACGTTGTCTGGGTTGCCGCCGAAACCAGAGATGTAGTCACGCACCCAGGCCAATGCGGCAACCTGATCGGCGAGACCCCAACTCCCCCAGCCGTTCCATGTCTCATCACCCAACCACGGCTGTCCGTCATCGGCCAGGGCGGGGTGCGCCAAGAAGCCGAGCAGTCCCAGTCGGTAGTTGATCGTGACCACCACCACGTCTTGTTCTCGAGCCAACAGGCCGCCTCGGGTCAACGCTCCCGATCCAGAACCCGATTGGAACGATCCCCCGTGGATCCACACCAGCACCGGCCGATTGGCTCCATCGAGGCCTGGGGTCCACACGTTGAGAGCAAGGCAATCTTCGTCCGTCGGCTCGGGCTTGCCGCCCAGGGCTTGGTCCATCGCCCCCTGAACCTGTGGGGCCGCAGGCCCGAACCCATCGCAATCCCGCACCCCAGCCCAGGGCATGACCGGTCCAGGCGGTCGCCAACGGCGCCCACCTGCGGGCGAACCAGCGTAGGGAACTCCCGAAAAGGTCCACACTCCGTCGCGCTGCACGCCGGAGATGCGTCCACCGGCTACCTCGATCACGCCGTCACCCATCACACCCTCCAGTCCCGGCCCGAACATGCCGATACCAGGGACAACGTAGCCACCAGCGACCGGCCGATGGGCCGGCCAACCGCCGAAGAGATCGCCCACGTCTGATGTCATTGCTGCCAACACCAATGTCAACTGTCCAAACAGATGCCGCTGAGGCCCTGCGTCATTCCAGGCCATCGCCCATCGCCTTGCGAGTGGCTGAACAGGTAATTCTTAGCCAGATTGCATTGTTTGACCCCCACTGGGGCACTACCGTTCGGGCATGGTCACCGCAGGGAGCAGCACGATGACGCGGCGCGGACGCATCGTCGTCCTTGCTGTCGGAATTGGCGCCCTGGCGCTTCCCTTGCTTCCCGTCACGCCAGCCGTCGGCGCGCCGACAGGATCCACGACGACCACCACCACCTCAACTCCGACATCAACGACTACAACAACCACGTCGCCAGCGGATGCCCAGATAGCCGCAGGCGAGGCGCTAGCAGTTGCTGCCGGGGCGCAGATCGCCAAAGAACAGCAGACGCTGGATGCCGCTGACGAGGCCTACAACCAGGCGGTCATCCGCCTGCAATCGACCCAGACTGCCCTGGCCACCACCGCAGCGTCTCTTGCCGCCCAACGGGCCAAGCTCGATGCTGCCCAGAACGTGCTGCGCCAAGACGTCATCCGGTCCTACACCGCTGGTGCCACCTCAGTGGCGGCATCCCGACTCTTCGCCTCGCCCACCGGTGCGTCTCAGACTCGCGACATCTACCAGCACCTCGGTATCGGCAACTTGGCCGCCGAGGTAGCCAAGGTTCGCTCCGGGCAGCAGGAGTTGAACGCCACCCAAGCGAAACTCCGTTCTCAAGAGCAGGCACAGACGGCCCAGTTGGCCAACCAGGAAAAGACCCGCCAAGACGCCATGGCGGCAGCGGCGCAGGCCCAAGCCACGCTCGACTCGATCAACGGAAGCCTCGCTCAGGCCATCGCCCAGCAAGCTGCCGCCCAGGCCCAGGCGGCAGCAGAAGCGGCTGCGAATGCCACGTCCGACTCGGCGAGACAGGCAGCGGCATCGGCTGCGTCCCAGGCAGCCCAAGTTGCATCGACGGTGAGTGGTGGGAGCGCTGCTGCTCAGGCGGCAAACGCCTCGGCCAACCAGGCAGCAGGTGGACCACCAGCCGGAGGGGGAGGCAGCACCCAGCCACCAGCTCCTGCGCCCGCTCCAACCCCCGCAACCACACCAACCACGGCACCGAGGTCTACGCCGGGGACCACGAGGCCTCCGACTCGGACTCCTCCCCCGCCTGGCGTCACCGGGGTAGCGGCCAGCGGATCAGCCAATGCCGCCGGCCTCGCCGCGGTGCACGCGGCAATGAAGTATCTCGGGGTGCCCTATGTCTGGGGGGGAGCGAGCGCTTCGGGCGTCGACTGCTCAGGTCTAACCATGGTGGCTTGGGCCCGAGCGGGGGTCTCGCTCTACCACTCGGCCGCCATGCAGTATCAGTTGTCACCACACGTCAGCCTCAAGGCTCTGCAGCCCGGCGACCTTTTGGCCTACGACCTCGACGGGACGGGTATCGACCACATCGTGATGTACGTAGGACCGACACTTGATGGCCGGCCAACCCCCTACGGCTCGGGAACCATCATCCAAGCCGCCCACACCGGCACCGTCGTGTCGTTCAGTCCCTTGTGGTACTACGGGCTCGTCGGCGCGGCCCGCCCCTAAGCGGTCCGATGCCCTCATTGCCTCAGACCGCGTTGCCTCAGACCGCGTTGCCTCAGACCGCGTTGCCACTCAGGCGCTGAACCCTCATGGCCCTTGCGATCACGTTGCTCATCCCCGCCTACAACGAGGCGGAACGCCTAGGTGATGCCATGGCCCGATTCGACCATGCCGTCGCCAAAGGAGCTGTCGACCTTGAGGTGACCGAGGTCATCGTGGTCGACGACGGAAGCAATGACGCCACCGCCGAGGTTGCGGAGAGGCTCCTCGATGCCTATCCCCACCACCGCGTGATCCGGCACCAGGTGAACCAGGGTAAGGGTGCAGCCGTGCGCACGGGCGTGCGAGCCACACGGACACCCGAAGTGGCGTTCTTGGATGCCGATATGAGCCTGGATCCCATCGGACTGCCAGCAATGCGCGAGGCGCTTTCGGTTTCGCTGGCTGCCGTGGCTTCCCGCACTGTCCCTGGCTCGATCGTCGATGATGCCACCTTCGGACGCATAGCAATGAGCAGAGTCTTCAACTTCATGGTGACCGCCGGCACCGGCATGGCCATTCGCGACACCCAGTGTGGATTCAAGGCCTTCCGCACCTCGGTGGCCCGCCTCCTCTTCCACCTGGTGCGCGTGGACGGCTTTGCCTTCGATGTGGAGATCCTCCGGGTAGCGCATCTCCTCGGCATGCCCATCACCGAGGTTCCTGTTCGATGCCACAACGTCGGAGGAAGCACGGTTCACCCAGCTCGGCACGCGTGGGCGATGCTCTCCGAAGTGCGTCGTTCTCGCAAAGGCGGATTCGACATACCTCCGGTGACGGCGCTGACCGTCCGTGGTGCCAAAACACCGACGCCCGACATGGTGGCCGCAGCAGTAAGCCCGGCAGTTGCAGGCGCCCCGGTTCCCGTGCTCTCGCGAGTTGGCGCGATCACGGTGCTCCTACCCCTGATCGGTGACGATGAGGCAGAAGCGGCCCAGGCGGCACTCGTCGCCCTGAGCGGCCCGGTTGAGCGCACTCAACTCCACCTGGATGACATCATCGCCCTCGGGCCTCTCGCACCCCAGTTGGCAACGACGAACTCCCTCGCCTGACGGACACCCGAGCGGCTCCAGCCCGCATATCGCCAGGCTCGATGTGACCGTCCGACCTCACGGATCCGTCTCGGGGGTACCATGACCGAGGTGAGCACAGATCCCGGTGGGCCCCAGCCCGGAGCCGACCCGCGTGCCGTGACCAACGCTCTCCTGCACGAGAGCGGCCGTGCATCCGCTGAACAGATGTCTGAACTCCTCGACGAGGACGCAGTTGCACTCGACGAGGTCGGGACGGTGTCCTATCTCCCCGTCGTGGCAAGGCCTGAACTCGACGGAGAGATCGAGCCCCTCGAGGATCCCCGGCGCTCAGATGTCGATGGCTGGGGTCGCTCCGAGCACATGCGGTCACTGGTGCGACGCCTCTACGACCCCCTCTATCGCCACTGGTTCCGGGTCGAGTGGGAGGGACTCGACAAGATCCCGA
The DNA here is from genome assembly GCA_903873395.1 of uncultured Acidimicrobiaceae bacterium. Taxonomy (GTDB): domain Bacteria; phylum Actinomycetota; class Acidimicrobiia; order Acidimicrobiales; family RAAP-2; genus Bog-756. The sequence goes on from CAIQOJ010000087.1 coordinate 72,644, forward strand.
CCGAGGGCGGTGCACTGCTCATCGCCAATCATGCTGGCGCCATCCCAGCCGATGCCCCGGCAATCATGCACGGCATCGAAACCGAGCTCGGACGAACCGTCTATGGCCTTGCGGACACCTTCTTCCGCACCCTTCCTGGCGTAGGAACCATGTGGTCCCGCGCCGGCGGCGTTCCAGCACACCCCGACAATGCCTACCGGATCCTCCACGATGAGCAGCAGCTCGCCCTGGTGTTCCCCGAGGGAACCAAAGCGACGTCAAAGACCTACACGGATCGCTATCGCCTCCGCCGCTTCGGACGAGGCGGGTTCGTCGAGATCGCCATGCGAGCCGGCGTCCCCGTCATTCCCATTGCCGTCGTTGGCGCGGAAGAAGCCATGCCGATCGTCTTTCGCAGCACCCTGATGGCCAAGGCGCTCAACCTGCCCTACTTCCCGATCACGGCCAACTCACTCCTGCTCGGGCCACTTGGCTACGTCACGTACTTCCCCGCCAAGTTCAAGTTGCGGGTGCTCGATCCGATCACTTTCGATGTCGAGCCCAATCTCGAGCGCTATTCACGCAGCCGCCTCATGGACGAGGCCGAGCGGGTTCGATCCCTCCTCCAGGACGCGTTGCACGACATGCTCCGTGAGCGTCGCAGCGTCTGGTTCGGTTGATGCATGGGTAGTCGCATCCTCGTCACCGGCCTCGACACCTTCTGGGGTGGTCGCATGGCGCAGGCCCTCGAAGCCAGGCCCGATGTGGACATGATCCTCGGCCTCGGCACCAATGACCCCAAGGTGCCGCTCGAGCGCACCGAGTTCGTCCGCTCCGATCAGCGCTACTCGATCCTCAACAGAATCGTTCGAGCCACCCAGGTCGACACCATCATCCACACCTTCCTCGAGACCAACTCGATTGCGGTATCGGCTCGGATGCTGCACGAGATCAACGTCATCGGCACCCTCAACTTGCTGGCCGCCGCTGGTTCGAGTGGATCTTCGGTTCGCCATGTCGTGGTCAAGTCCTCGACCCACATCTACGGGGCCGGGTCCGAGGACCCCGCCTGGTTCCGCGAGACCGACGCCAGGACATCCCCGGTGCGCACGCGCCTTGAGCGCTCGCTCATCGAGGTCGAATCACTCGTGCGCGACTTCGCCGATGACAACCCCCACCTCGCCGTCACCGTCCTGCGGTTTGCCAACGTGCTCGGCACCGACATCGTCACACCGATCAGCCACAACCTCCGACGGCGCATCCTGCCTTGCATCGCGGGATTTGACCCTCTCGTGCAGTTCGTCGAAGAAGACGACGTCGTGCGCTCGCTGGAGTTCGTCACCACCAACCGCATCCCGGGAACCTTCAATGTCGCCGGAACCGGCAAGTTGCCCTGGAGCGAAGTTGCATCGTTCGGAGGGGCAAGACTCATGCCACTGCCCCCCGTGCGCCCGCGGGCGTTCGCCAGCCCACTCGGTCGCATGGGTGTCATCCAGTTCCCACCGGAGATGGAAGGGCTGCTTCGCTATGGACGAGGCGTAGACACCACCGCACTTCGGGCCATGGGCTTCGACTACCGCTACACCAGCTCAGGGACGGTGCACAGTTTCGCCCGCGCCAACAACCTTCGTCGGGCAACCGGCTCGACCGAGCCTGCCTATCGCTACGAGCAAGAGGTCGAGCAGTTCTTCCGCCACTCGCCCACCGTCGTTCGCAGTTCCGACAGCTGACAGTTCACGCCTGACGACCCACGGCGGACAGCCAAGCGAATCCCGCAGTGCGCTGAGGCCTCGAAGAGCCATTCGTCGCTGCTGCATCCTCGCTGCGCCCCGCACCCACCCGTGCGTCAGGCTTGGGCCAGCCATGCCGCCCGAAGCTGAGCACCACGAGCAGCCCACTCCTCGGTGGTCATGGCGTAGCGGACGTGGTCTTCCCATTCGCCATTGATCTCCAAGAAGCCGAGTGCTGTTCCCTCTTCGCGCAGCCCCAGTTTGGCCACAACGCGTCGACTCGCAATGTTGCGAGGGATGATGGCGATCTCCACCCGATGGAGCCGGAGCGTCTCGAAGGCATACTGCAGGACGACGACGACCGCCTCGGGAACTAGACCCAGGCCCGCCATGCGCTCGTCGATCCAATACCCGATCGACCCGTTCTGAAATGGTCCACGCTGGATCGAGGAAAGGGTGACTTCGCCGGCGAAATGACCATCGACGAAGATGCCGAAACCGAAACCCGTGCCCAACTGGCGCTCCCGCTCACGCATGCCACAGCGAGCGGTGAAGTTGGCTGCGTCCTCGGGCGGAAGAGGTGAACCCTTGGAGCGTGGCTCCCAGGGAACAAGCCAGTCACGACAGTGGTTGCGCACCTCGAGCCAGGCCGGGTAATCGGCTTCGACCAGGGTGGAGAGCCGCACCCGGCGTCCTGGCAACTCCAACGAACGAATGGAGTGGGAGCGCACGGCTCGGCTCATCGTCCGCCACCTCGTCCTGCCTGCACCGTCGATTGGTGTTGTGCCGTGATGGGGCCATGCCAGGTCGAACGTAGTTCCGACACGGGTACTCCCCGACCGAGCATGCGGGCGATCACGGCCGCATCGTAGGTCACCGCTCGGCCACCAATGCCGACCCACGTGCTTCATCGATGCCCTGTGCGATCTCCTGGTCTTCAGCGCTTGCTTCGACCACAGGCGAAGGGTCCTGGGCAACCAGTCCATCGACCATGGACAACCATTTCGCATCTTCTGTCGGAGGACGCATCGGACACCATGGCTCGAGTCTGCTCAGGTTCGGGTTGTAATACGGGTCGCCAGCCCGCAGAACGTCGCTCCAGCGCCGGAGGAACTCCTGATAGTCCTGGTAGTAGCCGGACAGCCCCCGACTGATCGACTCGTAGTGCGTGAGTCGGGCATGCGGCGTAAAGACGTTGCGGTAGCCCGCTTGGGTCACGCGGATGCAGAAGTCGACGTCGTTGAACCCCACGGCAAAAGCTTCGTCGAATCCCCCTACCTCCTCGAAGACGGCACGACGCACCAGCAGACACGCGGCGGTAACCGCGCTGTAGGAGCGAACGACCCGGTCCCACGAGAAGTAGCCGTGGTGGTCATCGGGCATACCGATGAAGATGTGGCTGGCCACTCCCCCGAGTCCGAGGACTACACCCGCGTGCTGGAGGCTGCCGTCGGGGTAGACGAGCCGTGCTCCCACTGCGCCGACGTCGGGATCTTGGGCGCGCTCCACCATGGCTCCCAGCCACCCCTCCGACGTGGCCTCGATGTCGTTGTTGAGGAAGAGCAGCATGTCCGATGTGCAGGTCGCGGCCGCAGCATCGTTGATCGCCGCCCAGTTGAACGGACCCGGAAACTCGAGCAATCGCGTCCGGGGACGATCGGCCAGCATGCGTCGCAGTGCCCGCGTCTCTGGATCCGTACTTCCATTGTCGACCAGCACCACTTCGGTGATCGGGTGCCCGGAAGAGCGCTCGATGGACTCCAGACAGGTCACCGTGAGGGCAGCCTGGTCGCGGAAGGGAATGATCACGCTGATCGTCGGCGAACCTTGGATCCGGTGACGCACGTGGTAGGCACCGGGAAAGGGGCCCGTCTCCACATGCGCTTCCCACCCTCGCCGAGATACGGCGTCCTCGACGACGCGACGGCTGGCGTCATGAGCCCACGGCTTGGCATCGCTGGCACCGGCCGCCGAGCCAGCGACCACCCGCCAGTGGTAGAGGATCTTCGGGATGTGCACGATGCGCCGTGCCTGCTCGGTGGCTCGCAGCATCACGTCGAAGTCTTGACTCCCGTCGAACTCTGATCGGAAGCCGCCGATGCGATCGAGCACCTCCTTGCGGATCACGGTCAGATGCCCGAGGTAGGGGTAGGACATCAGGAGCTCAGGGTCCCAGTCGGGCTTGAGGTGGGGAAGGAATGGCCGCCCGAGCTCATCGAATTTGTCCTCGTCGGTGTAGACCACGTCAACGTCGTCGTGGCCGGCGACGGCCAGCGCCACCTCAGCCAAGGCGTTCGGGTCGAGCTCGTCATCGTGATCGAGCAGTACGACAAACTCGCCCGTGGCCCCGGCCAGGGCTCGATTGGTGGCTTTGGAGATTCCTCCGTTGCTCTCGAGAGCCATGACGTGGATCCGGGGGTCTGATGCAGCCACCTCGGCCATAGCTGCCGTCAGGTCAGGGTCGCCTGATCCGTCGTCGCACAATCGGAGTTCCCAATCCTGGTAGCGCTGAGCCACTACTGAAGCCACGCAGGCCCGGAAATACCAGAGCGATGGACGATAGACCGGCACGACGATGCTGAGAAGAGGTCCCTTCGTGGGCAGCGCAGCGTCGTCGGCCACCGTCTCTTGGGGGTGATCGTGGCGCCACTGCTCTCGAAGATGAATCCAGTGCCAGTAGTTAGGTGGATGCGCTGCGGCGTTCAAGCCCCACGGATGTCCCTCTGACCCGTCGTCCTCGGGCTCGAGGGCGACAGCCAGGCGGGTGGCCATGACATCCAATGCTGCCGAAAGACGCGCACTCTCGTCTGTCTGGCCACTATCTGAGCGACCGAGTCCTTCAGGGGCATCTCCGGTCATGAGCAGGCCATCCACAGATGTTTGAGGGCGCCTTCATGCGTCGTCATCGGGTTCCGCCGCAGAAAGACCACGTTTCCGAAAGTAGCAGTCGCCGCGACGCAGGCGGGGCACGACGGGACCACTACGGCCGAGACGGCCAGTTAGTCGCCCCAGGGCCTCCCGAAGCCGTCCGGCCTGTCCAGGTACACTCTGGCCGACCCAGGTCGTGAAGAGGCAGGTCGTGGAGAGGCAGGGCGTGGATAGGCAGGGCGTGGAGAGGCAAGGCGTGGAGAAGCAAGGCGTGGCACCACCAGCGATCGATCCTGAGGAACTCCTCGAACAACTCAAGAGTCAACACCGTGTGCTGCGTTGGGAGCCTCTGGCGCCAGAGCAGTTGAGCAGCGGTCGCGAACAGGCGAGGGCGGGAGTCAACCTCGAATACCTCCACCATCACTGGCAGCTGCCCATCACCTTCACCCCAACGCCAGCACCGGGTATCCGTGGCCGACTGCGCAATCGGTTGGGCGCCTTGGTCTTTCGGACCTTGACGCCCTATCTGACAGCCGAACAGGAACTCCTGGTCAACATGGTGCGGGCCACCGACGCCCTCGAGAAGCGTTGTGACGAGTTGACCGATCGCATCGACACCTTGCGCAACGAAGTCATGCGCCGCCAGGTGGCCGAAGCCAAGAACCAGGCCGAGTTGGCCGCATGGCTTACCTTGGACCGTCCATCCGAACTGCCGATCGACGCAGAGCCTTCGCCATCTGCCTCCGACTCCGCGAACACCACATCGGCCGGCACGACTTCCGATGCCGCCAACGGCGGGTGACCAACTCGATTGACGCCAACCGGGACCAGGACTCCGCGGCATTCGCTATCCCCCTGTCCTCGGCATCGGCGACCGGTCCCACCGTGGTCGTGTTGGCCACGCAGTGGGAGACCTCGAGCGAGGCCGGCTGGATCACCCGTCAGGTAGCTGGAGCACTCGCCTGCCTCGGGACCGTCCACGTCGTGACCCCTGGCGGCGGGATCGCCTCCGTGCGGACCGACGGAGTCTTCACCGTGCATCACCTTGGTGGCCTCCTCCGCCCGCAGGCTCTCGTGGAAGGCAACGTCGTTGCTGATGCCCTGGCGGCAGTCGACCGAGCGGCACGTGAACAGAGTGCGCTCACAGGACCGATGCGGCCCGAAACCACACTGCTCGATCGAGGACTCACCGAGGCGTGGAGTCCGGCAAGCGGCGTGCTCGACGATCTACGGCCCGACCTCATCGTGCTGGCCGACCACCGGAACCTCGGAGCATTGGCGGCAATCCAACGTCATTCGCCCACGGCCCCCGTCGCTCTAGTGGCTCTTGATGACGGCCGCGGCCACCTCGAACTCGCCGAGTTCGCGCCCGTCCTTGATCGAGCCGATGCCGTCTTGGCCATCACCGAGGCCGAGCGGCTTCGACTCGAGGCCAGAATGGCCGCCAGAGGGATGTCGGCACCCGTCACCCGGATCGGCGCTCCGATGGTTGCCAACTCCAGCGCCCGGAGCGAACCCAATACCTGGGTTGGAGACTCCGACTACCTCTTCGTCTTGACCGACACATCGTCCGAGGACGCCAGCGTGCAGACCGAGCTTGCCCGGCTGCTCACACTGCGATTCTGTGACCGCCCGGTCGGCATCGCCCACACGGACGGATTCTTCGCCTGGCACGAAGGTCGGTTCAACGACGGCTGGGCCATCGAGCGTTCCAGTGACCGAGCCCGTCTGATGGCATGGGCACGAGTGACCATCGACCTACGCCACGCCTCATTATTCGGACGTGACGTCGTCGAGTCCCTCCTCTTCGGAACCCCGGTGGTCGTTCCCCACGACAGTCAGGCCCGACAACATGCCCATCTCGGAGGTGGCGGTTTGTGGTTTGAAGGCCCTGCTGATCTCACCTGGGCCACCGAAGCGCTGCTCGATCCCGCACTGAGCGAACAGCTGTCCCGTCAGGGCAAGGCCTACGCCGAAGAGCTGTTCGGATCCACGGACCGATTCATCGATCGGGTCATCGAGGCCTGTCAACTGGACGTCTCCGACCTGCCCGAGGTCGTCCGAAGCCCATCAGCTGCCCAAGCCTGACCACACCGTCACCACCGCCTTGGGCGGAAATCATGCCAGTTGCGAGGCAATCAGGCCGTCGAGGATGTCGGCCTCGGACACCAGGCACTCCGTGAAGCCCAACGCAGACATCACCCCGTCGAGCACGAGCACTCCTCCTACGATGACATCTTCACGGCCAGGCACCATCCCGGGTCGGGCGAGCCGCTCGGCCGCAGTGTCGCTGGCCAGGACGTCGCGCCAGCGCCGGACGTGATCCGCGGTTAGTACGACGTGGTGCACCAGGTCGCGGTCGTAGTCCGTCATCTCGACTTCGAGCGAAGCGATCGTGCTGACCGTCCCGGCCAGCCCCACCAGTCGACGAGCAGTGACGAACTGCGGGTGAGCCGATATCGCCCGCTCGATCTGAGTGGCCACCTCGGCTGCCGCGGCGGCCAGCTCGGAGGCCGCTGGTGGATCAGTGGCCAAGAAGCGCTCAGCCATCCGAACGCAGCCCATCTGTAGGGAGACCGCGGTCAGATCCGGGTCGTTGGCATCAGCACCGGCCACCAACTCCGTGGACCCACCGCCGATGTCGACGACCAGGAAGGGGCCATCGACAGGATCGAGATCGGCCACTGCCCCGGCCAGGGACAGGCGGCCCTCCTCGATGCCCGTCAACAGCTCGGGTTCGATTCCCGTGACCCGCCCCGCTGCCGCCAAGAACTCTGCCCCGTTGGCCGCATCACGCGCCGCTGAGGTGGCTGCCAACCGACCACGTTCGACGCCGAGGCGATCCATGACGGATCGATACTCGGTCAAGACGGCCAACGTCCGCTCGATCGCCTCAGGGGCGAGTCGTCCAGTGGCATCTACGCCCTGGCCGAGCCTTGTGATCTGCATCAGCCGCTCGATCGGTTGTCCCGATGCGTCAGACACCAAGAGTCGGGTGGAGTTGGTTCCACAGTCGATGGCGGCTACTGGCGCCGCTGATGAAGCGACAACGGGTGCGGAGGCGGTGCCCATACCCACGTTGCTACCACGCTGGAGATGCCCTCAAGGCCCCGAGAGAACCTCCGAGACTGACGGGGCCTCGTGCACGTCCCAGACTGGGCGTGTTGGACCTAGCACCACAGGACACACCGGTGATGTCCGGTGATGGTCAGGCCGGATGCAACCCGATCTGTGCCGCCGTCCACGCACCGATGGGATCATCGGCGCCAGTCAGCCACCACGCCAGATGAGCGTGCAGACACTTCGCACCCTCTCGAGTGCCGCCGACTCCGCCCGTTGGCGTGGGACCTGTCCATGCTGGATCGATCAAGGCATCTCGCTCCGCCGCGTACCGCTGATGTGCCTCAGCCACTGCCTGCGGCGAGCAGGCCGCCTCAGCAGCCCGGACGCCTCCTGTGGACTCCAACCGGCTGACTGACTCTCGCAGGAACGGATCGACTAGCCAATAGCGGGTGGGCATTGGCGTGCCATCGAAGAGAAACGGGGCGTTGGTGATGACCGCTGGCGTGCCATCGGCACTCCTGACGCTGACTTCGAAGGCTCCTGATGGCTCCCGGCCGAGCAGGCGAGCCACGGCATCGTGGTCGGACTCTGCTGCACCGTTCCCGGCTGCATCGGTCTCGCCTTCCCCGCGGTCACGTCCCCCGGCCGAGCCGGAGTCGCCACGATCAGATGGCATCACTTCCAGAATTCGAGCGTCGAGGTAACCCTTGACCAGAACCCACCGGTGGGTGCTGGCGCACTCGATGGCGATGGTGCCGCGGTCGTCGAGCTCGAGGAGACCGGCAACGATGCCGGCAGTCCCGGGTCCGGCGTGGCACTCGGTGCGTCGGCCGGGTTATAGAGAGGCTGGTCGGCAGGGTCGCCAGCTACGGGAGATCCGGCCGTCATCGGGGCACGAGTCCCACCCGACGGGGGAAGCACCTCGTAGAGCGCCTGTCCAGGCGAGACCAGCTGGTAGTTCTGCCTGGCCAGCCGCTTCACCTCGGCATCCGAGCTCAACTGCTGGCGCTTCTCGGCCAACTGGGCGTTGGCCCGGTGCAGTTGGGACAACTGAGCAGCCTCAGCAGCCACCGCCCGATGCTGATGGACCAGATCTGAAAAGGGGAAACTCGTGGCCACGATCACCAAGGCGATGACGGCCGCTACTCCGAGCGGCAGTCGGCGGCGGGCCGATGACCCAGAGGTGGCCCGAGACGAAGCCGGAACGGGCCGCCGAGCACTGGTCGCGCCGGCGCTGGTGCGACCATCCGACTTCCGTGATGATGGCGTGCCGGTGGGCCGGGCGGCGCGGCCTGCGGTCGACCGCCCCGCACCACTGCGGCCCGTGGACTTCCCGGCGGCCGTCGTGGGCTTCGACGTTGAGCGCGTTGAGGCACTCCGGGTCGATGTTGTCCGCCGTGCTGTTGCGCGCGCCTGCGCATGCGACCGCTCCGTCTTGCCTGCCGGGCCTCGCGACCGGGGGCGTTCGGTCACCCGTTGGCTCCCCACGAAGACAGGGCGTCGCCACCGCGATAGGCAGCAGCCTCGCCAAGATCCTCTTCGATGCGCAGCAGTTGGTTGTACTTGGCCACCCGATCAGAACGGGCCGGCGCACCGGTCTTGATCTGTCCGCAGTTGGTGGCCACCGCGAGATCGGCGATCGTTGTGTCCTCGGTCTCTCCGGAGCGATGGGACATCACGCTTGCATAGGACGAGCGGGTCGCCAGGTCCATGGTGTCGAGCGTCTCGGTCAGCGAGCCGATCTGATTGACCTTGACCAAGATGGCGTTGGCCGTGGCGTTGTCGATACCCCGCCGAAGACGCTGCTCATTGGTCACGAACAGATCGTCCCCTACCAGCTGCACCTTGTGGCCGATGGCTGTGGTCAGAGCGGCCCAACCATCCCAATCGTCCTCGGACATCCCATCCTCGATGGAGACGATGGGATAGCGGCCGACCAGATCGACCCAGTACTGGACCATCTCGTCTGGTGACAGGTTCCGCCCCTCCCCCGCCAAGATGTAGGTGCCGTCGTTGTAGAGCTCGCTTGTCGCCGGGTCCATGGCGATAGCGATCTCCTCGCCCGGAATCCGTCCAGCCGACTCGATGGCCTCGACCAGGATGCGCACGGCATCCTCGTTGGAGTCGAGATTGGGTGCGAAGCCACCTTCGTCGCCCACGCCGGTGGACAAGCCTCGGTCATGCAGCACGCCAGCAAGGGCGTGATACGTCTCGACGCCCCACCGCAGTGCCTCGGCGAAGTTCGCCGCACCGATGGGCATGATCATGAACTCTTGGAGGTCGATGGAGTTGTCAGCGTGGACGCCCCCATTAATGACGTTCATCATGGGCACGGGAAGCACATGGGCGTGGGGTCCGCCCACGTAGCGATACAGGGGAAGACCCAACTCGTCTGCCGCCGCCCTGGCGACAGCGAGCGATACCCCCAAGATGGCGTTGGCTCCCAGGCGCCCCTTGTTCGGCGTGCCGTCGGCATCCAGCATCGCCTGGTCGACCAACCGCTGATCCAAGGCGTCATAGCCCTCGAGAAACCCTGCGATCTCGTCGTTGACATTGGCCACCGCTTGGAGGACGCCCTTGCCTCCGTAGCGGTCTCCGCCGTCACGGAGTTCGACGGCCTCAAAGGAGCCTGTCGATGCACCTGAGGGCACGATGGCTCGCCCCTCGGCGCCCGAGTCGAGCACCACCTCTACCTCGACCGTCGGGTTACCCCGAGAATCGAGGACCTCGCGTCCGATTACCTGTTCGATCACGCTCACTGTGGGCCGACACTCCTGCTAGTGGTGGGCATGACGCTACCACCAGCACCACCGCCCACCAGGGAATTCCTCGAGTCGGAGACTCGTCGAGCGGGTGGAGTCCTAGGGCGCGATCAGCCGTGATCATCGATGTCGGCACGGAAGTTCCGCGCACGGGCGAGGAGCGCCGTTTCCGGATCCACGCCCAGGGCGCGGGACACACCGACCAGATCAAAGAGCAGTGAGCCCACGTCCTCCGCCAGTGCCGCCGATGCACCTTCGCCGTCGGCCACGTCACTTGGCATGCCCTCGACCTCAGATGCCTGCGGGCCGGCCGCCGTCTCCGCCAAGGCGGCGACGCCTTGGGCAACCCGTGCCGCCTCGTCGGCCAAGGTGGGCAGCACCATGCCGACCGCAGCAGCCTTGCGCTGGAGTTTGGATGCCAAGGCCAGAGCAGGGAGTGAGGCGGGGATGCCCTCAGTGACCGAGGACCGGCCCTTTTCGGCTCTCTTGATTGCCTCCCAGTTGGCAGCCACCTCGTCAGCGGTGTCGGCCGTCACGTCACCGAACACATGAGGATGGCGCAGGACCAGCTTGTCGTGGACGCCCCGGGCCACATCGGCCAAGGTGAACCGCCCCGCCTCGGCAGCCAGGGCTGCGTGGAAGTACACCTGGAAGAGCAGGTCGCCCAGCTCTTCTTCCAGATGGGCCACAGCGTCAAGGGACTCGCTACTGTCGCCTTGAAGCGTCGTCACGGCATCGACACTCGTAGCGGCATCGACGCTGGTAGCGGCATCGACACTGGTAACGGCATCGACACTGGTAACGGCATCGATGGCCTCGAGTACCTCGTGAGCCTCCTCCAAGAGGTGTCGCCCCAATGACGCATGGGTCTGGCGCTTGTCCCACGGGCATTGCTCCCGCAAGGTGCGTACAAGTTCGTCCAGGGCCACGAGTTCAGAAGCCACGGGTGCCGCCAAGGCCGGGATCCACAGGGACGTCAGGTGATCCGGCTCAAAGGAGCGATCGAGATCTGACCAGTCGACCTGCCAGATCGCCTCGTCATCCAGGCCGAGATGATGCAGGACGGTCACAGGTTCGTCGGGTGGTTCGTCGACCGCGAGTTTGATCTCGGAGAGCACATCCCTGCTCCAGCACTGAGCAACCAGCAGTGGGCCTCGCTCCCCTGCCGCATCGATGGCGAACCGCTCACCATCGACCAATCGCAGCCCGGCGGCTACCGGATCGACGCCCAGTCGAGCCAGCGCCAGGTCAAGAAAGGAGACAGCCGGATGCACGGTCAGGACCACGTCGCCGGCCACCACAGCCGGGTGCCCAGACAGGAGTACCACCGTGCGCTCGGCCACCGATGGCGATCCGGGCACGACGTAGAGGACTGTGCCGTGCTGATGAGCTTCGGCGATGAGATCTTCGACGATGCCTTGATAAACCTCGTCAAAGGAGTCAGCCGACTCGTAGCGGTGATCGAACGAGCGTGCCGAAGGTGCCACCGAAGCCGCAGGATGGCGACTGGTACGCAGGAGAACGGCCCGAGCCGACCGCATGAGCTCGATGGTCCCGGTCGTCACCAAGTCGGGACCTGATGGACCGAGACCCACGACATCGATCCGGGCGACCTCGCTCACTGCTTCCTCAGACATGACGGCTCAGTTTGGCAACGTCGTTGCAGTTGTGGAGGTGGCTCCGCCCGACGATGCTCCGCCACCACTCGATGCTGTTGTGGTCGGGGCGAGGAACTGCTGAGGTGGCGCGGGCGGTGGCACGACTCGCAAGCGACGCCACGTCCCATAGTGGGGATTGATGGTGATGGTCGTCTTTCGGGAGTAGTCGATGAGATTCCGACTGACCCGCTGCACGTTCGTCGTGCCTCGCACGATCTGGCTGCGGATCAGCGAGGCCACGGTTGTCACCGGCTGCTCTGAGGTACTCGTGACTTCGTAGACCGCCCAGATGCCACTGGACGTCTTGATCGGCGTGATCGGCTCACCCGGCGTCAACGAGTTCAGTTGGAGTGCGGACTTGATCCGGCCGGCGGTGAAGGTGCAACCCAACTGGCCACCTTGGGCACCTGTGGTCTTGTCGACCGACGAACTCGCTGCCAGGTCGGCGAAGGATGCTCCTTTGTGCAGCTTGTTGCTGACGATGTCAGCATCAGCTTGATTGGCAGCAGCGATCACGCTCACGCACACGGTAGTGAACGAGTCCCGATTGGCCACGTAGTACGCCAGCACAGCCCGGTCGGACAGATCTGCCCCGTGCGTCAAGAGCGAGGCGTCGACGGCCTGAGCATTGACCTGGGCCGAGCGCACACCAGGCGGCAGTTGGGCCAGAAGTGAGGTCCCGGTCAGTGGCGTACCGGTCGGACCCACGCAGGGTGAACCGCCGTTCTGCCCGGCCGATTGGATGTTGGCCTGGATCTCGCCGTCCAGGATCTTGGCGTACTGCTGAGAGGCCGCCGATCGATCGGCCGCCGTCACCGTCGCACCTGCCTGGTCTGCGTAGTCCACGGCCAGGGCGTTGCCCACCAGGTTGGAAAGGACGGAGCTGGCGAATGCCGTGGCGTATGTCCCCGAACCTCCCGCTCCGACACCTGAGAATCCCAAGAGTTGGGGGTTCTGCAGCGCCAGCAGACAGCGACCGGCGGTCGACGTGGTCAACGAGTTCATGGTGTCGTTGAGTTGGGACACCGTGACGGTCTGGCTGCCCACGGTGGCTGCCCGAGGGGCCACCCCGCACGCCGAAACCGATGCTCCGGCAAGGAGAACGGCGACTGCGGCCACCAGGCCGGCGAGGATGCGCTTCACGGCCGGGATGCTACCGGGTGCTCGAGGCTGGACCTGAGCGCCTCCGTCGCATGTCGTCAGTCGGCCGGGACCAACTCCCGCAAAAACTCGACCAGGCTGGCCGCGAACCGGCCTGACGAGCCCGGAGTGAACGGCATGCTGAGTCGCTCGGCTGTGTCCTGGTAGGTCGCCCCAGGAGCCAGCCGGCGCAGCCGGACCTCGGCCGAGGCGGGCAGGGTGATCGGATGCAACTTGGCGACGGCCTTGCCCCCCGGGCCGCCCCGGGGTCCAGCTCCCTCGGCGCCGAAGCGGGGCACAGAGACGGAGAGTTCGTTCACGCCGAGGCGCAGGCATTCGACCCGCAAGAGGGCGACATCGAGCAGAGCAGCGGCAGCTTCCGGCGGAGGCCCGAACCGGTCCAGCCACTCAGCCCGCACGTCCTCTACCTCGGCCAGAGTGCGCACGGCCGACAGGCGGCGATACGCCTCCAGGCGGACGTCCTCGGCCGCGACGTACTCCGCAGGCAGATGGGCGGCGTCGGGAAGGTCGAGTGAGAGTTCGATGACCTCGGGGCGGGCCTCACCTTTGAGCTCGGCCACTGCCTCGGACACCATCTGGACGTAGAGGTCGTAGCCGATGGCGGCGATGTGCCCGGATTGGTCTCGACCCAGCAGATTGCCTGCTCCTCGGATCTGCAGGTCGCGTAGGGCGATCTTGAACCCTGATCCCAGCTCGGTGTGGTCCCCAATGGTGCGCAGCCGCTCATAGGCCGTCTCCGACAGCACCATGTCTGCGGGGTGGAAGAGGTAGGCATAGGCCCGTTGACCGGCACGGCCCACACGGCCACGCAACTGATGGAGCTGACCGAGGCCGAGAAGATCGGCACGATCCACCACCATGGTGTTGACGGCCGGCATGTCGATACCCGACTCGACGATCGTGGTGCAGACCAGGACGTCGTAGCTGCGCTGCCAGAAGTCGAGGACGATCTGTTCGAGGCTCCCCTCGTCCATCTGTCCGTGAGCGACAGCCACGCGAGCCTCGGGGGCCATGCGGCGCACCCGTTCGGCCACTGCCTCGATGTCTTGCACGCGGTTGTGCACGAAGAACACCTGGCCCTCGCGCAACAGTTCACGTCGAATCGCCTCGGAAGCGGCGGCCTCATCGAACTCTCCGACATGGGTCAAGATCGGCCGGCGAGCAGCTGGAGGCGTGTTGACCATCGACAGGTCTCGGATACCCGTGAGCGCCATCTCCAACGTTCGAGGGATCGGGCTGGCCGTCAAGGTCAAGACATCCACTCCATCCGAGAGCGCTTTGATGGCTTCTTTGTGGCTCACCCCGAAGCGCTGCTCCTCATCAACGACGAGGAGGCCCAGGCGCTTGAAGGTCAGGTTCTTGGACAACAATCGATGCGTTCCGACCACTACATCGATGGTCCCCTCGGCCAGGCCGGTGATCACCTCAGCAGCCTGGGCATCGGTCAAGAACCGGCTGAGCAGAGCCACCGACACGGGATAAGGGGCATAGCGATCGGTGAAGGTCTGGAAGTGCTGGCTGGCCAGCAGGGTCGTAGGCACCAAGACAGCTGCCTGTCGGCCATCTTGGACGGCCTTGAAGACGGCTCGAACAGCGACTTCGGTCTTACCGAAGCCGACATCGCCGCAGACCAGACGATCCATGGGCTGAGGCCGCTCCATGTCGGCCTTGATCTCCTCGACGGCCCGGAGTTGGTCGGCCGTCTCGACGAAGGGGAACGACGACTCGAGTTCGGTCTGCCAAGGCGTGTCGGGAGCAAAGGCATGTCCTGGTACCTGCAGGCGGCGCCGATACAGCTCGACGAGTTCCTCGGCGACTTCGTGGACCGCAGATCGGGCTTTGGCTCGAGCCTTTTGCCACTCGGATCCACCCAGACGGCTGACCGATGGAGCGTCACCACCCACGTAGGGCGTGAGGAGATCGATCTGATCGGTCGGCAGATACAGCCGATCGCCACCTCGGTATTCGAGGAGCAGATAGTCACGGGTCGATCCGCCCATGGTTCGGGTGACCATGCCCCCGTAGCGGGCCACACCGTGTTGACGGTGGACGACGTAGCTTCCTGGCGCCAAGTCGTCAAAGAAGCCATCAACCGGACGGGCCCGGGTGCGGGCTTGGCGATGCGGACGGTTCCGGCCGGTGATGTCCGACTCGGCCAGTACGGCCACGCTGGCACCTGAGAGCACAAAACCCCGGTCGACGGCAGCCACCACGATCCGTGCCCCGGGGAGGGTCAGGTCCTCGTCGGGAGGTGCAACCGATAGCACCAGTCCCTCAGCGGCCAAGAGTTCGGCCAGCCGATCTGCTCCGCCCGACGTCGGTGTGCACACCACGACTGACGACCCGGCAGCCACCTGGGCTCGGATCTGATCGGCCAGACGAGTCCCATCGCCAAGGACGGGCTCCCATCCACGACTTTCGATCAGGGGTACGGCAGGACTCTCGGCGGAGGGCGTCATCGACAGGACGGCTGCCCTTGTGGTCGTAAGTAGGCGATCGAAAGGCAGATGGAGTCGAGGGGCTTCGTCGTCTTCGGCCAATCCCCATGTCCCAGCCAGAGCTTCAGCCAGTGCCGCTTCTTCGTCGAGCAGGTCCGACGCTCGGTCTCGGATGCGCCGAGGCTCGACGAGGACTACCTGTGCCCCTTCGCCGAGCAGGTCGCAGAGGAGTTCCTCCCCCTCGACCAGCCACGGAAGCCACGACTCCATGCCGTCAAAGAGTTCCCCATCTTCGATCTTTGACCACTGATGACGTCCCCAGGGAGCCGAAGCCACCAGGCCGCCAGCCCGTGCGCGCATGGCGTCATCAGGCACCACCTCTCGGCAGCCGAAGATCTCCACCGCATCGAGCGGGGCCAGCGATCGCTGATCGGCCACGTCGAACACCGTGAGGCGGTCGACCTCATCTCCCCAGAGGTCGATACGGACAGGCTCGTCGGCTGTCGACGGGAACACGTCGACGATGCCACCACGCACCGAAAGTTCCCCTCGATGTTCGACGACCGGTTCACGGCGGTAGCCGAGGCCGACGAGTTCGGCCACGAGGTCGTCGACGCCCACCTGGTCGCCGGTGGCCAATCGCACCGGCCGGGCTGCCTGGCGCCACGGTCCGAGTCGCTGCAGCAGTGCCTTGATCGGCGCGACAACGATGTCGGGCGGCGCCACATGGGCGTCCGCACCCTCGGTATCCGCACCCTCGGGATCCGCTCCCCCCGACAGACGCCACAACGTGCGCAAGCGCTGACCCATGGTGGCTACCTCAGGACTGACGCGCTCGAACGGGAGGGTCTCCCAGGCGGGAAACATCTCAATGTCCGCCGGCCCGCCATCGGATGCCGAGGCAAATGCCCCAAGGTCGTGGGCCAACTGCTCGGCGGCCGCACCGGTAGGAGTCACGACCACTACCGGACGCCGGCTACCCAGCCGAAGGAGTCCAGCTAGAGCAAAGGCCTGGGCCGGCCCGGACACGGCCAACGTCGCGCCGCGCACGCCGACCACCTCGGTCATGGCCGGTTCGTTGCGCAGCAGGGCGGGAAGCGAGTGCAGGCTCACCGGGTCAGGGTACCGGCGCCGAGGACCAGCCCTGCACGGCAGTCAGGCACGAAAGTCAGGCACGAGCTAGCCACCATGACCGTCAGGCTCCCGGGTTGATCTGGTTCATGGCGTGATGGACACCATCGATGGCGATGTGCTCGACGGCATCGGCGGCCACCTCGGCGGCCACGGACAGCGTCTCGCGTTCGGCTGCGCCCGGACGCTTCAGCACGTAGTCGGCACCGGGCTGACGGCCCGGAGGCTTGCCGATGCCGATACGCACGCGCAGGTAGTCAGGCGAATGGAGATGGGCGTGGATCGACTTGAGTCCATTGTTTCCCGCCGTGCCCCCACCGACCTTGATCTTCACCCGACCTGATGGCAGATCGAGTTCGTCGTGGAGGACCACCAAACGATGCAGGCCGCCACGTCGGGCTTGGCCACCAGCTGGCCGTCCGAGATCAGGGCCTCCGAGATCAGGGCCTCCGAGTTCAGGGACTCCAGGATCCACGCCTTCAGTGTCATCGAGGATGCCGGAACGACGCACAAGTGACGCCACGGCGAGACCGGACTCGTTCATGTAGGTCAGCGGGACCGAGCAGAGGATCCGCAGTCCGCCGATGGTGACGGTAGCCACGCGGGCCCGCAAGCCCTTTTCGACGCTGAGGCTGCCGAGATGACGGTCCACCAGCCGCTCGACGGCATCAGCCCCGATGTTGTGACGGGTGCCGGCATACTCAGCACCCGGGTTTCCCAGGCCAACGACCAGAAAGTCCGCTGGGGTGCCCCGTCGAGGGCCGTCCGTGGCGGGACGCAACTGCGACAGTGCCTAGCCCTCGGCGTCGCCGGACGCGTCGCCAGCCGATGCGCCCTCGGCACCTTCGCCAGCCTCGTCCTCATCTTCGCCCTTGACTCGCGGCGCCAGACCCGTGGCAGCAAGAACGGTGCCTTCGGTCTCCAACTCAACGCCGTCGGGCACCGTGATGTCCGAGACATGGAGGGAAGCGCCGATGGTCAGCGACGTGATGTCGAGTTCCATCGTGGAAGGGATCGCTCCGGGCTTGGCCTTGACCTGCACGGAGAAGACCAACTGGTCGACGATGCCACCGCGACCGGTGACCTCGGTGGCCTCGCCCACCAGGGAGACCGGCACCTCGGCACCGACCTGCTGATCGGCATCAACGACGAGGAAGTCCACGTGAGTCACCACGTTCCGCACAGGGTGGTGCTGGACGTCACGTGCCAGCGTCAGGTGCTTGGTGCCATCGACATCAAGGGTCAGCACCGTGTTGAGGCCACCATCACCCGACATGGCGATCTGGAACTCTCGGGCAACCACGGCAACCGACACGGGGTCAATGCCATGGCCGTAGACGACACCGGGGATCTTGCCCTCACCGCGCAGGCGGCGGGTGGCGGCCGAGCCGATCTCGCGGCCGGTATGGGCGGTGAGCGTGGTCACGGACATGCGGGGGACTCCTCAGTCAGGCGGTGGTGGATGCGGCGGACTGCCGCTGGTCAAACGATCGAGTGACGAACTGACCCGCTCGGACAACTGAGAAGCCGACCCGAGGGGAGCAATTCGTGCGACCCGTCATGCTAGTGCGCTCTGGGCGTGTCGGCCACACGCCCGCCAAATGGCTCAGGAGAGCGTGGCCACGCAGGATCAGGCGAGGTTTTCGCCACCGAAGATCTCGCTGACCGACGAGTCCTCGAACACTGCATCGATTGCATCGGAGATCAACTTGGCCACCGACAGCACCTCGAGCTTGTCGAACCGGCTCTCGGGAGCGATGGGCAGCGTATTGGTCACAACGACCTTGGTAAGCGCCGAGTTCTTGAGGCGGTCCACGGCAGGGTCGGACAACACCGCATGGGTGGCCATGCACCACACTTCGGCTGCTCCACGTTCAGCGAGGAGTTCGGCCGCAGCCACGATGGTTCCCGCCGTGTCGATCATGTCGTCGATCAGGACACATTGGCGGCCCTCGACTTCACCGACGACGTGGAGTGCCTCGACCTGATTGGCCACGCCCCGGAGACGGCGCTTATGGACGACGGCGAGGTCGGCGGTCAGGTGCTGGCTGAAGCGCTCAGCCACCTTCACGCGACCCGCATCCGGAGCTACGACGACCAGGTCGTCCTTGAGGTGGGCTCGGAGGTAGTCAATCATCACCGGGGCGGCAGTGAGATGGTCGAAGGGGATGTCGAAGAACCCCTGGATCTGCCCCGAATGGAGGTCCACGCTGACCACTCGGTCTGCGCCTGCCACCGACAGCATGTCAGCGACCAACTTGGCCGTGATCGGCTCGCGCCCGGTGGCCTTGCGATCCTGCCGCGAGTACCCGTAGTAGGGGCACACAGCGGTGATGCGCTTGGCTGAGGCGCGCTTGGCGGCATCGATCATGATCATCTGTTCCATGAGCGAGTCGTTCACCGGACCGCAGTGGGTCTGGACGATGAAGACGTCGCTTCCCCGGATCGAGCTGTCGAACCGGCAATGGATTTCGCCGTTGGCAAACTCGCGCAGGTTGGCCTCTCCCAGGTCGACGCCGAGATGTTGTGCAATCTCCAAGGCAAGCTCAGGGTGCGATCGACCCGAGACGAGATCCAGACGGCGACGAGGGGTGAACTCCATGGCCTGGAACCTACCGCGCTTGAGCCGGGGGTTCCCACGGTGCGGGTGCGGCAACGACCCCGGGTGGTACCTCGGTCCCTTCGGCCAGGGCAACGAACGGGCCAACCTGTGCGTTGGCGCCGATGACCGCGCGCTTTGCCACCGAGGACGTGATGCGCGCCCCCTCGCCCACCTCGGTATCGACCAGGTGCACGTCGGGACCGATCTCGGCATGCTCGCCGATCGTGCACGCCCCCTGCAGGATCACACCGGGGAGTAGAACGACATCGGCGGCCAGGTCAACGTCGACGTCGATATAGGTGGTCTGGGGATCCCACATCGTGACGCCACGACGCATCCATCGCTCGTTGATGCGGTCCCGCAACTCAGCTTCGGCTACCGCCAACTGCGCCCGATCGTTGACTCCTGCGGCCTCCATCGTGTCGTCAATCACCACTGATCCGACCCGATGGCCCGCCTCGTAGAGGACACCAATGACGTCGGTCAGGTAGTACTCGCCTTGTGCGTTGGCCGGGCTGACCCGCCGCAGCGACGGTGCCAACACGCTGCGCTTGAATACGTACATCGAGGTATTGACCTCACGAACCTCGCGCTCGTCTGCTGTGGCATCCCCGTGCTCGACCACCCGCGCCACGGCGTCGTCTCGTCCTCGAACCACTCGGCCGTAGCCAGTCGGATCGTCAAGTTCCGCGGTCAGAAGTGTGGCGGCGTCGTCGCTCTCGCGATGCACCCGGACGAGGCGAGCAACGGTGGCGGGCCGCAGTAGCGGCGTGTCACCGGGCAGGACCAGGACATCGCCCTCCTCGCCGCCCACCTCTTCGGGCAAGCCGGTGAGGGCCACCGACATGGCGTCGCCGGTCCCCCGCTGCTCCACCTGTTCTACGAACTCGATGACCATGCCCGGTGGAGCGTGCTCAATGAGCGTCTTGGTCACCCACTCGGCTCGGTGACCCACGACGACGACGACCCGAGCAACGGACAACTCGGCCAGTGCATCGAGTACGTGAAGGACCATGGGCCGACCACACAGCCGGTGCAGTGGCTTGGGGCGCTCCGAGCGCATCCTCGTGCCGGCTCCAGCGGCGAGGACAACGACCGACAGAGGTCGCGCGTCAGAGGCACCGTCCGATGCAGGCTCGTCCCATTCGTCCAGGGGAACCTGGGGATAGGTGCGGATCACCACGAGAGCACGTCCGAAGCAGGCGGAGAAACGGTCATGGGCCTAGTCTTGCCACGTCGGCGCACCTCGTGCGAACGATCCCCACGATCGCCCGCGCTCAACTCGCCAACCAACCACCGCCCATGCCCACGCTGCCCACCGCAATCGATCCTGCATCCGACACGTTCCGTGCCAATGCGCGCGCCATGAGCGAAGGTCTCGATCTCGTCCAAGCCGAGCTCGAAGTGTCCCGTGCTGGCGGCGGAGCCCACTACGTAGAGCGGCACCGCAGCCGAGGCAAGCTCACCGCCCGAGAGCGCGTCGAGCTGCTGGTCGACCGAGATACGCCCTTTCTCGAGATCTGCCCCTTTGCCGCTTGGGGAACGGACTTCACCGTGGGGGCCTCGATGCTGTTGGGGATCGGTGTGGTCGAAGGAACCGAGTGCCTGGTGTCGGCCCATGACCCCACCGTCCGAGGCGGGGCCATGAACCCCTGGTCGTTCCGTAAGGGCGCTCGGGGTTCGGACATTGCACTCGCCAACCGGTTGCCCGTCATCAACCTGGTCGAGTCCGGTGGAGCCGACCTGCCGAGCCAAGCTGAACTCTTTATCCCCGGAGGCCGGGCGTTCCGAGACCTGACCCGGTCATCGGCCGCAGCCGTGCCGACGGTGGCCCTCGTCTTCGGCAACTCGACCGCAGGCGGAGCCTATGTGCCCGGCATGAGCGACTACATCGTCATGATCGAGCAACGCTCCAAGGTCTTCTTGGGTGGCCCGCCCCTGGTGAAGATGGCCACCGGTGAAGAGTCGACCGACGAAGAACTCGGTGGCGCATCGATGCACGCCCGCATCTCCGGCCTGGCCGACGAACTCGCCGTCGACGAGGTCGACGCCATCCGTCTGGGCCGCCAGATCGTCTCCCGCCTGAACTGGCGCAAGCAGGGTCCGGGTCCGTCGATGCCCGCCGATGAGCCGGTGCACGACCCAGACGAACTCTTGGGCATCGCTTCGGCCGATCCCAAGGTGCCCTTCGACCCCCGTGAAGTCCTGGCCCGGGTGGTGGACGGATCACGCTTTGACGAGTTCAAGCCCCACTACGGCACCAGCCTGGTCACCGGGTGGGCCTCGATCCACGGGTTCCCGGTCGGCATCTTGGCCAACCAGCGGGGGGTCCTCTTCTCAGAGGAGGCCCACAAGGCCACCCAGTTCATCCAACTGGCCAATCAGATCGACACCCCGTTGATCTTCTTGCAGAACACCACGGGATACATGGTGGGCAAGGAGTACGAACAGGGAGGAATCATCAAGCACGGGGCGATGATGATCAATGCGGTCTCTAACTCATCGGTCCCGCATCTGACACTCAACATCGGCGCCTCATATGGAGCCGGGAACTACGGCATGTGCGGTCGGGCCTATGACCCCCGCTTTCTCTTCGCCTGGCCCAACGCCCGTTCGGCCGTCATGGGTCCAGCCCAACTCGCAGGCGTGCTCTCCATCGTCGGTCGGGCCTCGGCCGAGTCCAAGGGCCTGCCGTTCGACGAGGAGGGGGACGCCGCCATGCGGGCAATGGTCGAAGCCCAGATCGAGTCCGAGTCCCTACCCCTGCACCTGTCATCTCGCCTCTACGACGACGGGATCATCGACCCCCGCGATACTCGCACCGTGCTTGGCATGTGCCTGTCGGTCATCCACGGGTCCCCGATTGCCGGGACCCGGGGCTACGGCGTGTTCCGGATGTGACCATGGACACCTCACACGCCCCCCAATCTCTGCCGAATACCTCGTCTCCGCCCACTCACTCGACGTCGGCGCGGCCCATTACCCGCCTGTTGGTGGCGAACCGAGGCGAGATCGCCCGACGCATCTTCTCCACGGCCTCGCACATGGGAATCACCACGGTGGCCGTCTATTCGGATCCGGACGCTCATAGCCCACACGTGCTCGAAGCGGACCTGTCGGTGCGCCTGCCTGGAAGCACGCCCACAGAGACATACCTGCGGGCCGACCTCCTCCTTGAGGCCGCCCGGGCCAGCGGGGCTGACGCCATCCACCCTGGCTACGGGTTCTTGTCAGAGTCGGCCGAGTTCGCCCGGGCCGTCGTCGACGCCGGATACACCTGGGTTGGTCCGCCCGCCCCAGCGATCGAAGCCATGGGTTCGAAGATCGGATCCAAGGATCGCATGCGATCCGCTGGCGTGCCCACGTTGGATTCCATCACCGTCGACGGCGATGCCTATCCAGCGATCGAAGCAGTGGATGCTCTCGGGTGGCCCGTGTTGGTCAAAGCATCTGCCGGCGGTGGCGGTCGAGGGATGCGCATCGTTGAGGGGCCCGGGGATCTCGCCGAAGCGCTGGACAGCGCCCGTCGCGAGGCAGCCTCGGCCTTCGGTGATGCCACCGTCTTCCTCGAGCGCTACGTCACCTCGCCTCGCCACATCGAAGTCCAGGTACTTGCCGACACGCACGGCTCAGTAGTCGCCCTGTTCGAACGAGAGTGCTCGATCCAGCGACGTCACCAGAAGATCATCGAAGAGGCACCGTCCCCGGCTGTGGGACCTGAGCTTCGAGCGCGTCTTTCTGAGGCGGCCGTAGCGGCCGCCCGGGCCGTGGGCTACGTGAACGCGGGAACCGTCGAATTCGTTGTTGATGCCGCTGGCGAACCAGCCTTCTTGGAGATGAATACCCGGTTGCAAGTGGAGCACCCGGTGACCGAGGAGGTCAGTGGTCTCGATCTCGTGCGCCTTCAGCTGCTGGTCGCCAGCGGAGCACCACTTCCCGACGAGGTCCATGCTGCCGTGGCTCGGGGGCCGGTGGGTCACGCAATCGAGGTACGGCTCTATGCCGAGGACCCTGGAGCAGGATGGCGCCCTTCCACCGGGCGTCTCGAGCGCTTCGAGATCGACCGTGGCCGACCTGGGATCCGCGTCGACTCTGGCGTGCGGACCGGCGACATCGTGAGTCCGCACTATGACCCCATGCTGGCCAAGGTCATCGTCCACGCGCCGACGAGGAGCGAGGCTGGCGCACGGCTGGCTGCCGCCCTCGCCGGTGCCCACATCCATGGGGTCACCACCAACCGCGACCTGCTCGTGCGCACCCTCCGACATCCGGACTTCGTATCCGGGCATACCGATACTGGATTCTTGGAACGCCACGGACTCACGGGTCCCCAAGGGCTGGCCTCTTCCCTCGCCGATGCATCTGCCATCGGCCGGCACGCACTGGCTGCCGCCTTGGCCGCGCAGGCGGCTCGACGTCGAGAAGCAACGGTGTTGGCCGGACTTCCTTCGGGGTGGCGGGGCAATCCCTGGGACCACCAAGAGGTGTCCTTTGCGGTGGGTGACCGGACCGTGTCCATCGCCTATCGACTGGACCGTCGCCGTCACCGATCCCCCGACGGAGACCCTCGCCAAGAGGTGACCGAGGCCCTGGTGGATGGCGTGCCCGCCGACCTCACGGTCCTTTCGTTCGAACCCGACAATGTGGTGATCGAAGCGTCCGGGGTGACCCGTTCCTATGCCGTCCACCTGGTGGGCACGACCGCCTACGTGGACGGGCCCGATGGAAGTTCGCGCCTCGAGCACATCGACCGGTTGCCCGAGCCCGCCGAGCTGGTGGTGGAAGGCTCCTCGCTCGCCCCCATGCCGGGCAACGTGGTCCGGGTGGCAGTCGCGTTAGGCGACACGGTGGCGACCGGAGCCACCCTGGTGGTACTCGAGGCCATGAAGATGGCGCACGCCGTGCGTGCGCCGTCGGGCGGCACGGTGTCCGAGATTGCCGTATCCGAAGGTGACCAGGTCGAGACGGGTCAGATCCTCGTGGTCGTTGACGTCGATGGCGATGCCACTGACGCAACCACGGAAGTCGATACCGGGGCATGACTGAGCCCCTTCGGATCGCCAACTGCTCCGGCTTCTATGGCGATCGACTGTCAGCAGCTCGCGAGATGGTCGAAGGTGGGCCCATCGACGTACTTACCGGTGATTGGCTGGCCGAGCTCACCATGCTCATCCTCTGGAAGGGCATGCAACGCGATGCGTCCCGTGGTTGGGCGCACACGTTCTTGACGCAGATGGAAGACGTACTGGGCACCTGTGTCGACCGAGGCATCAAGGTGGTGACCAATGCCGGGGGCTTGAACCCCGCCGGTCTGGCCGATCAGATCCGCGTACTGGCTCAGAACCTGGGCATCAACGTCTCGGTCGCGCACATCGAAGGCGACGACGTGCTGGCCCGTATGGAATCACTCACCGAGTCCGGACATCCATTCACCCACCTCGACACGGGACAACCACTCGACCAAGCCAGCGGGCCCGTGGTGTCGTCCAACGCGTATCTCGGCGCGTGGCCCATCGTCGAAGCCCTGTCGGGCGGAGCCGACGTTGTCGTCTGCCCTCGGGTCACCGACGCGTCGCTGGTGGTGGGCCCGGCAGCCTGGCACCACGGATGGAGTCCAGACGACCTCGATGCCCTGGCCGGAGCCGTGGTGGCCGGGCACGTGATCGAGTGTGGGCCACAAGCCACCGGGGGCAACTACGCCTTCTTTCACGAAGTACCCGGCCTCGAGCACCCCGGTTTCCCTCTAGCCGAGGTAGCTGCCGATGGTTCGGCGGTCATCACCAAGCACCCCGGCACCGGAGGCCTGGTATCGGTGGGGACCGTCACCGCCCAGCTCCTCTACGAGATCGGCGGCCACCGCTACCCCAACACCGACGTCGTAGCGCGTTTCGAGACCATCGAGATCGACCAGGTGGGGACGGACCGGGTTCGCCTGTCAGGCACCCGTGGCCTTGCGGCCCCGGCTGACGTCAAGGTCTGCATCAACCTGCTCGGCGGGTGGCGCAACTCGATGACCTTTGTACTCACCGGCCTCGACATCGAAGCCAAAGCCGACCTGACCGTCCGGTCCCTCATCCACGCTCTGGGCGGGACGGATCAGTTCGCCGAGTTCGACGTCCGACTGATCCGCTCGGACAAAGAGGATGCCCCGACCAATGCCGAGGCAACTGCCCAACTGAGGATCACCGTCAAAGATGACGATGCTGAACGGGTAGGACGGCGCTTCTCCTCGGCCGCCACCGAGTTGGCGCTCGCCGGCTACCCGGGCTTGCACCTCACCGCGCCGCCAGGAGCGGCCACGGCCTACGGCGTCTACTGGCCAGCGCTGCTGCCTGCCGGATTGATCACGCCCGTCGTCATCCACCAAGACGGTCGCCGAGTCGATGTTCCCCATGCTGCAAACGTGGCTGCCAGTGACGCGGCGGTGGGGTCGAGAGAGTCTGTGGCGGACGTGGACGAGCAGGTAGCTACACGTTCGACGTCGGGCGAACCGAGTGCGTCGAGCATCCTTGAAGGAGACACCGTCAGAGAGAAGACGGACGGAGGTGAGACGGCGAGGCTTCCGCTTGGGACGATCATCGGGGCCCGCTCGGGCGACAAGGGCGGAAATGCCAACGTCGGCCTGTGGGCCCGGGATGACCAAGGGTGGGCCTGGCTCGAAAGCGAACTCACCTTGGAGCGATTCCGACAACTCCTTCCCGAAGCTGGCGACTTGGACATCGAGCGCCATGTCTTCCCTAATCTGCGGGCACTCAACTTCGTCGTCATCGGGCTCCTAGGTGAAGGTGTGGCTTCGTCGACCCGACCCGACCCTCAGGCCAAGGGACTCGGTGAGTACCTCCGCAGCCGGTTCGTCGACCTTCCGGTAGCTCTGATCCGCTGAACTTCTGCGCCGGCGGACCAGTTCCCACGGCTTGCCCCGATGCCACACTCGCTCCATCTTGCGCGAGTGTGCCCCGAAGCAGATCCACTTCGTTCCTTGATCGAACTGCTGATTCGCAGTTGACGAGAAAAGGTTGCAACTCTATGGTGCAGTTCAGTCGCCAACTGGTAGCAGTGAAGGTGCTACTCAGTTTCTGAACGCTGGGTCGCCAGTTTCAGTTGGCGCCTGGGTGGACGTCTCGGTGGACGTTTCGGTGGGGGTGCCTGTGGGGAGTCCGCTCCTTCCAGGCCACGACAAAGGGGGTGGGGGTGGCAGACGATCAACGTGGCGCCCAGTCCCATCTCGGAGCCAAGCGTGCACCGGCCCCTGAACAAGCAGCACACACGCTGGGGGCTCTCGGATCGCACGGCATGGCCAGCCTGGATGGCACCGACGTAGCCGCCCACCGGGATCAGGCCAGGAACCGACGCCTGCGGTGGCTTGCCTTCCTGTTGTCTCTCGTTGCCGGAACACTGATTGTCCGCGACCTGCTGGCCCCAGGGGCCTCGTTGCCGATGCCCACGGTGCCAGCCGCCCTTCACCCGTTCCTCGTACCCCTGGCCCTCATCGTCGTTCTGGGTCTGGTGATGGTGGTGCCGATGCTCGGTGCCGGACGTTCGCCGCACATCCTCTTCCGACCAGACGAACTCCACATGGGCTTTAACGACGTCCGAGGTGCCGACGCCCTTGTCGAGGAAGTCACCAAGACCCTGAACCTCTTCTTGGCCCACCGAACGTTCGCCGAGCAGATGGGCGGCTCTCCACGTAAAGCCATCCTGTTCGAAGGGCCGCCAGGCACGGGCAAGACCTACATGGCCAAGGCCATGGCCGCCGAGGCCGGTGTGCCCTTCCTCTTCGTCTCCTCGTCGGCCTTCCAGTCGATGTTCTACGGCCAGACCAACCGCAAGATTCGGTCCTACTTCACTGCCCTGCGCAAGCACGCGCGGCGTGAGGGCGGGGCCATCGGGTTCATCGAAGAGCTCGATGCCATCGGCGCTCGACGCAGTTCCAACGGCGGTCAGGGTGAAGGAGTTCCTGGAGTCGTCAATGAACTCCTCATCCAACTCCAATCGTTTGAACAGGTTCCTCGGATCCAACGCTTGAACGCGCGGTTGATCGACGCCGTCAATTCATGGCTCCCCGTCGATCGCCGAATCGCCAAGCCTGTCCATCGTCCGGCCAACATCTTGATCATCGGGGCCACCAATCGGGCCGAGGACCTCGATCCTGCGCTGCTTCGACCAGGCCGATTCGACCGGAACATCTACTTCGGCATTCCCGGTCGCGCAGGACGCCGCGACATCATCGACTACTACCTTTCCAAGAAGGCTCACGAGCCCGAACTCGACCTCGAGGCACGCCGTGACACCCTTGCCGCCATGACGGCCGGGTACTCGCCGGTGATGATCGAGCACGTCCTTGACGAAGCCTTGGTCTGGGCGCTCCGCCGAGGAGCCACCCGCCTGTCGTGGCGAGACATTCAGCAAGCCAAGATGACCGAGGAGATCGGCCTCACCCAGCCCGTTGACTACACGCCCGCTGAACGAAGGACCATCGCCACCCACGAGGCGGGCCACGCCACCATTGCCTGGTTGGTCGGCGAAGGCCGAACGCTCGAGGTGCTGAGCATCGTCAAGCGTCGAGAGGCCCTGGGTCTTCTCAGTCATTCCGAAACCGAAGAGCGTTTCACCAAGACCCGATCCGAGCTGCGTGCCCTCATCGAGATCGCCTTCGGCGGCATGGTGGCCGAGGAACTCTCCTTCGGGGAGGCCACCACCGGCGTCGCCGGTGACCTGCAAGCGGCGACGGTGAGCGCCTGTCAGATGATCGGCCTCTTGGGCATGGGCAACACCCTCATTTCGGCGGGAGCCATCGAGCACCCGGGAGGACTCGTGACCAAAGTGCTGTCCAACGACGCATCCCGAGACGAGGTCGAAGGACTCCTGCGGTCGGCCAAGCACGCGGTCAAAGGTCACCTTGAAGCGAATCGCCGAGTACTCCATGCCTTGCGTGACGCTCTGCTGGTTCGCAGTGAGCTGGTGGGTGAAGAGATTCTCGAGGTCATCGACAGAGCCCAGGCCGACCCGAACATCTTGCCCCGCTCCCTGCGGGCCGTGAGGTCGACCGACGCGACGCCAGGACCCTTCGGCACCAGGGCGACTCGCCTTGCTCCGCCCGCCGAGGTCTGA
>CAIQOJ010000088.1 GCA_903873395.1 uncultured Acidimicrobiaceae bacterium
CGGCCGTTCGTGAGAAGAGCAGGTGGGCCAGGCCGGAGTTCTTCGAGTCGCCTGCCTTGGTCCACCACAGCACGGTCAGATGCTTGGCTCGGGTGAGCGCCACGTAGAGGACGCGCAGGTCTTCGTCCAGAGCACGCTGTTCGGCAAGCCTTGCTCGCACGACACGGGCACGTTGAGCCTCCTTGTCGATCCAGTCCTTGTCCGTCGTCGTCAGGTCGTAGGTCCGGCGTTGCGTCTGGGGATCTACGAAGACGGTGGGAATCTTCTCGATACCGCGTTTGAGGGGGTTCTTCCATGCCGTGGGCACGTAGACGATCGGGAACTCCAGTCCCTTGGCGTTCCAGATCGTCATGATGGTCACGGCATCGGCATCAGTTTCGATGCGTCTGTCGGAGATGTCGCCCGAGGTCTCGGTGTCTGTCCCGTCGTCCGGGTCCTTGTCGAGCGCGTCGCGCAAGGTGGTGACGCTGGCCCGGTCATGGGGTGCTGCCATCTGGAGCAACTCGGCGATGTGGTCGAGGTCGATCACCATCCGGGGTCCATCAGCTGTGGTGAGCACATGGGCGGCCACCTGGCTTCCTGTCCAGACCTGGCGGATCCACTCGGTGATGCCCTGAGTCTCGAGCGTGGCGACCCAGGTCCGCAGTTGGTCTTGGAGGACCTCGATCTCCTCTTCGCTCATGTCGGAGACCTGATCGGGCGTGTGGCCGCCGAAGCACGACAGGGCGAACGCCTTCGCTCGGCCGCCGTCCGACGGTCGTTCCATGGCATGCAGCAGCAGACGCCACTGGCTGGCCGCCGGGGTCTCCAAGACCGACCGGCCGCGAGCCAGCACTGCGGGCACGCCACGGGCAGAGAGCGCACGTTGGGCGACTCCGGCTTCAGTGTGGGTCCTGGTCAACACGGCGATGTCGTCCGGCATGACCCGTCGCCCGTCAGGAAGGGTCGCGCCGCTGAGCAGATCGACGGCATGTTCGGCCAGGTCGGCGAAGATGGCATGACGGACGATCCCCGTGGTGATCTGGTCGTTCCACGAGCCGTTGGCTTTCGATCGCTCCATCGATGGCCCAGTGGCCAGGTGCAGCGAAAGCGGTGGGCAGTTGCTCCCATCGGCCGAGACCACGCTTCGCAGTTCATCGGTTGATGCCGTCACATGCGGGAAGTCAACGTCGGCCCCGAACGTTGCCCCGGCAAACAGCGTGTCCAGAGCGCGCACCAGTTGCTCGTCAGAACGCCAGTTGGTCCCGAGGGAGAACCGGTGCAACCCGGGCCGTTGTCTCACCGCCTTGGAGTAGGTGGCGATATCGGCCCCGCGAAATCCATAGATCGACTGCTTCGGGTCCCCCACCAAGATGAGTCGACTTCCGTCATCTCGGTTGTCGAACAGCCGCTCGAAGATGGCCCACTGCACCGGGTCGGTGTCTTGGAACTCGTCGATCAGGGCGACCCGGTAGCGACCTCGCAAGGTGTTGATGACTTCGTCGCTGCCTGGGGCAGCTAAGGCATCGCGCAGACGGACGAGTACGTCGTCGAAGGCCATGGTGCCGAGGCGACGGCGTCGTTCGGCCACCGCGGCTCCGACGAGCCGCACGCGTCGGGCCAATTCTCGGGCGGCCGGTGACGCATCCTCATCGTGATCACCCGGGATGAGGTCAATTCCTGGTGTGCTCAGAGCCTGCTGGGCGACGGCGCGAAGCTTCTTCAATTTCGGGACGTCGTCGGCGGCGACTTCTGCGTCATCGGCCAGGGAGGCCATGACGTCGGCGCAAACCTGATCGATGAGTTCCTTGCTGTCGGCGACCAAGCGAGCATCAGGGTCAAGGCCCGCTTTAGCCCCCAAGGTTCCGAGGACCTGAGTGGCGAAGCCATGGATGGTGGCGATTCCGAGCGCATCGAAGTCGATGACGGCTTGGCGAAGTCGTGTCGTCCTCAGGGCACGCTCGGACGCACCGACGTCGCAAAGATGTTCCAGCCATCCACCGCCGTCAACGGGCTCGGGTGCCTCAAGTGCCTCGATGGCGTCGACCAGGAACTGCCTCACCCGGCCACGCAGTTCGTCGGCCGCTGCTCTGGTGAAGGTGACCACCAAGAACTCGCTGGCTGTCACCTCACCTTCGGCGATCAGCCGGGCAACAAGGGTGGCCAAGGTGAAGGTCTTGCCGGTGCCCGCACTCGCTTCGATGGAGAGGATTCCCGTGGGAATGTCTTGGCTCAGATCGAACTGAGGGATGACGTGACCGCCGGCCGACTCGGAACCGTCCACGTTGATCGTCTCGTCCGGGCTGGCAACCATCAGGAAATGTCCCGTGTGGTGGCCGAGGATGCGATGGTCCCCCAGAGAGCGAAGGCAAGAGTCTGTGCACGACTATCGCTCGCATCGGACGAGGGTGGATCCGAAGGTTCGACCGGGATGGCCAGAAGGTCGTCGAGTTCGTACTCGCCGAACACCAGTGCGTTGTACGCGTCGTCGCCGTCCTGAGGGAACTCAAAGCCGTGCCAGGATTCCTCTTTAGGCCGCTTGTCTTTGCCAACTTCTTCGTAGATGGTCCGGGAGAGTTTGGCGAACAGGGGGAGTGGTTCGCGCAGTGCTTGTCGGTAGAGGTCGACGATCAGGTCCATCGCCTCGAGCGCCCCGAGTGCTTGGGCCTCGCTAGGCGTCACCGAATAACTCACTCCCTTGGCTTTGGGGCCCGAACGTCCTGTTTCGCCACGTCCCACCGTCACTGCAGTCCACGGTCGGTCGGTTTCGCAGGCCACGAGCGCCATCAGGTCGAGCCATGCAGCCGCCTTGTGGGCGGCTTTATGGCTGGAGTAGGTGATCCGGCACGGACCGGCTTGAGGGGCGGACAGCCTGAGCGGGACGGTGCCGGTCACCCGGATGCCGCTGGGCAAGGTGACGTCCACCGGGAAGGGGGCAGCAA
>CAIQOJ010000089.1 GCA_903873395.1 uncultured Acidimicrobiaceae bacterium
GACCGCCGTTCGCATGGCCGCGAAGCGATCCTCTGTAGTCCGCAGCTGCTCTCGGTAGCGGGCGATCAACAGGAGGGCGTAGTCGGTGCCTGCGCCGAAGACGAGCACCTCGGAGATGCCTGTGGCCGCACCATCAAGGCGGATCCCGAGGTGGGGGGCGAGAACGGCAGCCAGCTGGCCCGAGACCTGGTCAGCCATGCCGACGACCAAAAGAGGCACCAGCCAGAGCAGTGGCGAGCGGTAGGTGATGATCAACAAGATGGCGACGACGATCACCGTGGCCAGGAGCAGGGTCAGGTCGGCACCATCGAAGACATGACCGATATCGGTCGAGAAAGCCGGACCACCGGTGACCTGAGTGGCGATGCCCGTCGGCGTCACCTTCGCCAACTCCGATCGCAACGCCCCGATCCGATCCGACACCACATTTGCATTGGGCTCCGTGGAGACCGAAATGACCGAGAAGGCCACCTTCTTCGAGTTGCTCACCTGAATGGGGCCGAGCACGCTCGATGCGCTGGTCGGATCGACGGCGGCCACGGTCTGGGCCAGGCGGGGAGCTTGAGCACCCAGGGCGGCCACCTGCGACGGTTCAAGTGTTTGTCCGTCGCTGCGGCTGTAGACGACGATGGCCGGCTGGCTCTGGGCCTTGGGCAACGTGGCTTGGCGAAGTGCGGCTTGGTATGCCTGGCTCGAATGGGGCAGTCCGTCGGTGGCCGAGGGCTCGGTCAGGGTCGACTTGGGCAGCGACAGGACCACCATGATGACCACGACAGCAGCGGCTAGGAACCCAAGAGCGGTGCGCACTCGGCGGGGCACAGGAATGAAGGACATCGGGCGAGCTCCTCGAGCGATTCATGCAGAAGGTCAAGTCTAGGAACGGCCAGCGTCGGAGCGACTGATGT
The DNA here is from genome assembly GCA_903873395.1 of uncultured Acidimicrobiaceae bacterium. GTDB lineage: Bacteria > Actinomycetota > Acidimicrobiia > Acidimicrobiales > RAAP-2 > Bog-756. The sequence goes on from CAIQOJ010000089.1 coordinate 906, forward strand.
GCACGCATCCTTCTTTTCCACACCACGGCGAAGACGTCGGTCCCCGAGACCTCCCGGCAGTAAGGTCGCCGCCGACACGAGGGTCGTAGTGCCCTCTGAACCAAGGAACATCGATGCCTCCCGTCTCTCCTCCTGGGCCCACACCGTCGAACTCTCGGTCATCGAGTGGCTCGCTGGTCTTCGTCGTGATCGGCTTGATCGTGGTGGTCGCACTCGTCGCCGGTGCCATCGCCCTGGTGGCCACCAGGCACTCGTCTGCGACGACCACGTCGACGACACCCGAGGCGCCGTTGGCCATCGGCCAGGACATGCGCTCGACTGTGCCGAAGGGATGCAAGATCTCGGGATCTGGGGTGAACTACCTGCCCGATCGGACATGCACCCCGGGCACCCTCAACCCTGCGGTGACCCAAGCCACCATCTCGACCACCATCTGCGTCTCCGGCTATTCCTCTTCAGTGCGGCCGCCATCCAGCTTCACGAGTCCGATCAAGAAGCGACAGATGAAGGCCTGGGGAATCACCGGGGATCTCTCAACCATCGAAGAGGACCACCTGGTGCCCATCTCGCTGGGTGGCGCACCGAGTGACTCCTCCAACCTCTGGCCTCAGCCCGGTGGAGCCCCGAATACCAAGGACACATTGGAGTCCAAGATCAGAAGGTTGGTCTGCAAGGGCACGGTCCCCTTGGCTGAAGCCCAGACCGCTATTGCCACCGATTGGCAGGCCGCCTATCGCCGCTGGGTTGGTCCACTCCCGTCAACGGACCCGAAGGGCAACTTCAGCGGCACAGA
>CAIQOJ010000090.1 GCA_903873395.1 uncultured Acidimicrobiaceae bacterium
CCCGTGAGGTCAGATCGCGATGACCGTCCGACTCGATCGGGATCTGACGGGCGGCCAGGGAAGCGGAGCACCACATCGCAGCCAGGCAAGCCGGGGAAGTTCTCCGGTTCCGCCAAGCCCGGCAAGCCCGGTAAGCCCGGGGCGCCAAGCAAGGCTTCCCGACCTGGCAAGCCGTTCAAGTCGAGCAAGCCAGGCGGGTCAAGCGGATCAGGTGGCGGAGCACGTCCAGGTGCACCGGCCAAGAAGGGTCGCTCCGGGGCGCCGTCATCTCCGAGCGCTCGCCGTGGAGGTGGCGCCGGTTCACGGCCGTCCAATGGGTCGAGTTCTGGAGGGCATCGGTCCCGCTGACGGTGCCGGACGCCGTAGGATCCGTACATGGCTTCTGACACCAAACCGACCGTCATCATCCCTGAGGGAACCCCACCGAACGAGCTGACAAGCGAGGACCTCGAAGTAGGTACCGGCGCTGAGGCAGTAGCCGGTCAGCCGGTGACCGTGCACTACGTGGGCGTGTCGTGGTCCACAGGTGCGGAGTTCGACTCCTCGTGGGATCGGGGAGAGTTTTTCTCCTTCCCCCTTGGTGCCGGCCACGTCATTCAGGGATGGGACCAGGGCGTCCAGGGCATGAAGGTCGGTGGCCGTCGTCGCCTGACCATCCCACCCGAGATGGGCTACGGCAGCCGTGGTGCCGGTGGGGTCATCGGCCCAAACGAGACTCTGGTCTTTGTGGTTGACCTCTTCGACGTCGGCTGACCCGCTAGAGGGTTGCGTTGACCCCGTGCGACCGGAAGCGAACGCACGGGGTTACAACCTGAGCAGGTTTCCCTGCGGCAGTCATCGGAACAGATCTCCGGACGGGTCGCGCACGATTTCGCCGGCTACTGAGCCACGGCGCAGCCATGTGGGGTCGACGCCGCGGACAACGGCAACAGGCACGGCACGGTCTTTGCCCATAACCAGCTCGGCGGCGGCCGCCACTTCATCGGCAACGCACACCTCGGTTGCTTCGAGGACCCGCCCGGTCGCGTCCGGGGTGCCTCGGAGGTCGACCACTCCGGCGATCCCGGCGATCCCGATGGCCACGTCCGTTACTCCGTTGCGCCAGGTCCTCCCAAACGTGTCGCTGATGATGATGGCGACCTCCACGCCGAGGCGGTGGCCAAGGGCTGCCCGTATCCGGCGAGCCGACAGATCAGGATCAACGGGAAGTAGTGCCGCCGTTCCGGCATCGACGTTGGAGAGATCAATACCGGCGTTGGCGCACACAAAACCGTGACGAGTCTCGGTGATGAGCAGTTCGCCTCGTCTCCGGAGCAGTCGCACCGACTCGGACGCCACCAAGGCTTCCTTGGCGCCCGGGACCTCGGGATCGAAGTCGACGATGCGCCCTTCAGCCTTGGACACCACCTTCTGGGTCACGACAAGAACGTCGCCATCGTGTAGCCAACAGCTCGTGGACCCCGGCTCGCACAGTGCCACGGCTAGGACCTCGGCAAGATCATCGCCAGGTCGGATCTCCCCGATCCCCTCGACGGCGAACACCTGAAGTCCCGGGACAGGTGTCACCGGGCTGTCCTGGGGCCCCGTTCGGTCGCCTGTAGACGACGAACTCGGTCCCGACTCAGGCTGTGGCACCGAGGACCACCCGAGCCAGGTCGGCTGCACGATCTACGTCAGCCATCACCGTCGGAGCCACGATGCATCGCACCCCTTCGGCTTCGACCGCTGATGCCAGTTCTGCGTCAGCCTCATCGATGATCAGGGTGCCGACCCACGGTGCATACCAGCGAGCCACGCCGACCACGGAAGATGGGAAGCCCATCTCCACGAGTAGCCGGTCGGCTGGCCCCTTGAGAGCGGCGCCGGCCACGATGGGCGAGACGCCCACGATGTTGTCCCGGCGAGTCTCGAGCGCTGCGCGCACCCCGGGCACGGCAAGTAGCGGGTCGATGGAGATCACGGGATTCGAGGGGCAGAGCACGATGGTCTCCGCCCCTGCCACGGCGTCGAGCACGCCCGGACCTGGGCGGGCGTGCTCAGCCTGGTCGAAGCGAATGGAGCGCACGGCGACGTCATGGTGCAGTTTGACGAAGTATTCCTGGAAGCCCACCTCAGTCCCGTCGACGAGGGTGAGTCGGGTCCGCAGGGGATCATCCGTGACCGGAAGCATGCGGATGCCGACATCGAAGGAGTTGGCCAACTCGGCAGTCACCTCGGCTAGCCCGGCACCCTCATGGAGCCGCTGGGTCCGATAGCAGTGGGTGGCGAGGTCCTGGTCACCCAGGTTGAACCAGGTGATTCCGCCCAGTTTTCCAAGGGACTCCATCACCCGCCACGTCTCGCCAGCCAGGCCCCATCCCGTCTCGGGATTGATGGCATCAGCCAAGGTGTAGAGGACCGTGTCCAGATCCGGGGAGATGTGTAGGCCGTGGAGGTCGGTGTCGTCACCCACGTTCACGATGGCCGTAATGCTCTCTGGTGGGATGACCTCGATCATGCCTCGTAGGAGTCGAGCGGCACCGACGCCTCCGGCCAGCGCGGTGATCATGCCGGCCACCTCGCGAGAGTGGCCCCTGATCCAGGAGCGGCGGGCTGGGCGTCCTCGGTGGTCGCGGCTGTCATGGCGGAAGGCTAGCGCCGGTGGTGGACTGCCTCGCCTCGTCTCCCTTCCTCTGACCAGTGCAAGGCTGTTCCGTGACGGGTCGCGTCACCTGGGTATCCAGACGGCTCAGCTATGGCCGGCGTGAGCGATGTGGGTCTGCGTCTCGGTGTCAGCCTGGGGATGTGCAAGGCTCCCAGGGTGCCGCCGGAGCGACCAGCGACTGTCACGCGTGATCGCCTGCGAGTCGGATTCGATGCCACTCCGCTCCTCGGCCGTCCGACCGGGATCGGGGTCTTCTGCGGCGGTGCACTGGACGGCCTGGTCGGCCGACCCGACCTCGACGTCACCGCGTTCGCCATTTCGTGGCGATTGCGGCATGGGATCGACGAGCGAGTGCCCACTGGTGCTGCCACTGCACAGCGCCCCATGCCCGCGCGACCCTTGCACGCCGCCTGGGGTCGATGGTCCTGGCCGCCACTTGAATGGTTCACGGGTCCACTCGATGTGGTCCACGGCGGCAACTTCGTCGTTCCCCCGACTCGACGGGCGGCTCGTGTGGTCACGGTCCACGACCTGACAGTTGTTCTCTACCCGGAGCTCTGCGACCCGCCCACGCTGGCCTATCCACGCCTGATCCGACGAGCGGTGGCTGAAGGGGCGTGGGTCCATACCGACTCGGACTTCGTGGCGCGCGAGGTGATCGACGTATTCGATGTCGACCCCACACGGGTGCGCACGGTGGCCCCCGGCGTGCCTGTGCTTCCCCCGGCCGACGACTCGGCGCATCCTCCGATGATCGACCTGCCCGATGGTTGTCAGCGTTACGTACTGGCCATTGGCACCATCGAGCCTCGGAAGGACTACCCCATGCTGGTCGAGGCGTTCGGCGAGGTGGCCAGGAGACACCCTGATGTGGCCTTGGTCGTGGTCGGCGGTGACGGATGGGGTGCGGAGCGCTTTGGTGCCGCCGTGGCTCAGTCGCCGGTTCGTGACCGGATCATCCGACCGGGCTATTTGGACGATGCAGGCCTAGCGGCAGCGCTCCGTCGTGCGTCGGTACTTGCCTATCCGTCGAAGTATGAAGGATTTGGCTTCCCTCCCCTCCAAGCCATGGTGGCCGGCGTTCCGGTGGTGGCCACGGCGGCTGGGGCCGTGCCCGAGGTGGTCGGCGACGGCGCATGGACCGTCCCACCAGGAGATGTCGGTGCACTCACTGATCGCCTGGTCGAGGTACTCGATGGCGGGCCTGACGTCGATGCACTTGTGACCCGCGGCCGGGCCCGTGGTGCGCTGTTCACGTGGGACGCGTGCGCAACGGGGTTGTCCGATCTCTATCGCGACGCGGTGGAGGCGCGACGATGAGCAGCCTGGACGTGTTGTTGATGGCTCAACAGTTGCGCCGGTCGGCCGCCGGAGGCATCGGTACCTATGTCCTCGGACTGCTCCAAGGGCTCGATGCCATGGACGAGGGCTCACCCGACGTCACCCTGGTGGCGAGCCGCTCAACTCATCGCAACGGCGGCACCGACCCGTTGTCCAGCATCGGACATCCCCAGCGCATCTCTCGCCTGCCCGCACCACTGCTGACGCGAGCCTGGGACCACGGTGTGGTTCGTGCGCCATCGGGTTTCGACGTGGTGCATGCCACGTCGCTGGCCACGATGGCAACCGGGCGGACCCCGCTGGTCGTGACAGTGCACGATCTGTTGTGGCGCCGGATTCCTGACGCCTATCCGCCGAGAGGTCGGCGATGGCACGAAGCAGCGCTCCGGCGGGCATTGACCCGAGCCGACCGGTTCATCGTGCCCGCAGGGGTTGTGGCCCACGATCTCATCGACGCTGGGGCATCGCACGAGGCGATCAGTATCGTCCCCATGGGCTCGGATCACCTTCCTCCACCGGATCGCTCAGGCGCAGCCGCCCATCTCGCCAGCCTCGGGGTGACGGGGCCTTTTCTGCTGTCCGTGGGAACGCTCGAGCCTCGGAAGAACCTCCAACGCCTCGTCGAGGCCTATGGCGCCGTCCGTGACCGTTTGCCCGACCCCTGGCCCCTTGTGATGGTCGGCCCGTCGGGGTGGGGTGCGCAGGTCGATCCTCAGCCCGGCGTCGTACTGGCTGGCTCGGTATCGTCCCCGGTGCTGTCGGGCTTATACGCCTCGGCTCGACTCTTGGCCTATGTGCCGCTCATCGAGGGCTTCGGCCTCCCTCCGGTCGAAGCCATGGCTGTGGGCACACCCGTGGTGGCCAGCCCCTTGCCCAGCACCGAAGGGGCAGCCTTCGAGGTCGACCCCGGAGACACTGAGGCCATCGCCGAAGGCCTCCTGGCCGTGGCCACCGATGACCAGCTTCGTGCGGAACTCGTGGACCGCGGTGCAGCACGGGCGGCAGAGCTGGCGTGGACGGTCATCGCCAGGCGTCACGCCGAGATCTGGGCACAGACCGTCGCAGAACGAGGCCGGGGCCATGTCCGCTGACGAGGCGGTGCGAGTCATGCTTGACGTGAGTGCAGTTCCCGATCGCCCGGTCGGTGCTGGTCATTACATCTTGCAACTTGCCCGCGCTCTCGACCGTCGAGACGACGTCGATCTTGTGCTGTGCTCCCGCAAAGACGACCGTGCCCGTTGGGAGGTGGAAGCCCCGGGGGCTGAGGTCAGGGGAGCAGCTCCTGGACCGCGACCACTCCGTCTGGCCTGGGAGAGATACCGCCTGGCCGCCGTCTTGGAGGACATGAAGGCCGAGGTGCATCACGGACCGCACTACACGATGCCGGCATCGTCTCCCGTGCCTTCGGTGGTGACCGTTCACGATCTGAGCTTCTTTGACGAGCCCGACTGGCACGAGCGGTCGAAGGTCGTGCTGTTCCGGCGGGCGATTGCACATGCTGCGACACGGGCGGCAGTGGTGGTGTGCCCCAGTGCGACCACGGCCGAGGCACTCCATCGGTGGTGCGATGTCCGAGCCGAGGTGGTCGTGGCCCCTCATGGCGTGGACACCGATCGGTTCTCGCCCGACGAGCCTTTCGCCGGGGCTGATGCCGCAAGGCTGACTCGCCTGGATGCTCGCTTCGTACCCGGGAGGCCCCTGGTGGTCTTCGTGGGGACGCTCGAACCCAGGAAGGATGTCCCCACGCTCGTCCGAGCCTTCGACGACATTGCCAACCGCCATCCCGATGCGCTGCTGGTCCTGGCTGGCGGCCGGGGATGGGGAGGAGACGCCGTGGAGCGAGCCGTTGCCGCCACGGCAGTGCCGGACCGTATCGTGCGCACAGGGTATGTCGCAGACGACGACATTCCCGCCCTACTGCGGTCAGCCGCAGCCGTCGCCTATCCGTCGCTGTATGAGGGCTTCGGCCTGCCTGCGCTCGAAGCCTTGGCTGTTGGCGCACCATTGGTGACGACGTCAGGCACGGCCATGGAGGAGGTGGCTGGGTCGAGTGCTCTGTTGGTGGCGCCGGGGGATCGAGCGTCGTTGTCCGATGCCCTCGATCTGCTGTTGGGCGGTGGCGATGGTCCAGGAGTGGCCGAACGGCGGGTACTCGGCTCGGAGATTGCCGCCCGCCACACCTGGCAGTCGAGTGCTGCGACCCATGCCGAGGCCTATCGGATGGCGGTCCGGTCACGACGAGGTGCCTGACGTGCACCAGCCCCTGTGTGGCCAACTAGGGTGCCCGTCGTGCGCTCCCTGATCACCGGCGGCCGAGGCTTCGTCGGCACCTGGCTTGCTGACCACCTCCGAGCGGAGGGAGACGAGGTCGTCCAGATCGATCAAGAGGTGGAGATCACCGATCCTGCCGCTCTGCTGGAAGCCGTGACGGCCGCCGCTCCCGATGCCATCTATCACCTTGCTGCCATGACCCATGTGGGCCAGTCGTGGGACGAGCCCTTGCGTGTCCTGGAGGTCAACGTGCTGGGTACGGGCGCCCTGTTGGCTGCAGCCCGACAGTGCGGTTCAGACCCGACGGTCTTGGTCACCAGTTCGGCCGAGGTCTACGGTGCGGTGACTGACCCAGCGCAGCTGCCGCTGACCGAGTTGTCGCCCACGGCACCGCTCACCCCGTATGCCGCATCCAAGTTGGCGTCGGAGGCCTTGTGCACTCAGGCATGGCTGGGCCACGGGCAGCGGGTGATTGTGGTGCGTCCCTTCAACCACGTCGGTCCCGGGCAGTCGCCCAACTTCGCAGTTTCGGGGCTAGCCAAACGGATCATCGAGGCGCAGCGGTCCGGGGCGTCGGACATCCCGGTCGGCAACCTGTCGGCACGTCGAGATTTCACGGATGTTCGCGACGTGGTCCGTGCCTATCGCATGCTCGTGACGTCAGGTCAACCAGGAACGACCTACAACGTCTGCTCAGGTCGGGACGTCTCGATCCAGGAGATCGCCGATGGGCTCCTGTCCTTGGCCGGAAGTGACGTCAGCCTTCGAGTCGATCCTGATCTCGTCCGGCCTGTTGAGGTCCCCGTGCTCCGAGGGGACCCGTCCCGTCTCGCCGAGGACACAGGATGGGCACCATCGGTCCCACTGGATCAGACCTTGGGGGATGTGCTCGCCCACTGGCGTGCGGCCACTACCTGACCCACCGGACGAGCGACGGAGCGTGGACGTGCAGAACGGCCCGCACGAAGCGAGCCGTTCTGGGGGCTGACCAAGTGGTCAGCTACTGGCACCTGACCATGGGGGAAGATCGGGTGCGGGTCG
>CAIQOJ010000091.1 GCA_903873395.1 uncultured Acidimicrobiaceae bacterium
GAGGTCGTTCAGGTCCGACGTGGCGAACCGGCCACCGTCGAGCTGCACCATGGGGCGCAGGTCGGGCGGGATGACCGGCACGGCGTCGAGGATCATGGCCCGAGGGTCGTTGATCCGGTTGCCATTCTCATCGCGGCGGTTGAACGCCGTCACGATCTTGAGGCGCTTGATGGCCTTCTGTCGCCGCTGGGCCGAGAGGGGCTTACGGCCGTCGGCCGCCTCCACCATCTCGCGGAGCTTGATCTCCTCGGCATCGAGGTCGATGCGGTCGATCAGCTGGGTGATCGTCTCGGCACCCATGCCGCCTTCGAAGTACTTGCCCTCGCCGAAACGGTCATCTCCGTAGCGGCTGCACAGCTCACGCCAAAGCGACTCGTCCTCGATGATCTTGCGCGAATGCAGGGTCTTGAACTCGTCGAAGGCGCGTTGCGCCAGGTCGATCTCCTCCTGATAGCGCTCGCGAGCGGAGGCGATCTCCTTGTCCACCAGACGCTGGCGGGCCTTGATCTCCGCGTCCTTTGCCCCACCCTTTTCCAGGTCGGCCAACTCAGTCTCTAGCGCCTTGAACCGGCGGTCGATGTCGACATCGCGCTTCTTTTCGATGTCGGCGATCTCTTCGCGGAGGGCACCCTCCAGATCGGGGAGATCGGCGTGCCGCTTCTCCTCGTCGACCCAGGTAACCAAGTTCGCTGCGAAGTAGATGACCTTCTCCAGCTGCTTGGCCTTGAGCTCCTCACGGGCTTCAGTGCCCATGAGCAGGTAGGCCAGCCAGCTACGGGTACCGCGCAGGTACCAAATGTGCACGACGGGTGCCGCCAACTCGACGTGGCCCATCCGCTCACGACGCACCTTCGAGCGGGTGACCTCTACGCCACAGCGCTCGCAGATGATGCCGCGGAAGCGCACGCGCTTGTACTTCCCGCAATAGCACTCCCAGTCCTTAGTGGGACCGAAGATCTTCTCGCAGAAGAGGCCGTCCTTTTCGGGACGAAGCGTGCGGTAGTTGATGGTCTCCGGCTTCTTGACCTCACCGTTGGACCACCCCCGAATGGAGTCGGCCGTGGCCAACCCGATTCGCAGCTGATCGAACTCGTTGACGTCCAGCATCAGAATCCCCTTTCCGCAGCGCGACGGGCGTCTTCCTCATCCGACCCGCGCTCTGGTCGGCTGATGTCGATCCCGAGCTCTTCGGCCGTCCGGAAGACGTCCTCGTCGAGCTCGCGCATCTCGATTTCTTCGCCACCCGGGGCCAGGACTTCGATGTCCAAGCAGAGCGACTGCATTTCCTTGATGAGCACCTTGAAACTCTCGGGAATCCCCGGCTCGGGGATGTTCTCCCCCTTCACGATGGCCTCGTAGACCTTGACTCGGCCGAGGACGTCGTCAGACTTGATCGTCAACAGCTCCTGGAGGGCATATGCAGCGCCAAAGGCTTCGAGCGCCCACACCTCCATCTCGCCGAATCGCTGGCCACCGAACTGGGCCTTACCGCCCAAGGGCTGCTGGGTGATCATCGAGTAGGGGCCAGTGGACCGAGCGTGGATCTTGTCGTCCACCAAGTGGTGGAGCTTCAAGATGTACACGAAGCCGACCGACACCGGGTTGTCGTAGGCATCACCGGTGCGACCGTTGTAGAGGATGGACTTGCCCTGGTCGTTGACCTGGACAGATCCGTCTTCGCCGTCGGGGGTGAGCTTCCGGAAGATCTGCTGGATCGTCGGGTGACGTCCTGCCTGATCCTCTTCGTCCCAGTGGGCACCATCGAAGACCGGGGTCGACACCCACACCGAAGGCTCCGTCCGGGGCCGCGTCTTGGTCTCGGTGCCACGAAGCGGCGGGGTGGCGAACTCGCCTGCGCCGTCCCAGCCCCAGCGAGCTGCATAGCCCAGGTGGGACTCGAGGACCTGGCCGACATTCATCCGGCTCGGAACGCCAAGGGGGTTCAAGACGATGTCGACAGGAGTGCCATCGGCCTGGTAGGGCATGTCTTCGATCGGAAGGATCTTGGAGATGACGCCCTTGTTGCCGTGACGGCCGGCCAACTTGTCGCCCTCGGAGATCTTGCGCTTCTGGGCGACGTAGACCCGGACCAACTGCTCCACGCCCGGTGGCAACTCGTGAGCATCGTCACGGGAGAACACACGAACGTCGATGACCGTGCCTTGCTCGCCATGAGGAACCTTGAGCGAGGTGTCACGCACCTCGCGGGCCTTCTCGCCGAAGATGGCCCGCAGAAGGCGCTCTTCGGGAGTCTGCTCGGTTTCACCCTTGGGGGTCACCTTGCCGACGAGCACGTCACCAGGTCCGACCTCGGCACCGATGCGAATGATCCCGCGCTCGTCAAGGTCGGCCAGGATCTCCTCGGAAAGGTTCGGGATGTCCCGTGTGATCTCCTCGGCACCCAGCTTGGTGTCTCGGGCATCGACCTCATGCTCCTCGATATGGATCGAGGTGAGGACGTCGTCCTTGACCAGACGCTCGGAGAGGATGATGGCGTCTTCGTAGTTGTAGCCCTCCCACGGCATGAAGGCCACGAGGAGGTTCTTACCCAGGGCCAACTCGCCGTTGTGGGTGGCGGAACCATCTGCCAACACGTCTCCAGAGACGACCTTTTGACCCTCGTCGACCAATGCCTTCTGGTTGATGGCCGTGTTCTGGTTCGATCGGCGGAACTTGGCGAGCCGATAGGTCTTCTTGCCCAGCACCGTGCCCGCCGAGTCCTTGGCGCCAGCCTTGTATTCGACGGTGATGTGATCGGCGGACACGTCGACGACTGTCCCGTCGCCCTCAGCCATCACCACGTCGCCGGCGTCACGGGCCGCTCGGGCCTCGACACCGGTGCCGATGTACGGAGCTTCGGACACCACGAGCGGAACGGCCTGCTTCTGCATGTTGGCGCCCATGAGGGCACGGTTGGCGTCGTCGTGCTCGACGAAGGGGATCAAGGCGGTCGACACCGAGACGATCTGCTTGGGCGAAACGTCCATGAGGTCGACCTCGGACGGCGGCACGAAGTCAATCTCCGAGGTCGTGCCGTAGGAGGTGGACACTGCCCCAACCCGCACGCCGGTACCTTGAGGCCCACGACGCACCAGGACGCGATCTTCGCTGAAGTGCCCCGTGTCATCGAGGGCGGCCGAAGCCTGGGCGATAACGTGCTCTTCTTCCTCGTCGGCAGCCAGGTAGACGATCTCCTTGGTCACCTGGCCGTTAACGACCTTGCGGTAGGGAGTCTCGATGAAGCCGTACTCGTTCACTCGGGCATAGGTGGCCAACGAGCCGATCAGACCGATGTTCGGGCCTTCCGGGGTCTCGATGGGGCACATGCGGCCGTAGTGCGACGTGTGGACGTCACGAACCTCGAAGCCGGCGCGCTCACGGGAGAGGCCACCCGGCCCGAGGGCAGACAGACGACGCTTGTGGGCCAGACCCGAGAGCGGGTTGTTTTGGTCCATGAACTGGCTGAGCTGGCTGGTTCCGAAGAACTCCTTGACCGCAGCAACCACGGGACGAATGTTGATCAGGGTCTGGGGCGTGATGGCCTCGACGTCCTGGGTGGTCATGCGCTCACGCACGACCCGCTCCATGCGGGACAGTCCAACGCGGACCTGGTTCTGGATCAACTCACCGACCGAACGGATGCGACGGTTGGCGAAGTGGTCCTGATCGTCGATGCGGTAATGAGACTCACCGTCGGCCATGTGCTTGGCCAGGTGAAGCATGTAGGTCGACGATGCCAAAATCTCCGACGGGCTGAGAACGCCTTGGCCGGGCGCTGGACGCTCGAGGTCGATCTTCAAGATGTCCGAGATCCGCTCGATCTCTGGGCCGAGCTTCCGGTCGAGCTTGTAGCGACCGACCCGCGTGAGGTCGTAGCGCTTGGGGTTGAAGAAGGCGTTTTCGAAGTACTGGCGGGCTGCTTCGACCGACAGTGGCTCGCCGGGGCGGGCGCGCTTGTAGATCTCGAGCAGGGCCTCTTCACGCGTCGGGGCGAGGTTCTGCTCCTTCTCCCACTGACCCTCGAGGAAGTCGAAGTGGCTGACGAAGCGCTCCAAGAATCCCTGGTCTTCGTAGCCGAGGGCACGAAGAAGCACGAAGAGCGACAAGCGACGCTTGCGGGCCACGCGGGTGCCGGCGGTGACGTCCTTGCCAGGCTTGGCCTCGACATCGAACTCGATCCACTCACCTCGGTAGGGGTGGATGGTGCCGGTGAACACCGTCTTGGCATCCCGACCGGGCTGGAAGATGACACCCGGTGAGCGCACGAGCTGAGAGACGACGACGCGCTCGGTTCCGTTGACGATGAAGGTGCCCTTGTCGGTCATGACGGGGAAGTCCCCCATGAAGACCGTCTGCTCCTTGATCTCACCGGTGAGGGCGTTCATGAACCGAGCGCGCACGAAGACAGGCGCTGCGTAGGTCATGTCCTTTTCCTTGCACTCCTCCACCGAGAACTTCGGAGGTGGGCGCAGGTCGGGGTCCATCGGGTCGAACTCGAGCTCAAGGCTCAGCTGGCCCGTGAAGTCCTCGATCGGGCTGATGTCGCCGAATGTCTCAGCGAGTCCGCGGTCAAGGAACCACTTGAAGGAGTCCCGCTGAATGGCCACCAGGTCTGGCAGCGGCAGAGCCTCGTCAATGTTGGCGAACGAAAAACGGTTGTTGGACCGTGTAGGCAAGGCCTACTCCTCCCAGTTTCGAGGCGGATGGTGCAAAAGCGGGGAACTGCAGTACTGCGAACTGTCGAGCAAAATCGGCGAGGTGCGGTCAGCGTTCAACAGCCACCGCCGAAGCGGCCGTCAGGGATGTCGGGGCGCGCGTCACCCAGCGAAGAATGCTGGAGAGGCGACAGGGGCAGGCACGACAAACGGGGATCTTATCCGTTAGCGCACAAGATCACAACCCGCGCGGGGGAACCCTTGGGATCGGCGTCGTCAGGCTACGTGAGCCCGACGCACCAGTCAAGGATTCCGACCCCAGGGGCCGGTGCTCCCGAGCACTGTGCCCGGGCCTGCGATATGTCGCCATCTCCCGGCCCCGGACGCCTCGTGGGCGCACCGGGACCGGAGCGGCGGACTACTTGAGTTCGACGGTGGCGCCGGCACCCTCGAGCTGGGCCTTCGCCTTCTCGGCATCGTCCTTCTTGGCCTTCTCGAGCACAGGCTGAGGGGCACCGTCCACCAGATCCTTGGCCTCCTTGAGGCCCAGGCTGGTCAGGGCGCGCACCTCCTTGATGACCTGGATCTTCTTGTCGCCAGCAGCGGTGAGGATGACGTCAAACTCCGTCTGCTCCTCGCCGCCAGCGCCAGCATCGCCGCCTGCTGCGGCTGGGGCGGCAGCAGCCACAGCCACCGGGGCAGCGGCGGTCACGCCGAAGCGCTCTTCGAACTCCTTGAGGAGCTCACTGAGCTCCAAGACGGACAGCTCGGCGATGCCGTCCAGAATCTGATCTTTTGTGAGGCTTCCAGCCATCGTGGTTGCTCCTTGTTCCTGTTCTTCGTTTGTGGTTCGGTCTGAGGTGATTCGATCTGCGGTGCTACGGATCTGTTGCTACTCGGCGGGGGTGTCGCCACCTTCGTCGGTCGACTCTGCGGGGGCCTCTCCGCTCTCCGACGGGGCCTCTGATTCAGCGGCAGGAGCCTCATCAGCGGGAGTCTCTTCTGCTGGGGCCTCTGCTTCAGCGGCAGGAGCCTCATCAGCGGGAGCCTCTTCTGCTGGGGCCTCTGCTTCAGCGGCAGGAGCCTCTTCTGCTGGGGCCTCTTCTGCTGGGGCACCGGCACGCTTCTGGTCGAGCAGCGCAGACAAGCCGTAGGCGAGATTGCGAGGCAGCGCCTGGACGAGACCGGCCAGCTGCTGGAGCGGGGCGGCCAAGCCACCGGCCAGCTGGGCCAGCATGGTGTCTCGGGGCGGAAGGTCAGCCAGGACGTTGATGTCTGCTGCCGACATCACCGAATCACCGACAACACCGCCCTTGACGATCAAGTTCGGATTGCCCTTGGCGAAGTCGCGGAGAGCCTTGGCCACAGCGGACACGTCACCCTGCACGAAGGCAATGGCGGTGGGCCCAGTGAGCAAGTCAGACACGCCCTCTTGAGGGCCGCCAGCCACGGCCAGGCGAACCAAGGTGTTCTTGTACACCTTGTAATCGCTGCCCGCTGCGGCCAACTCGCGGCGCAGATCAGCGAGTTCGGCAACAGTCATGCCGCGGTACTCGGTCAAGACGGCGCCATCAGAAGCCTCGAGGCGTGACTTCACCTCGTCGACTACTGCGACTTTCTCCGGCCTCGGATTGTCCATCGTGCCTCCACCGAGCGATTCGCTCAGATTCGGGCCGTAGACACCATCGAGTGGCAACGCACGAGCAGTTGCTCGAAGCGGAACGCCTCATCAGGCGGACCCATCGGGTCCCTTCGGCGCCGGGTTAGCGGCGCACCGGAGGTCTACGGCAGTTCTATAGATCTTGGATTAATGACCTTAGCGCATCCTTGACGGCTGTGGCCAGCCTGGATTCTGAGCTTCGGTTGTCAGGTTGGTGAGGTGCGATCAGATGCGGCGACCTGATCAGTGGAACGATCAGGCCGAAGCAGCCAGGGCCTCATCGTTGGCACGTGATCGAGCCGGATCGATATGGACTCCAGGGCCCATGGTCGACGAGACGGTGACCGAGCGGACATAGCGGCCCTTCGACGAGGCCGGCTTGACGCGGTGGAGTTCGTCCATGACGGCGTAGATGTTCTCCAAGAGCTGGGCTGGCTCGAACGACGCCTTGCCCACCCGGATGTGCACGTTACCCACCTTGTCGGTGCGGTACTCCACCCTGCCGCCCTTGAACTCGTTGACGGCCCGCTCGACATCGTCGGTCACGGTGCCCGTCTTCGGGTTGGGCATCAAACCACGAGGGCCGAGCACCCGGCCGAGCGTTCCGACCTGTCCCATCATGTCGGGAGTGGCGATGGCGATATCGAACTCGAGGAACCCTTCGCCCTGGACCCTGGCGACCAAGTCGTCCGCTCCCACCACATCAGCTCCGGCGGCCCGTGCTTCGGCGGCCTTCTCTCCGGCCGCGAACACGGCCACGCGGGCGGTCCGTCCTGTGCCAGCAGGCAAGGAGATGGTGCCTCGCACGATCTGGTCGGCCTTGCGGGGGTCGACTCCGAGCCGAACCGCCAACTCGACGGTCTCATCAAAGGAGGCCTTGGCCGACGCCTTCACCATGTCGACGGCCTCGACGGCCGTGTAGAGGTGCTGGCGGTCAATCCCGGCGATGCTGGCGGTGTACTTCTTTCCCCTGGACATCAGATGCTCTTCCGTTCGTTCGTGCGGTGGTGTGCGGTCAGCCGGCGACGGCGATGCCCATGGAGCGGGCTGTGCCCGCCACCTGGCGCTTGGCCATCTCAAGGTCGGTCGTGTTGAGGTCAGGCAGTTTGATCTGGGCGATCTCGGCGATCTGTGCGTCTGTCACCGTTCCCACCTGGTCGCGTCCTGCGGTGGAAGCGCCCTTTTCGAGGCCGGCGGCCTGGCGAAGCAACGCAGCGGCGGGCGGGGTCTTCAGGACGAACGAGAACGTCCTGTCCTCGTAGATCGAGATCTCCACGGGAATGATGGAGCCAGCCTGCTTCTCGGTGGCGGCGTTGTACTGCTTGACGAAATCCATCGTCTGCACGCCGTGTGGGCCTAGGGCCGTACCGACGGGAGGCGCGGGGGTTGCCCCGCCTGCGGGCAGTTGGATCTTGACGATTGCGATCGGCTTCTTGGGGGCCATGGGATCTCCTTAACAGTGGGTGGCCGGGTGGTGGTCTGCCTGCTGGCAGTGCCTAGAGCTTGGCCACCTGGCTGAACTCGAGCTCGACGGGGGTCTCCCGTCCGAAGATGTTGACCAGCACCTTGAGTTTGAGCTGGTCTTCGTTGATTTCTGCGACCTGTCCGGAGAAGTCGGCAAACGGCCCCTCCTTCACCCGCACGGTCTCTCCCACCTCGTGCTCCAGGCGGGTCCGCGTGCGCTTGGCCGGTGCCTCGACGCCTTCCACCTTGACGTGGAGGATGCCCTCCACCTCTTTGCGGGAGAGCGCCGTGGGCTTGGTGCCGGGACCTACGAACCCCGTGACGCCAGGGGTGTTTCGGATGACGGCCCAACTGTCGTCGTCAAGCTCGCAGCGGCACAGCAGATAGCCGGGAAAGACCTTCTTTTGGACGACGACCTTCTTGCCGTTCTTGAACTCGGTGACGTCCTCCATCGGGATGACGACCTCGTAGATCCGGTCCTCCATGCCCATCGACACAGTCCGACTGTGCAGGTTGGACTTCACCTTGTTCTCGTACCCGGCGTAGGTGTGGACGACGAACCAGCGTCCTGGCTGGTCGTAGGGGCTGATGACGAAGGGCTCGTCATCTTCGAACTCGCCCTCCTCTTCGTCATCAATCGTCAGAGCCTCGTCAGCGACAGCCTCCTCGGAGACGGGATCGGCGACAGCCTCCTCGGGCGCCACTGCATCGAGCACGGCCTCGTCGGCATCAGGGGTGGGGGTCACGTCATTGGTCACAGTCATCACCGATCAGGGCTTGAAGAGCCAGAGGACGCCACGAGCGAAGGCGTAGTTGAGAACGAAGATCAGAGCCATCAGGCTCAGAAGGGTGACCAGAGTCACCGTGGTGTAGTTGATGACTTCGGCCCGGTTCGGCCAAGCCACCTGCCGCAACTCGGAACGGACCTCGCGGAAGAACTGCCCGAGTCGGAACGGCTCACGCTTGACAGGACTACGTGTCTGGGCAGGCTGACGCTTGGCCGCGGACTCCCCTTCGGGGTCCTGGCCTTGCCGCTCCATGGATCGCTTCTGTTCTCGGTTCACGTGTTAATTCCTTCGGCCACAGCCTTCGCCACGGGTACTGCTCTAACGCAGAGCAGGGCAGGAGGGACTTGAACCCCCAACCGCCGGTTTTGGAGACCGGTGCTCTACCAGTTGAGCTACTGCCCTCTGTCGACCGCCAAGACGCGCACCCGTAGGCGCACGAAGGGACGGCCCTTAAGGCTACCACCCACGACGGGTGAGGGCCTAGGCGACGGCGGCCCGAGCTTCGGGCCGCCATGGGCTCAGGTCAGCGGGTCTCCTTGTGGACGGTGTGTCGGCGCTCCCAGTTGCAGAACTTCTTCATCTCGATCCGCTCACGATCGTTCACCTTGTTCTTGGTGGTGATGTAGTTGCGCCGCTTGCACTCCTCACACGCCAGGGTGACCTGGATGCGCTTTTCGTTCTTTGCCACGGTGACTCCCTTGTCGGACCTACGGTCCTGCCTGACCTGCGCTGCCTCGTACTGCTGACTTGCTTGACTTCTGACCTTCGATGTCTCAGGTGCCCTGCGTCCCGAGACGTGAACTAGTAGCGGCGGCCGGACTCGAACCGGCGACCCCACGATTATGAGCCGTGTGCTCTAACCAACTGAGCTACGCCGCCACGGGCGAGCCCCCGGTGGGGATTGAACCCACGACCCCCTCCTTACCATGGAGGTGCTCTGCCACTGAGCTACAGGGGCCTGCGGCTCCGTAGAGCAGCAAGAGCGGAGAGCATACCCCTACCCAGGTGCCCTTGGACAGCCCGGGTCCGAGAAGGCCCTCGAACCTGGCTACCATCGCCCAGATGGACGTCCGCCTGGCCGAGCTTGCTGACGCCGAAGCCATTCGCGCCATCTATAACGCGGAAGTTCTCTCCTCCACCTCTACGTTCGACCAGGTGCCGCGCACGGCGCCCGAACAACTCGTCTGGATGCATGAGCACGCCAGCACCCATCCAGCCATCGTCGCCCGTGATGCTACGGGCGTCATCGTCGGGTTCGGCTCCCTCTCGCCGTTCCGAGACCGCCCCTCCTATGCCACCACCGTGGAGAACTCTGTCTACGTGATCGAAGGACAGCGGGGGCTTGGGGTCGGCCGTGCGTTGATGGACGAACTCGTACGACTGAGCACATTGCACGGCTTCCACACCATGGTCGCCCGGATCGGCGGAAACAACGAGGGGTCGATCGCCCTCCACCAGGCCTGCGGGTTCGACATCGTCGGCATCGAGCGCGAGGTGGGCAGGAAGTTCAACCGGTGGCTCGACGTCATGGTGATGCAGCGGATGCTCTGACGTCTGCTCCGTCCACCGTCCACCGGACCAGCCGGCGCTCGAGGTGGCTCAGGTGGCTGGCGTGCGCTCGACGGCTCGGCCTCTACTCGGTGCCGCCAAGGCCGGCGAGAGCGGCACCGTGAGGACGAAGAGGATCCACAGCAACGTCAGCACGATCTGCAGTGGATCGCCATGGAGCAGGCTGCTGAGAAGTTGGGGGCCGCCAGGCAACTCGATGAATGCCGTGACCATCGACAGTCCGATGACCAGCGATCGAAGCTGACCGAACGCCACCGGGGCAAGGAGCACCAAGCCCCACGAGAGATACCAGGGCTGAACCACCGGACCGAGCAGTACGAAGAGGAGCAGGGTGAGACCCAGCGCCTTGAGTGTCCCGATCCGGTCACTGTTGAGGAGCAGCCACGCGCCAGCCACGAGTGCTCCCACCATCCCGATGAACCGGGTTAACGAAAGCACGGCGGTCAGCCCGATTCCCATGTGCGTGACATGAGCCACGCCGGCAAGGGCAAAGGCGGCAGACGTGGTCGGCGCCGTCCAGGACCGGACCACCCCGGGGGTGCCGAGCACCGAGACCCATCCCCAACCCAGACCACTCACGAACGAGAACGCGCCGAGCACACCGACTCCGATCAATCCCGATGTGACCACCGGACGGATGCGGTCGCGCACGGGCAGGCCTGGGCCCAGCCAGCTCCAGCCGATATAGAGCACGCCCAATGCGGCTGGCGCCTTGACGGCAGTGGCCAGGCTGCACAACAGGACTCCAACGATGGGATGGCGCTCCTTGGCCGCAGTCAGACCGGCGACCAGCAGACCCAACATCAGTGCATCGTTGTGGCCACCTCCGATGAGATGGAAGATCGTCACCGGGTTGAGAACCATCAGCGTGAAGAGTTCAGCGCCGTCCCGGTTGTAGAGCCGGGCCAGCCGAGGAACGCAGACGGCGATCAGCACCACGCCCACTAGGGCCAGGAGGCGCAACACCACGATGGTGGCGAGTTCATTGTGGAAGGTGATCCGAGCAATCAGCCCATCGAGCTGAAGAAAGAACGGGCCATA
The DNA here is from genome assembly GCA_903873395.1 of uncultured Acidimicrobiaceae bacterium. Taxonomy (GTDB): domain Bacteria; phylum Actinomycetota; class Acidimicrobiia; order Acidimicrobiales; family RAAP-2; genus Bog-756. Next base: position 11,178 of record CAIQOJ010000091.1, read on the forward strand.
GGGTGCCGGTGAGTTGCCCCACAGGGGATCGACCGGAGCCGTATACGAGTTGTTGCCCAATTCGAAAGGCCCGTACAAGTACGGGTTCATGTGACGACTCACCATCTCGCCCTGAGCCGCATAGGAGTAGGAATCGCGACTGAACAACGGTGCGATGACCAAGATGGGCAGTGACCACAGGGCAAAGACACCGGCCAACGTCCGGACGGGCACGCCATGACGACTGCGGTAGAGCCGGGACATCCCCCACCACACCCGCATGAAGAGAAGTAGGCCGCCGTATACGGCAGTCAGGGAGAAGTACAGGCCCCATCGGCTGGGCGACGCCGTCGTTGGCTCACCGAAGAACCAGGCGCCGGGCATCTCGAGCTTGAATGGCGAGCTCGGCAGCGATCCGCCTACGGCCACGGCCAGAATGGCCACGAACCCCAGGAGTGCGGGCCGGAGCACCAAGCCACGTACGTCTTCTGGGGCCACCGGGGTGGCGTCCGTGTCGATGTCGGCAGGGTCAGTAGGTCCGGCCAGGCGATCTCGCAGTCCGATTGCCCGGTGCAAGGTTGCACGGGTCGCACCTCGTAGTGCCGCCGCCACAGAGCCCCCTGACGCGTCAAACCGCTCCGCCACCGCTGCATCGCCGGCGGGCGTGCCTGCCGGGGTGGTGTTCGCTGGCATCGGGTCGAGGCTCTCCTGGTCCTGAGGTCGGTCCGGTCGTCGGAAGTTCGTACGTCCAGTGCATCAGCGATCGGAAGCACCAAGGTCTTTTGTCGGGGCGAACCCTGAACGACGTAACGACCTCAGGCGACCAACGCGCTTGCAGAAGTGTACCAAGGGCGGACTTGCGGGACCCGACCGTTGCCACCAGGGGCCCTGGCGCCTCCCCAATGTCGACACCCGTCCCGCCACCCGTGAATCAACCCCACGACGAGCCCTCCTGCCGCAGGTCTTCCGTGAGGCACTGCATCTGGATTGGCTACTGCATCTGGATTGGCTGAGGGTGAGCTACCGAGGCGGAGATGAGGATCGACTGCGAATCAGCCGAGCCATGTGCTTCCCTCACGTCTCGGCCTCGAACAGGTCGAGCGCTCCACGAGCGGATCGGCCCGTACGTGCACTTCTCCTAGACCAGTGGTCTCATCGACACCTGGTTCCGCTGAGATGCAGGTCCTGAGCGTGCCAGCCCCACACATCACCACCCCTACTGACGCGTCAGAGCCCCGGTCGGAGGTTGCGTACCTCCTTCCAGGGCTCTGGTCTGCGTGGGCCGAGAAGGATTCGAACCTTCGTAGGCAGAACCGGCAGATTTACAGTCTGCTCCCTTTGGCCGCTCGGGCACCGACCCGCAGGCGGGCAAGGATACCGCGTGCTGCGAGGGTAGGGTTTCGCCATGCCTACCTTCGACGTTGTCTCCGAAGTTGACATGCAAGAGGTCCGCAATGCCGTGGACCAAGCCAATCGTGAAGCTTCCACCCGCTTCGACTTCAAAGGCACCGACTCGCTGATCGAGCTACACGAGACCGAGCTTGTGCTGACATCATCCACCGACGACCGGCTCCGTGCCCTCTACCAGGTGCTCCAGGAGAAGATGGTCAAACGGGAAGTGTCCCTCAAGTCCTTCGATGCCGGAAAGATCGAAGAAGCCACCAAAGGGACGGCACGTCAGCGCATCGCCATCCAGGCCGGCATCTCCTCGGATCACGCCAAGAAGATCAACAGGTTCATCAAGGACTTGAACCTGAAGGGCGTGTCGTCACAGACACAGGGAGACCAACTCCGAGTCACCGGCAAGAAGCGCGACGACCTGCAGGCAGCCATCGCCGCCCTCAAGGCCGAGGATTTCGGCATCCCCCTGCAGTTCAACAACTTCCGAGACTGAGTCCCATCGGCCAGAGGGATCCTGGCCGCCTGCATGAGTTTGCCGCCGGCCCGTCAGTCGGGGCGTGACCGGGAAGCCCGCCACACGGACAAACTGAGCAGGCCCGCCACCAGCGCAGGCAGCACGAATGCCGCTGCATGTCGGGCGCCGGTCACGGTGCAGAGCAGCGCCGCTGCGCCCACGACCACGACGGCCCCGATGAAGAGCTCCGGCGTGTCCCCGATGAGGAAGTCCCACCAGAAGCGGCCGAAGGCGCGCAACCACCGCGACCTGACCACGTGATTCGCTCCGGTCTCGTCTGCCCGCTGGCCTGACCCAGTAGCGGGCATGCCCGTGTCGTCAGGCATCGATGGAGCTTCCTACTCCGGCCCGCCCTGACATCCGAGACTGCTCTCCGCGACGCAGCATCGTGACCAGTACCCAGGCCACCAGGCCGTAGACGGCGACCAAGACCGGGATGGCAAGGTCAGAACCAGGCCACGAGACATGGACGCCCTCACCGGCCCAGAACGTGCCGAACGAGACGAGCATGAGCCCCACCCCCATCTTCATGGAGTTCTCGGGGACACCGGACAGCTGGCGATGGACCACCAGTCCGACCACGACCACCAGCACGACCGCAGCCGCAGCCGCCAGTGCCGCCAGACCCAACCGGTGCGAGGACGTCCCCAGGGTCAGGACCACCACCACCACCTCGAGTCCCTCGAGGAAGACCCCCTTGAATGCCACGGTGAATGCCGTGGCATCTCGTCCCGTGGCGGGCGGTGCTTCGGACAGTTCGGCTACCTGTTCGGCATAGATGGCGTCCTCGTCATGCTTAGCCTTGAGGCCCGAAGCACGAAGCACGGCTTTACGCAGCCACTGGAGACCGAAGACCAGCAGCAAAAATCCGACAACCAGCCGCAGCGTCGAGAGCGGCACCCAATGCACCAGCGGAGGTCCGATCACCACTACCAGGGCGGTGAGCGCAGCCAAGGCGGCCGCCACTCCTTCAAAAGCAGATCTCCAGCCACGGGTGACACCCACGGCCAACACGATCGTCAGTGCTTCGACCATCTCCACGGCGCTGGCCAGAAAGACGGCTGCGACCAACACGACCGGGCTGCCCTGTGCGGTCACAGCCAGGAGCATCTCGGCCTCGGATCAGGCAGCTTCGACGAGCTCGTCGAGCTCTTCGAGGGGATGGGAGTGGAAGAGCCGATTGAAGAGCAGCAGCTTCAGCACCCAGAAGATCGAGAAGGAGACAATGTTGGCCACCACCACGAGCACGCTGGTCACGGTGTGGTTCAGGTCGTGCTGGATGCTGACATGGCGGACGACCGCCGCACCGACCATGGCGAACGCGATACCGGCCGTAGCCATCACCCAGAAGGGGATGATCTCCTTGGCCACGTGCGAACGACCTGACTTTCCCCAAGCCCACTTCCGGTTCAGGTGGTACGAGGGGATGGTGGCCAGCGCATTGGCGAACACGGTCGAGGAGATCTCGCCCCCGAGATGGAGCAGGCCGTAGACCACGATGAGCACGACATTCGAGAAGACAGTCGTGATGACCGACACCATCGTGTACTTGAAAAGCTTGCGGGCCTCAGGGGTATCGCGCTTCTCCCACAGGTGCACGGCGCGTACAAGCAGATCGGACATCCCCATCACCTTAGCCCCGTGCAATTGCACCCATCAGGCGTGGCGTCCGGCAACGTGGCTCTCTGGTCACCACCCACAGAGCCCAGGCCCGTCCTGGGCCGTGGGCCAGGGCTTCTGCTGTCAGTGCGACAGAGCGTTGGCGGTGGCCACCGAGCCAAACCATGCCGCACTTGGCTTCGGTCGACGCTCGAAGGTCTCCCGGTCGCACTCGATGAGACCGAAGGTCGGCATGTAGCCGAGCACCCACTCAAAGTTGTCCAGCAGGCTCCAGTAGAAGTAGCCACGCACGTCGATCCCGTCATCGAGGCACTCACGGACCCCAGCCAGTGCCCGGGTCACGTACTCGATTCGCAGCGAGTCATCGGCGGTGCCGATGCCGTTCTCGGTGACGTAGACGGGCAGGCCACCGGTGACCTCAGTCGCCCGACGGATGGTCGCACCCAGGGCCTCGGGCCAGAACTCGTAGCCCATCTGGGTCGAGCCCACACCGTCTTCGTTGGCCAGCGCACCTTCGGGGCCCACCCGCATCCGGGTATAGGTCTGCACGCCGATGAAGTCGTCACCCTCGAGGGCTTCGAGGAAGACGTCCTCGGCGGGACGCCGCAGGCGCTCGAGCCACTCCTCGCCACCGGGCTGCAGCTGATAGTCGGTCATGGAGACGGTGAGACCCACCGGGAAGTCCCCCGGACCCGACCGGATGGCCTCGACTCCCTTGCGATGTGCCGAGACCATGGCCGCATTGACCACATCCCGCCGCGATCGGTCGCGCACCCGAGGCGGGAAGAGGCCCATGCGCCAGCCCATCGTGGCCACGACGTTGGGCTCGTTCAGCGTGCAGGCCATCCCGATCACGTCTCCGAGGTGCTCGGTGACCCGCTCGCAGTAGCGGGCAAACCGATCCGGGGCATGCGGTGCCTCCCAGGTGCCGGCATCGGCCAACCAGCGAGGATGGGTGAAGTGATGGAACGTGACAACGGGGAGCACGCCTTGCTCATGGCACTCTGCACACATCCTCCGGTAGTGGTCGAGGGCGACCTTGGAGAACTCGCCCTCCTCGGGCTCGATTCGGCTCCACTCAAGGGAGAAGCGGTACGCACCGAGTCCCAGTGACTTCACCAGGGCGATGTCTTCGGGATAGCGATTGAAGGAGTCACAAGCATCACCACTGACGTCGGCGCAACCCGACGTCGGGTCGTGCTCCATGGCCCACCAGTCGTTGTTGACGTTGCCGCCTTCGATCTGGTGAGCAGCGGTAGCGGTGCCCCACAGGAAACCTTCAGGAAAGGAGATGTCAGTCACGGGGTCACCGTAGTGGCACCCGACAGATCCCGTCAGGGATGTGATGTGGGTCCGATGGGCATGAGCGGACCTGACAGGATGGAGAGGTGAGTGACGCACTGCAAGGTCTGGTCGAACTACTCGACATCGAACCCATCGAGGTCAACATCTTCCGCGGCGCCAATCCCGACGAGGAGCGTCAACGGATCTTCGGCGGACAGGTGGCTGCCCAGTCACTGATGGCCGCCGGACGGACCGTCGAACACGGACGGCCCCACTCGCTGCACGCATATTTTCTCCGTCCCGGTGACCCCGACACGCCCGTGCTCTACGAGGTGGATCGGATCCGGGACGGGCGGTCATTCACCACCCGAAGGGTGGTTGCCATCCAACATGGACGTGCCATCTTCAACCTCTCGGCCTCGTTCCACGCCGACGAAGAAGGTCTGTCTCATCAGGTGGCCATGCCTGACGTGCCCGGTCCCGAAGATCTCCCCACGCTGGTAGAGCAACTCGAGCCCTACCGGGACAAGGTCGCCGACTGGATCGACCGTCCCCACCCCATCGAGCAGCGTCACATCGGCCCACTGCCGTTTCTCCATCGCGCGCCCACCGAACCCTCGCAGCGTTTGTGGATCAAGGCCGCTGGCAGCCTGCCCGACGATCCGCTCCTGCACGCCTGCATCGTCACCTACGCGTCAGACATGTCGCTGTTTGACACCATGCTCGCCCCCCACCCCGTTGGTTGGGACGACCCAGGATTCATGGGGGCCAGCCTGGACCACTGCATGTGGTTCCACCGACCCCTGCGGGCCGACGACTGGATTCTCTACGACATGGATAGCCCCAACAGCGCAGGTGGGCGCGGCTTGGCCCGAGGGTTCATGTTCGCCCGATCGGGGGAACTTGGGGTGTCGATGGTCCAAGAAGGACTCATGCGGGTGGTCCGAACGCCCGAGTGAGCTGCGTCATTGATCGTTGCGACATTGATCGTTGCGACATTGATCGTTGCGTCACTGATCTAGGGCCCGTGCCTCGCCCTGGATAGAACGATCGATCAGCACTCACCTGTGCTGGATTCGACAACAGGTAGTGACCATTCCCGCTGGCCAACCGTGCTGTCCCGTCAGCGACCCCAATGGGGGCCGATCAGTCGGGTCGCTCAGCCGGGACGGCCCACCATGGGGACGTAGTCCCGGGCGTCGGCTCCGATGTAGAGCTGACGAGGCCGGGCGATCTTGGAGTCCTGGTCCAGCATCTCCTGCCAGTGAGCCAGCCAACCCGCCGTGCGGGGGATGGCGAAGAGCACCGGGAACATCTCGAGCGGGAATCCCATGGCCTGATAGATCAGGCCGGAGTAGAAGTCCACGTTCGGGTAGAGCTTGCGGGACGTGAAGTACTCGTCGGAGAGGGCGATCTCTTCGAGTTTCAGGGCGATGTCGAGCAGAGGGTTCTTGCCGGTGACAGCAAAGACCTCGTCGGCCGTCCGCTTGATGATCGTGGCCCGAGGGTCATAGCTCTTGTAGACCCGGTGGCCGAAGCCCTGGAGGCGACCACCTTGGCCGGACTTGACCGACTCGATGAACGGCTCGACGTTGTCGAGGCTGCCGATCTCGGTCAGCATCCGGATGACCGCTTCGTTGGCTCCTCCATGACGAGGACCGTAGAGGGCGGCGGCTGCAGCAGCCGTGGCCGAATACGGGTCAGAGTGGGACGAGCCCACCACTCGCATGGCCGTGGTCGAGCAGTTCTGCTCGTGGTCGGCATGCAGGATGAAGAGGACGTCGAGTGCCCGAGCCAACACCGGGTTGACTTCGAAGCGCGGCTCAGCGATCTTCCACATCATCGAGAGGAAGTTCTCGGTGAACTTCAAGGAGTTGTCCGGATAGACGAAGGGCATGCCGACACTGAAGCGATGGGCGGCGGCGGCCAGGGTCGGCATTTTGGCGATGAGCCGGATGACCTGCTTCTGGCGAGCATCGGCGTCGAAGATGTCCTTGGCATCGAGGTAGAAGGTCGACAGAGCGGCAACGGCCGATACCAACATCCCCATCGGGTGGGCGTCGTAGTGGAAGCCCTCGAGGAACCGCTTGCGCACGTTCTCATGGATGAAGGTGTGCAGGGTGATCTCACGTTCCCACACGTCGTACTCACTGGCCGTGGGCAACTCACCGTTCAAGAGCAGGTAGGCCACCTCGAGGAAGGTCGATTCCTCGGCGAGCTGTTCGATCGGATAGCCCCGGTAGCGGAGGATGCCGGCGTCGCCATCGAGGTAGGTGATGGCGCTCTCACACGCAGCAGTAGCGGTGAAGCCCGGGTCGAAGAACCACGTGCCGGGTAGGAGCTTGGAGAACTGAGCGGCGGAAACGCCGCCATCCTCAAGAGGGATCTCGATCGACTCGCCTGTGCGGTTGTCAGTGATCGTGATGCTTTCGGCCACGCGCCTCACGCCCTTCATTGGTTGGTTCCCGTTTGCTCGTCTCCGATCCTAGAGCCTCTCCGGAGGGCCCTATCCAACCGGACACCGAGCGCGGTCGGTCAGGCGGCCACTTGCACCAAATACTCCTGGGTCGAGCCCGTTGCATCGGCCTGGCCTATGGGCACGCCAACCGATGCCGTGACCCGATAGCGATGTCCAGGAGTGACTGGCACGGCACTGAGTGTTGGTGCAGCCGATGCTCCGGGGAGCATGGTGACCGTGGCACGCACTCGGCCGCCAGAGCCGCTGTTCGGGAGCACAGGCGAACCAGGCAGGTCGGCCGGAACCACGTTGACGACGACCGGCACTGCCACCTCGTCGACCGTGCCGCAGTTGGTGACCGTCAGATCCACGGCCAGGGTCTGGGTGGGCGGCACGATCGATGGTGTTCCGGTGGCCGACACGGACACCGGGGCGACGCACGAGGTGACCGTCACCCCAGGTGCTCCCGTAGGCACTGCGGTCGGCACGAGACCGGTCGTGGTGATCACCAGATGGTGGAAGGGGACAAGGGCCGACGACGAGGCCAGCGCACTGGCCGTGGCGGCCAGGCCCGATGGACCGAGTGGCGCAGTGCCAACCGGGCCGATTACCCAGGCCGACGGAGGCAGTCGGAACGGAAGGTGCGCGGCGCGGGCATCGGCCATCATCGACCGATACGCAGCATCTGCCGAAGCCAGGTCGGCGCCGGCTTTCGTCAGATTCGTGGCGGCCTGCCCTGCCGAGATGAGTGTGGTCGGCCCCGAGGAGCGCACCGTCCCTGCTGGCGCACTCGCGATCGGCAGGGGTGACAGTCCGAGGAGTTGATCGATGGTCGCCCGGATGTTCGCGGTGGCCGCTGACCGGGCATCCATGACCGAGGCAAACCGGGTCGACATCCCGTCTTCGGCTGAGGGCGGAGCCAGGTCATCCGCTTGGGCAGCTTGGGCGGCCGATGCTCGGACGGCCGCATCGAGGTTCTGCTCGAGCACCCCGCGTGCAGAGAAGGGGAAGGCCTGGTTCACCAGGTCGGGCGCAGCAGCCAGCGCTGTGGCCAGTGCTGCCCCGGTATGGGTCGAGGCTGTCGCCACCTTCTGAGCCATGACCGAGTAGCCCGATGTGGCGGCGGACCGGTAGTGCGACGACTGGGTATGGACAGCCAGCATCGAGCCCGCCACCAGCACGATGGTCACGGTGGCGGCGCAGCCGATCAGGAAGAGCTGTCCGAATCCGCGGCCTGGCGGCCGACGGCGTCTGCGACTGGCGCGAGGCATCAGAGCGACGATAGTGGCCGGTCAGGGCCATGGTCGCTCGGCCCGCCCCAATGCCACGTGCGGCCTGTCCCCGTCAGTCCAGCGGGGCACCAGACGTCACGCCATCTCCGCCGTTGGCAGTGGTGCTCGACGTGACCTCAACAGCCCCACCTTCGTCATCGGTCAGCTCCGGGGCTTGCAGTGGCCGTAGGGCTGCGTCCACCGTGGGCGGCTGCGGAAGAGTGCCAGACCCCGGTCCGACCACACCGAGCTGCGTGAAACGACGGGCAGACACGAGTACTCGGCCTTCCAACGACCCCACCGCCTTGTTGTAGGCAGCGGCAGCTCCGGCCAATCCCCGGCCGACGGCCCCGAGGTGATCGCCGAGGGTGGCGATCCGCTCATAGAGCTCGGCGCCGAGTGCCTGCACCGTCCGGGCATGTTCCGTGATGGCCTCTTGCTGCCAGCCGTAGGCCACCGCCCGGAGCAGAGCGATCAGAGACGTCGGCGTGGCCAAGAGCACATGGTTGGCCACGGCATGCTCCATCAGACCGGGATCGTGCTCGAGGGCCGCAGTCAGCAGCGGGTCCCCCGGGATGAACGCCACCACGAACTCCGGCGATGGCTCGATCCGCTTCCAGTACTCGCGTCGAGACAGAGCATCGACGTGAGCCCGAAGTTGGCGAGCATGGTCGACGAGTCGGGCTGTGCGCACCGATTCGTCATCGGCCTCGCCTGCCTCCAGAAATGCTTGCAGAGGCACCTTGGCGTCAACGGCGACGTTCTTTGCACCGGGGAGGTGGACGACCATGTCCGGTCGCAGGCGTCCGTCTTCGCCATCAGACGCTGTGACCTGCTCAGAGAAGTCGCAATGCTCGAGCATTCCAGCCATCTCGACAACGCGGCGGAGCTGGAGCTCTCCCCACCGACCTCGGGCCTGAGGAGAGCGGAGGGCGGTCACGAGGTTGCGGGTCTCCCGCTGGAGCTGGTCGTGAGAGCTGGTCAGCACCTCCATCTGCTGGGTGAGTGAGGTATACGCCCGCTGCCGTTCGACCTCGAGGCGCCGCACTCCCTCGTCGTAACGACCGAGCTGCTCGGCCATCGGCGCGAGCATTCGTTCGATGGCCTCCTGACGACGAGTCGCCTCGCCCTCGGCCGCTGTTCGTGACTCCCCCATCCGTGCGTCAGCCAACGCCAGCAGCTGTTCGGTCGAGCGAGCCAGGGCCTCAGAGGAGAGGCGGGCGAACTCGCCAGACATGCGTCGTTCAAGATCGTCGGCGGCTGCAGCACGCTCATCGGCAAGTTGGCGGGCCGCCCCCAGCTCAGCTTCGGCTCGAGTGGCGGCGGTCCGTGCCCGACCTACCTGCGATGCCCGCAGGAGCATGCCCAAGGCGACCCCCACCAGACCACCGAGGATGAGGCCGACGATCACTCCAACGATGGTTCCTGTGGTCATGGTGAACTCCTGGATTGTCAGTTCCCGAGCCGGATGACACGGGCCGCGGCACCTCGGCGGCCGGGAGGGGCCGCCGGTGACGACGGTACTGAGCGGGTGGTACACGACCGCTGACCAGCGATGTGGCCGGTTGGTTCGCCTCATCTCGGACTGTGCGACCATGGGACATGCACAAGGTCGTCATCGTTGGAGCCGGGTTCGGCGGCTTAGCCGCAGCCCGCGCCTTGATCGGAACCCAGGTCCAGGTCACCATCGTCGACCAGCGCAACTTCCACACGTTCCAGCCGCTTCTCTACGAGGTCGCCACTGCGGGACTCGACTCAGGCGATGTCGCCTATCCGATCCGGGTCATCTTCGGGAAGGCGGACAACGTCATCTTCCGCATGGCCGAAGTGGTGGGCGTTGGATGGGAAGACCGCCAGGTGCAACTCGCCGATGGCGACTCGCTCCCGTTTGACTCGCTGATCGTGGCCAGCGGGGCCACGGCCCGTTTCTTCAGCATTCCAGGAGCCGATGAGCACACCTTTCCCCTCTACACGCTCAGCGATGCTCGCAAGTTGCGCGACCACACCCTCCGCAAGTTGGAGGAGGTCGACGCTCATCCAGATGACCACCCAGACGGTGCGCTGACCTTCGTCGTCGTCGGCGGTGGTCCCACCGGGGTCGAAGTGGCTGGGGCACTGGCTGAACTCCTCGACGTGGCCACGACGCACGATGGATTTCGATTTCACCGGGACGATGGGCGCGTCATCCTCGTCGACGGTGCCGACCGTTTGCTCACGCCATTCCGGGACACGGCGGCTGGCTATGCCGCCGACACTCTGGCTGGCCAGGGCATCGAGTTCAGGATGGGCCGCATGGTGCAGGCCGTCCGTGCCGACCAGGTGGAGCTGGACGACGGCACGGTGATCCCCACACAAACGGTGATCTGGGCTGGCGGGGTGACAGCCGAGGGCACCATCGCAGACCAGATCGACCTGAAGACGGGGCAAAACGGTCGGCTGGTGGTGGGACCCGATCTCACCGTGGCCGGCCATGCTGACGTCTTTGCCGTGGGTGACGTTGCCGCTGTGCTGTGGGGCGGTGACGAGCCAGAAAAGATCTGCCCTCAGGTGGCCCAGGTGGCGATCCAGAGCGGCACCTATGTAGCGCGCAAGATCATCGCCGACCTCGATGGCCGCTCCACACCTCCCTTCCGCTATCGAGACAAGGGGATCATGGCCACCATCGGGAGACGGGCAGCCATCACCCAGTTGCCCAATGGACGCATCATCCGAGGCACGTTGGGTTGGCTGGCCTGGTTGGGTCTCCACCTCTGGTACCTGGTTGGCTTCCGCAACAAGATCGTCGTCTTCATCAACTGGTCATGGCGCTACCTGTCCTGGGGTTCGGGACCTCGCATCATCATCGGTGAGATCGCCGCAGACCCAGGAGAGGCGGAGAACCTCAACGGCGATACGGTGAAGCAATGACAACGCCACTGGAGGAGATCGACCGCAAGGTCCTCCAGATCTATGCCTTGGTCGGCGAGTCCGTAGCCGGGGCGACACATGCCCTGCTGGCTGGCGACCGCGAAGCGGCCAAGGCCCTGGCGCTACGCGATGAGCTCATCGACTCGATCTGCGCCGAGATCGACGATCTCGCCCTGCAACTCCTCACCGTCGGGGGGATCACCTCGCCGAGTCAACTCCGCTACCTGACCACGATCATCAGGATGCTGCCCGACCTGGAGCGCAACGGCGACCTGGCCGAACATGTGGCCCGTCGAGCCGCCCGAGGCCTTGGTGCCGAACTCTCAGCTCGCAGCCGTGGACTGATCGAGCGCATGGGTGAGGTTGCCGTCAACATGTGGCGGGCGACCACGGACGCCTATGCCGAGCGCCAGGTATCTGCGGCAGACATCGTCGAAGGCCTCGATGACGAGATGGACGACTTGCACGTCAGCCTCACGATGGAGGTAGTGGCAGGCACCATGCCTCTGCCTGTATCGGTGGAACTCGCCCTTTTGGCCCGGTTCTACGAACGTTTCGGCGACCACGCCGTCAACTTGGCCCGCCGTGTGTCCGGCTTGGCCGAGACACTTCCCAGAGCCTGAACCACAGGGCCTGATCCACAGGGCCTAGATCACAGGGCCTGAACGATACGGCTCGCAGGAACGGACCTCGGGCGACGGCCCGGCTCAGCCAGCGATTCCTAGTCGAACCAGTGATTCGGCAATCTGGACGGCGTTGAGGGCCGCGCCTTTGCGGAGGTTGTCTCCCACCACGAAGAGCGCCAGTCCGTTGATGCCACCTTCGGCTCTCCGGACCCGGCCAACCAGAGACGGGTCAGTGCCGGCCGCTCGCAAGGGGGTCGGCATGTCGGAGAGGACGACACCCGGTGCGCTGGCAAGCAGTTCGGTGGCCCGGGTAGGTGAGATGTCCTCAACGAACTCGGCGACGATGGCTAGCGAGTGTCCCGTGAATACAGGAACCCGCACGCAGGTGCAGGTGACTGGCAGGTCAGGGATCGCCAAGATTTTGCGGCTCTCGTCCCGGAGCTTCTGCTCCTCATTGGTCTCTCCTGATCCATCTTCCACCAGCGACCCCGCGATGGGGAGCACGTTGTGGGCGATGACATCAGGGAACGAGGATGCTGGAGGCCCAGTAACGGCAGAGCCATCGAAGGTAAGGGCGGCGGCCTTGTCGACCGTGGCCACCAACTGCCGCTCGAGCTCGTCCACCCCGGCCAGGCCTGCACCCGACACCGCCTGATAGGTCGACACGATGAGCCGGGTCAGGCCTGCATCGTCGTGCAACGGCTTGAGAACGGGCATGGCCACCATCGTCGTGCAGTTGGGATTGGCCACGATCCCCTTGCCGATAGCCCCGAGTGCGGCCTCGTTGACCTCGGGCACGACAAGCGGGACATCAGGGTCCATGCGCCAGGCCGACGAGTTGTCCACCACGATTGCCCCTGTAGCTGCGAAGCGAGGAGCCAGCGAGCGCGAAGCAGTGGCTCCCGAGGAGAACAGTGCGATGTCGAGGCCGGTCGGATCAGCGACAGTTGCGTCCTCGACCACGATCTCGCGTCCGGCGAACGGAAGCGTACGTCCGGCTGAGCGCGCCGAGGCGAAAAACCGCACCTCGTCGGCTGGGAACATCCGCTCCTCAAGGATGGACCGCATGACGGTCCCGACCTGTCCGGTTGCTCCGACGATTCCTACTCGCATAGGGGCGAGTCTACGGGTGCTCCGGGGTGCCAGGCACCGGATGGAGTAGGACGTCAGGCCAGATCGAAGGCGGCGTGGAGGGCGCGCACGGCGTCCTCGGCTTGATCGGCTCGGATGAGACACGAGATCCGAATGGACGACGTGGAGATCATTTCGATGTTGATCCCCACATCGGCCAGGGTCTCGAAGGTGAGCGCAGTGACCCCTGGGTGGGTCTTCATGCCTGCCCCCACGAGGGACACCCGGGCCACGTCGTCGTCGCAGGTGACCCCGCTGGCCCCGAGGTCAGGGAGCAGTCCTTCGGCGACCTCGAGACTGACGGCCAGATCACCTTCAGGAATGGTGAAGGAGATATCGGTCGTTCCGTGGAGCGAGGTGTTCTGCACGATCATGTCCACGTTCACATTGCGGTCAGCCAGCGCCCGGAAGAGGCGAGCAGCCAACCCCGGTCGGTCGGGCACGCCAGCGACCGTGACCTTGGCCTCAGAGGTGTCGTGGGTCACCGCGGTGACGATGGCCTGCTCCATGTCGGGGTCCTCCTTGTCGACCCACGTGCCCGGCTCCCAGGTGAAGCTGGAGCGCACGTGGAGGGGTACGTCGTGATTACGGGCGAACTCAACCGAGCGAAGGGCCAAAACCCGGCCACCGGTGGCGGCAATTTCCAGCATCTCGTCGAAGCTGACCCGGGCCAGCTTGCGTGCTTCGGGCACGATCCGAGGGTCGGTGCTGAACACACCGGGGACATCGGTGTAGATCTCGCAGGCATCGGCGCCGAGGGCTGCGGCCAGCGCCACCGCAGTCGTGTCGGACCCACCACGCCCGAGAGTGGTGATTTCCCGGTCGGCCGAGACACCCTGGAACCCGGCCACCACGGGCACGCCGCCATCCGCCAAGACCTCGGTGAGTCGGTCGGCGCGGACCTCGAGGATCTTGGCTCGGGTGTGCACGGCGTCGGTCATCATGCCGGCCTGGCTCCCCGTGAAAGACACTCCTTCGACCCCAAGTTCGGCCAGAGCCATGCAGACCAGCGCCATGGAGATGCGCTCACCAGAGCTGAGCAGCATGTCCACCTCGCGGGCGGGTTGGACCGAAGAGACGTCGCCTGCCAGGCGCACCAACTGGTCGGTGGTCTTGCCCATGGCGCTCACCACCACGACGACCTGATTCCCGGCACGCACGGTCCGAGCCACGTGGTCGGCCACGGCCCGAATACGGTCGGCGTCCGCCACCGACGTGCCTCCGAACTTCTGGACCACGAGTGGCATAGGGCAGCAAGGCTACAGCCCTCCGAACCATGGGTCGGCAGCGACCGACTACCCTGACCGGTCGTGGGAACCGACAAGCGTGCGAGACAGAAGGCCAACCGACAGGCGAAGCTGGCTTCCGAGCAGAAGACGGCCAAGAGGAAGAACGGCACCCGCCGGGCCATCACCATTGCTGTTGTGGCCGCGGTGATCATCGTGATCTCGATCCTCATCTTCAAGCCGTTCTCGAAATCCAGTTCCACGACCACGACGACCACGTCGGCTTCCCCGACGACATCGACGACACCTGCCCCTACGGGTGGTTCGGGCAACACCAATCCTTCGGCCATCACCACATCGGCCGACTGCCCGTCTGACTTCTCGGCCACGCTCAACAAGCCGGCCTACAAGTCGTATCCGGCGATGACCATCGACACGTCGAAGACCTACACGGCCACGGTCACCACGGACATCGGCATCATCACCATCAAGCTCGACCCCGCCACGGCCACCAAGGCCGTCAACTCCTTCAACTTCTTGGCCAACCAGCACTGGTTCGACTGCATCGTCTTCCACCGGGTGATCCAAGGGTTCGTGGATCAGACCGGGGACCCGACCGGCACAGGGACCGGAGGACCGGGCTACACCTTCGCCGATGAGCTTCCGGCCAAGGCCACACCGCAGTACCCGCGGGGCTCGCTGGCCATGGCCAACTCTGGCCCCAACACCAATGGAAGCCAGTTCTTCTTCGTCGCCGGTACCGCCGGTGAGGCACTCCCGCCGAACTACACCTTGTTCGGCCAGGTGACCGCTGGCCAGGGCATCGTCGACAAGATCAATGCCGAAGGTTCTCCACCATCAGATTCGAATGGCAAGCCCAAGGTGCTGCACCGCATGGTGTCGGTCACCGTCACAGCTTCCTGAACGAACTGATGCAGCGCCACCTCATGGTCACCGACCGACGGAGCAACCCGCTTCTGACGCATCTTCGTTGCCCCACGTGGGTGGCATCGACGACAGCACCCCGCCGAACCACTGATCAACACAACAACTGAGGAGACACCCCATGGCCCCCGAGATTCCTGCAGCCGACGGCTCCAGCCCCAAGCGTCAGAAGTTCGACGCCAAGCCACCGATGATCATCGACCCGACCAAGACCTACACGGCCGAGATGCTGACCAACAAGGGGGCCATGACCATCGCCCTCGACGCCATCGGTGCCCCCGTCACCGTCAACAACTTCGTATTCCTGGCTCGGTGGCACTACTACGACGGCATCATCTTCCACCGGATCATCCCTGGATTCATGTGCCAAGGCGGCGACCCGGAGGGCAAGGGATTCGGGGGACCCGGCTACAAGTTCGAGGACGAGCTCCCCAAGCCTGGTCGCTACGAGATCGGCTCACTGGCCATGGCCAACGCCGGTCCCAACACCAATGGCAGCCAGTTCTTCATCATCAGCGGCCCCGACGGCGTCGGACTGCCCCCCGCCTACTCGCTGTTCGGCAAGGTCATCAAGGGCCTAGACGTCATTAACGCCATCGAAGCGACCGGCAGCCGCTCGGGCCAGCCGTCCGAGCCCGTCATCATCGAGACAGTCACTATCACCGAGGCCGACTGAACCAGCGTCCTCGCTCCACGACGACGCCCACAAGGCACGTGTTTGCGGAGGGCCTGTCAGACAGGCCCTCCGTCAGGCGGGGCTCAATCGGGAAGATCGGTGGGGAGAGCACTGAGCCCGTCCGGGGCAGGCACACCGCCGAGGTGTACATCGACGACACCCGCGCCCGAGGTGCGCCATGACCCGTCCGGGTCGCGGATGAGAGCAGTCCGATTGGGAATGGCGACCACCGGCACGTCGGGGGGAGCCAGTGCAAAGGTGCGGTGGAGCTTGTCGCCCGAGGCGTCATCATCGGCTTCGCCGAGGTGAGGGACGATCGTCATGCCAGTGACGAGTCCCAAGCCAAGGGTGAGCGCTCCTCCACGGATGTCCACCATGGGATCGACCAATGCCATGGCCGCCCCTGATGACGCCGCCACAACGGCGCCCGAGCGCCAGGTTTCTACAAGGGCGTCCCAGAGCGGTGACGACTTGAGCACACTGCGCAGGTGCAGCGGCGACTCGCCGGCCAGATAGACGAATCGGGCACGGCGCATGATGTCAGCAGCCGCCAGATCGCTCGCCTCGGATCGATTGAGCACCATGAGACCTTCGACGTCGGCCCCCATGGCGGCAAACCACTCGCCAGCCTGCGCCACGAGGCGCTCAGGGTGCTCATAGGCAGCGGCCGTCGGCAGAACCAGGACGTGACTGCCCCCCGATGCGGCCAGGAGGTCCGGGTCGAAGGTGCAGCCCTCGGTCCATTCGGCGCCGCCGATAAAGGCCAGGGGTCCAGGGGTGAATTCCATGCCCGAAGTGTACGGTCCCCCATCAGGTCGGTTGCACGGGGCTCGACTCAGGCCCCTGAGGAGACCCTTCGCATCAATCTCCCCATGGCATCACAGGTCTCGATGGCCAGGGCCAAGCTGTCCGGAATGATCCCCATGGCGAAGAATCCATGGATCTGATCGTCGTAGCAGCGGTAGTCCACGGCAACGCCGGCCTTCTGCAGCGCTTCGGCATAGCGGAACCCATCGTCGCGGAGTGGGTCGAACCCCGCAGTGACGATGACGGCCGGAGCCACCCCGGCATGGTCATCGGCCAACAGTGGGGATGCCCGCACGTCCTCCCAGTCACCCGAGTCCGGAAGGTAGAGCCCCCGATAGGTCTCCATACCTGCCTTGGTCAGGAAGAATCCCTCAGCCAAGGCATGGATCGATGGACTGTCGAGTCGGGCATCGGTAGCTGGATAGACGAGTCCCTGGGCAACCGGCGGAGGGACGTCGGCCACGTGGGCCGAACGGCCAGGTCGGGTCTCCAAGGCGACGACGGCAGCCAGGTTGCCCCCGGCGCTATCGCCCATCACACCGACCATGCCGGGCGCGGTTCCCAGTTCCTCGTGATTGCGCTGGACCCATGCATAGGCAGCCAGGCAGTCCTCGACGGCTGCGGGGAAGGGGTGCTCAGGGGCGAGTCGGTAGTCGACAGCCACGACAACACATCCCGTCACGGCGGCCAGCAGTCGGCACGAGGCATCATGACTGTCCAGGTCGCCGACGACCCAGCCACCGCCGTGGAAGAACACAATGGCTGAAGGTCGATGCTCGTCGACTGCGGTTCCCACGCCGACGCCGAAGCGCCGGTAGACCCGGACGGCGATCTCCGGAGCTCCGTCCGGACCCGGAACATGACGGCCGGTGACATGGACGTCGGTGCGCACGGGCATGGCGAGGCGAGCCAACTGGACGAACTCCTCACGTCCGCCCAGAGGATCGTCAGACCGATCGGACCCAGTCATCCGGCCCAGTAGGTCGACCAACTGGATCAGCGCTTGGACGCCACGATGCAGGACCCGACCGCCCAAGGCGACCTCTTCCCGGGAACCGGTGAGTCCCAGGACCAAGCCCGGGCGGGAGAGGACCCAGGTCAGCAGACGAGAGATGAGCGACCAGCGCTCGACGTCGCTGCGCATCCCGGGCCGATAGAGATCGCGTCGACCGCCACCTCGTCGCGAGCCGCCCCACGGACGATCAAGCGATGCACCGTCTCCGCCGGGCTGCGACGACGGCGAGCGCGGTGATTGCGTGCGTGCCGTCGACTTGGCGACCGCCTTGGCTGCGGACGCTCTCGTTGTGACGCTCTTGGCGGCAGAGGCCTTCGCAGCAGAAGCCTTCGTCGCAGACCCCTTCGAAGTAGCGGCCTTGCGGACGGGTGGCGGTGAGGCCGGAGGTTGGGTAGGCACCAGACCATCCTTCCGGTCAAACGGGGTCTCGGCAAGCGAACGGTCACACCGCGCGAGCGTTGGGTGGTCGGCTTCGCCTCGACACCGGCTCGCCGCTAGCATCTCCCCCCATGGCTATCGCACGCGTGGGAATCATCGGCTCAGGGATCATGGGATCTGGCATCGCCGAAACGGCATCGACCAACGGATTTGAGGTCATCCTCCGGTCACGGAGCCAGGACAGTGCCGATGCCACCCTGGCCGCACTGGAGAAGTCCCTCAACAAGCAGGTGGAACGCGGCAAGAAGACCGAGGAAGAGCGCGATGCCGCGCTTGGTCGGGTCACCGGAACCTCCGACCTCGAGGCCTTGGCCGGCTGCGACTTGGTGATCGAGTCGGTCGTCGAGGACCTGGCCATCAAGAAGGACCTCTTCGCCCAGTTGGACAAGATCACTGGCGACGATGCCATTCTGGCCACCAACACCTCCACTCTCCCCGTGATCGAGATGGCGATGCAGACGGCACGCCCCGACAAGGTCTGCGGGATCCACTTCTTCAATCCCGCTCCGGTCATGTCCCTGGTCGAGGTCGTTCGTCCTCTCACCGCATCAGATGCGACTATCGAGGCGGCCCGCCAGTTCGCCGAGGCCTGCGGCAAGACGCCGGTCGAGGTCAAGGACCAGGCCGGCTTCATCGTGAACGCGCTGCTGTTCCCCTACCTCAACAACGCCATCCGCCTCTACGAGCAGGGTGTGGCCACCATTGCCGACATCGATGCCGCCATGAAGGGCGGCTGTGGGTTCCCCATGGGTCCCTTCGCCCTGCTCGACCTGGTGGGCCTGGACACGTCTCTGGCCATCCTGGATGCCCTCTACGACGAGTTCCGGGACCCGAACTACGCCGCCATGCCACTTCTGCGCCGCATGGTGACCGCAAACCAGCTCGGTCGCAAGACCGGTCAGGGCTTCCTCGACTACCGCAAGTAGTCCCCCTGGACCCCACGACGACCGGTCCTTCGGTTGCCTGACGGTCCGTCACTTTTCGCCCAAGGCTCTCTTCGGGCCATGATTAGGGAATGAGCGAGAGCACCTCCGCATCCAACGGCACATCCAGCGCGCCTGAGCGACCTGTGAAAGACCGCCCATGGGTCATGCGCACCTACTCGGGTCACTCCACGGCCAAGGCTTCGAACGAGCTCTATCGGACCAATCTGGCCAAGGGCCAGACGGGTCTGTCGATCGCCTTCGATCTACCCACACAGATCGGCTACGACCCCGACGACCCAGCTGCATCCGGCGAGGTCGGCAAGGTCGGCGTGCCGGTCGCCCACCTCGGGCACATGTCCGAGCTCCTCGACCAGATCCCGGTCGAGTCGATGAACACCTCGATGACCATTAACGCCACCGCGGCGTGGCTCCTCGGCCTCTACATCGCCAATGCCGAGACCCGTGGGGTGGATCCCCGAGTCCTGCAGGGCACGACCCAGAACGACATCGTCAAGGAGTACCTGTCCCGGGGGACGTTTATCTTCCCTCCGCTGCCCAGCAGGCGGCTGACCGTCGACACCATCGCCTACACGGTGCGCAACGTTCCCAAGTGGAACCCCATCAACGTCTGCAGCTACCACCTCCAAGAGGCAGGGGCCACACCGCATCAAGAAGTGGCCTACGCCTTGGCCACGGCCATCGGCGTCCTCGATGCTGTGAGGGACTCCGGCCAGATCCCCGAAGCCGAGTTCGGTGACGTGGTCGGACGCATCTCGTTCTTCGTGAACGCTGGGGTCCGCTTCGTCGAAGAGACCTGCAAGATGCGGGCCTTCACCGAGTTGTGGGACCGAGTCTGCTCCGAGCGCTACGGCGTCACCGACCCCAAGATGCGGAGGATGCGCTACGGCGTCCAGGTGAACTCCCTGGGGCTCACCGAGGCCCAGCCCGAGAACAACATCCAGCGCATCGTCCTCGAGGCTCTCGGTGTCACCTTGTCCAAGAAGGCACGGGCACGGGCCTTGCAGTTGCCGGCCTGGAACGAAGCGCTCGGCCTGCCCCGACCGTGGGATCAGCAGTGGTCACTTCGCATCCAACAGGTCCTCGCCTTCGAGTCCGACCTCCTCGAATACGGGGACATCTTCGACGGCAGCCACGTCATCGAAGCCAAGACGGCCGAGGTGGCCGAAGCTGCGTGGGACGAGCTGACCGACGTCTTGGCCATGGGCGGCGCATTCGAAGCCATCGATGAACTCAAGTCGCGGCTGGTGGGCAGTCAGGCTGACCGGGTGCGGCGCATCGAAACAGGCGAACAACAGGTGATCGGGGTGAACAGTTTCACCGAAACAGCCGAGTCGCCCCTGTCGTCATCGGCTGGTGACGGGGGTGCCATTCTCCGTGTCGATCCTGCTGTCGAGCAGCAGCTCAAGGACGACGTCACTGCCTGGCGGGCCCAGCGGGACGGCGCAGCTGTGCAGCGAGCTCTGGACGACCTGCGCAGAGCCGCCGAGGGCACAGACAACGTGATGCCGGCCACCATCGCCCTGGCCCATGCCGGGGGAACCACGGGAGAGTGGGCGGCTGCCCTGCGCGAGGTATTCGGCGAATACCGGGCCCCCACTGGCGTGAGCGGCGGCGTCGGCCACCGTGGAGCGGAGTTCCAAGACGTCCTGGCCCGGTCGAAGGAACTGGCCAGTCGATCTGGCGGCCCGCCCCGCCTTCTGGTGGCCAAGCCCGGACTCGACGGCCACTCCAACGGTGCCGAGCAGATCGCCGTGGCCGCCCGGGATGCTGGCTTCGAGGTCGTCTATCAAGGGATCCGGCTGTCCCCAGCGCAGATCGCTGCTGCAGCCCGAGACGAAGACGTCGACCTGGTGGGCATCTCCATCCTGTCGGGCAGCCACCTCGAACTGGTGCCCGAGGTTGTCCGCTTGCTTCGGGCTGAGGGCGTCGATGCACCGGTGATCGCCGGAGGGATCATCCCTCCCGAAGACGAGCCCATCCTGCTGGCAGCAGGCGTTGCCCGGGTCTACACCCCCAAGGACTTCGAGATCGGCCAGATGATGGAGGACATGCTCGACCTCGTGGAAGGACACCGGTCCACATCGGTCTAGCGAGGTGCAGGCCTGGGTTGTCCGGCCTGTTCGCGCAGAGCCTGGAGCATCGAGCCCGAGGCGGTGGCGTGAGCGCCCTTGTGCCTCCTCGGCTCCACCTGTGGGACCCATCCGCCCGATAGGTTCCCGGCGTGCCTGCGCCCCGACACCCTGCTGCCCGAAACCGCTCCTCGGGCATCCTGTCCGGACCCATCGACGCCCCACCGGCTCAGCGGATGGCCGAAGTCTTCCCGACCGTGCCGGCCTCCATCGGCCTGTCCGTCGTGCATCGGGCCAGCGGATTCAGCGGCAAGGTCCTACGCCTCGAAGGTGGAGGCGTCGAACTACGCGGCCAGACCGGGGCTGATCGCGTTTTCCGCCTCACCCCAGGAGCCTTCTTGGTCGAGGGACGCAAAGTCAGCTTGGTGCGTCCGGCGACTGAGCGGACGAACGGACCTTCGGGGGTCACCGCATCAGGTTCGGTGGCCGTGCCTGATGCTCCAGCCCGAGTAGCTCGCGCCGGACGCCTATGGGTCGAGGGCGTCCACGACGCCGCTCTGGTCGAACAGGTGTGGGGAGACGACCTGCGGGTAGAGGGCGTGGTGGTGGAGCGCCTCGATGGCATCGACCACCTCGACAAAGCGATCAAGGAGTTCCGGCCAGGGCCGGCTCGTCGCCTTGGTGTGCTCGTCGACCACCTCGTGCCCGGCAGCAAGGAGTCGCGCATCGCCGAGTCCGTCCGGCACAGCGATGTGCTGATCACCGGAACACCCTTCGTCGACGTGTGGCAGGCGGTGCGGCCGTCGGTCCTTGGGATCGGCGAGTGGCCGGTCATCGCCAAGGGGACCGAGTGGAAGGCCGGCGTGTGTGCGGCCCTCGGATTCGGCGACCCACCCACGACGTGGCGTCGGATCCTGGCTTCAGTCAACACCTACGCCGACTTAGAGCCCGCCTTGGTCGGATCGGTCGAGCGACTGATCGACTTCGTCACGTCAGAGGACTGAAGCAGCCGTCCAGAGGCAGCCCGTCTGAACAGATCCGAACGCGCTCGTCAGGAGTGCCCGGACTGCTCGGGTGCAGTGGACGGAGTCAACTGCAGTTCGTGGGAGCGGACGACCTCGGTCACCTGGACCGAGTACCAGGCGTAGAACTCGTCACGGCCTCGCCTCTGGGCCACCCGATGGGCGGGATGCATGCGCCACGCCCTGACGTCGTCTTCAGTCTCAAAACACTCGAGCGACACGCGAGTGCCGTCATCTGACTGGTAGGAATCGATCGACACGAACCCGGGCTGTGTGGCCACAACCGCCCGCATCTCGGCAGCCAACTCTCGATAGGCATCGAGATCCGCTCCCTCCTTGAATCGGGACCGGAACACGACGATGACCATGGGTCAGCCGCCCGTCCAAGGGCGGTCACGGCGAGTGTTCGCCGGCTTGGCCCACCACCGCCCGCTGAACCGCCAGGCGGGCGGACCCGACGACTCGTCGGCCACAACCACGACCGGCCGAGGCCAGGCCTGGTCCACGGCGGCAGCCAGCACCGCGGTGATGACCGGGTCGGTCGGCTCGCTCCGACTCACAGCGGCATGTTCCCGTGCTTGCGCTTGGGCAGGTCCTCACGCTTGGAGGCCAAGAGGTCCAGGCTGCGAGCTAGGACCCGACGGGTGTCTGCCGGGTCGATGACGTCATCGACGTAACCCCGCTCAGCCGCCTCGTAGGGGTTGGCATAGCGCTGGGTGTAGTCGTCCACGAGCTCCTTGCGGCGGGCGACCGGATCGCCAGCCTCGGCCAACTCACGTCGGTAGACGATTTCCACGGCCCCGTCAGGGCCCATGACGGCCAACTCAGCCGACGGCCAGGCGTAGGCGAGATCGCAGCCGATCGACTTCGAGTTCATCACCACATACGCACCGCCGTAGGCCTTGCGGGTGATGATCTGCACCCGGGGCACCGTGGCCTCGCAGTAGGCGTAGAGGAGCTTGGCGCCGTGGCGGATGATCCCGCCGTACTCCTGGTCGGTACCGGGCATGAACCCTGGGACGTCCACGAAGGTGACCAGCGGGATGTTGAAGGCATCGCAGGTGCGGACGAACCGCGCACCCTTTTCTGAGGCTTCGATGTTGAGCACACCGGCCAGGATCTGCGGTTGGTTGCCGACGATGCCGATGGTGCGACCGTCGACCCGTCCGAACCCACAGACAAGGTTCTGAGCCCAGTGCTGATTGACTTCGAAGAAGTCGCCATCGTCGACGACCGCAGCGATGACCTTCTTCATGTCGTAGGGCTGATTAGGTGAATCAGGCAGTAGATCAGCGAGCTCGGGAGTGGCGCGATCGGCATCGTCGTCGGTACCGATCACGGGTGGCACTTCGAGGTTGTTGGCTGGCAAGAAGCTCAGCAAATACTTCACATCGTCGAGACAGGACTGCTCGTCGGGAGCCACGAAGGCGGCCACGCCAGACTTGGAGGCATGGCTCATGGCACCCCCGAGTTCTTCGAGGGTGACGTCTTCACCTGTCACCGTCTTCACGACGTCAGGGCCGGTGATGAACATGTGGCTGGAGTTTTGGACCATGAAGATGAAGTCGGTCATGGCCGGGCTATAGACCGCACCACCGGCACACGGTCCGAGGATGACCGAGATCTGCGGGATGACCCCTGACGCCTGAGCATTGCGGTGGAAGATGCCGCCATACGAGTGCAGCGAGACCACGCCCTCTTGGATGCGGGCGCCAGCACCGTCGTTGAGTCCGATCATGGGCACACCGATCGAGGCGGCGAGATCCATCACCTTGTGGATCTTCTCGGCGAACACCTCACCGAGGGCACCACCGAAGACGGTGAAGTCCTGACTGAACACGCAGACCTTGCGGCCGTCGATCGTGCCGAACCCGGTGATGACGCCGTCCGTATAGGGACGGTTGGCATCGAGTCCCATGCCGTGGGCCCGATGTCGGGCCAGCATGTCGAGCTCTTGGAACGATCCTTCGTCGAGGAGGTAGTCGATCCGCTCGCGGGCGGTCATCTTTCCCTTGGCGTGGTGCTTCTCGACAGACCGGGCAGACCCGGCATTGTGAGCAGCCTCCCGGCG
Organism: uncultured Acidimicrobiaceae bacterium; assembly: GCA_903873395.1. GTDB lineage: Bacteria > Actinomycetota > Acidimicrobiia > Acidimicrobiales > RAAP-2 > Bog-756. The sequence goes on from CAIQOJ010000091.1 coordinate 35,585, forward strand.
TGCTGCTAGGTCCTCGAGTCGTTGGGCCATCGTCTGATCCATAGAAGGTGAGGCTATCGGAACCGCACGAGGGGTCTGATCGTGTCCTCTCGTCCCTGGCCGAATCTTTATGTCATCATGCCTGACAGAACCTGTACCGACGAGTCTTCCGGTCGCCTTGACCCCACCGCTAGGCCTCACTGCTCGTTTCCCGTCCTGCTTCCCGATCCCACGTGCACCTGGAGGTCTTCACCTATGTCGCCTGACTCCAACCAGATACGAACCTTTGCTGTGCCCGACGCCCTGATCGATGCATCGGTGCCGATCCATCGCACCTCGGATGGCATCGACTTCGTGCGCACCCCCGAGGAGCGCTTCGAGGGACTCGAGGGCTGGAACTTCACACCTCAGGGTGTCGAGATCGACGGGCTCAACGTCCACTACATCGATGAGGGTCCAGCCGATGGTCCCGTGGTGCTCCTCTTGCACGGCCAGCCCACCTGGTCCTACCTCTACCGCACCATGATCCCAATCCTGGTGGCCGCCGGGCACCGGGTCGTGGCCTGGGACAACATCGGGTTCGGTCGCTCCGACAAGCCCATCGACCCGCAGATCCACACCTACCCGCGCCACGTTGCCTGGTTTCACCAGATCTTCGATGCCCTCGAGCTCGACGATGTCACCCTCTTCTGTCAGGACTGGGGAGGCGTCTTGGGCCTCCGACTGGTCGGCGACTCCCCTGAGCGGTTCAGCCGAGTGGTGGCGGCAAATACTGGCTTGGTCCGCAATGCCGCTCCACGAGCAGGCATGTCCAGTGGCCTGGTGCTGCCCGAAGAGGTTCACATGGGCACCGAGACTCGACCCTTCCTTCAAGCGGTGACCGAGGATGACCCCATCGGCCGGGATCCGGGTGCAACCTTCCAGTGGTGGATCAACCACTGCCTCCACTCGGCCGATCTCAGCGCCGGCCAGATCGTCTTCGCCCTCTCGAGAGGGACCATCGGCCCAGAGGCGATGACCGCCTATGACGCACCGTTCCCGTCGTTCATCTATCAGATGGCACCCCACTTGTTCCCGGCGATGGTCGCCTCGATAGGCCACGACAACGACGAGGCCTGGGAGGCGCTCGGCCGCTTCACCAAGCCGTTCCTCTACCTAGGTGGGGACTTCGACGACAACGGCAGCCCGGCCGTCCAACGGACGCACACCGAGCACATCCCGGGGGCAGCAGGCCAGGCCCACGAGCGTTTCCCGGTCGGTCACTTCATCCAAGAGGAGATCGGTCCGGACATGGCCGATCGGATCCTGCGCTTCGTGGCGGCGACAAGCTGAGCTTCCTCGGCCATCTCGCTGGCCGAACCATCGCTCTCGTGCAGATGGATCGCTCGTCTGCAGATGGATCGCTCTTCTGCAGATGGACGGGGTAGTCGCCCTGTCGCCTACTGAGCGGTATTGACCCAGTGAGGGCCGCACCAGACATAGGTGACCGCGCTGGGCACGCCGTCACCTAGGTAGGCGGCCACACTCCGGCCTACGTACCTGGCCTCGAGTTCACTGTCGGGCTGACCCACGAAGGACCAACGCTCCTGGGTCCGAGCGGTTCCCGTGTCGGCTCCGGGAGTCGGCTCCCAGCCATCGATGCGGTAGACGGCAGTCACCAGGTCGCCAGCCACGATGACCGCCCAGACGGGCGAGCGGGGCGAGGTGACGTCGACCCAACGTCGGCCGATCCGCCATCCATGGCGCGCCGTGCCGTAGGGGGTGTCCGAGCCGCGCCCACCGGCTCGCAAGAGGACGACCTGGTGGCTCCGCTTGAACCGAGCCCGCTTGGCCAGTGCAGCTCCGACGTCATCGACAGGGCGCCGTTGCAGTTCGAGAGCAGGAACCTGTCCGAGGCCCAGGGCCTCGACTGCTGAGGCTTCGACCAGACGGGCTTCGTCGGCGCTCAGGCCAAACCGCAAGATGTCGATCCGCACCGGACGTCCGTCCGATTCGGCCAGCCGGATGCGGTCGAGCACCACGTAGCGACCTTTCGTGTCGCCGGTGGTGGCCCGGGCCGCCGCCACATGACGATGGCACCGATCCCCCTTGCCCCGGCCCACGAAGAAGACCCGGCCGGTCCGGGCATCGACCAAGAGGTAGACGTAGGTGCCCAACTTGGCAGCCACCCCGGGCGGGAACGGCACAGGCAGTGGTGCTTGCACTGGGGCTTCCGCATGTGCAGGAACGGGGATCGGAGAGACGCCTCGCTCCGTGGTGCCCGCGCTGGCGATACCGATACCACCCATGACCGCATGCGTGACATCGGCGTGAGTGGCGTCGGTTCGTGCGGCACCGGTGTCGGCCGATGCATCAGACCCCGAATCGGGTAGGGCGCGGCCGGCAGCGACCCGATCTGACCCCGACGTCGGACGAGGGCCGGGTGCCGGGAGTTCCGGTCCAGGCATGCGCATGGATCGTGACACCGACCCTCGAGCAGTGGCTTCTCTCACCACGGTGCGTCGACCGGGCCGACGGGCTGGAACGGACGGAGGAGCAGCCGGCTGCGGGTGACCTGCCTCGGGCGATTCGACCGCACCGTCCCCACCGAGGCCGAGCGTTGCCGAACTGGTCACGAGGACCGGCAGCGCAGGGCCGGGCTGCGCAGACAGCTCAGACCCCTCGACGTCGCCGGCTGGCTCCACTCCGATCGCTACTCCTGGACCAGCTCGATGAGGGTGCCGAAGGCACCCTTGGGATGCACGAAGGCCACCGTGGTCCCACGCGATCCAGGACGTGGCGCCTGGTCGATCACCTGGCCACCTTGATCCTTGACCGACTGCAGTGCCACGGCGCAATCAGTAACCCGATAGCCCACATGATGGATACCAGGTCCCTTCTTCTCCAAGAACTTGGCCACCGGCGAGTCATCGGACACCGGGGTCAGGAGCTGGATATAGCTGTCAGCCACTTTCAGCAGCGCCTCTTCGACCCCATCGGAGTCGATCCTCTCGCGGTGAGCCACCGTGGCGCCGAACGTCTGCTCGTAGTAGGCGACGGCGGCGTCGAGGTCAGGCACCGCAATGGCCACATGGTCAATCTCGGTCAGCAGCATGTCGGTCACGCTCCGTGCCTCCTGAACATGGTGATGCGGTCCTCGCCCACCTTCTCGCGCAGCTCATGGTCGTCGATGCCCAAGCCTTCTTCGGGAGCGAGGCAGAGCACGCCGATCTTGCCCTCGTGAAGGTTGTGATGGACCTGATAGGCCGCCTCCCCCACGTTTTCGAGCGTGTGCACGGCCGACAGTGGTGGCAGGATCTTGCCCTCGCAGACCAGCTGGTTGGCGTCCCAGGCCTCGCGGTAGTTGGCGAAGTGCGAGCCCTTGATGGTCTTGAGCTTCATCCACAGGTGGCGATTGTCGTACTCGATCATGTAGCCCGACGTGGCTGCACAGGTGACGATGGTGCCCGCCCGCTTGGTCACGAAGACCGATGCACCCATGGTCTGACGTCCTGGATGCTCGAAGACGATGTCGACGTCGGAACCCACGAGGCCGCGGATGTCCTTGCCCAGACGGCGCCACTCGGACTCGTCCTGAGTGTGCTCGTCCTTCCAGAACCGGTAGTTGGCTGCCTTGCGGTCAATCACTGCCTCGACGCCGAGTTCGTGAAGAAGATCCACCTTCGACTGCGACGACACGACGCCCACAGGCGTGGCCCCGCCATTGAGGCAGTACTGGACGGCGTAGGCGCCCAGGCCACCCGATGCACCCCACACCAGCACGTTGTCGCCCTGGGTGATGGGGGCGCCATTCTTGGAGACCAGCATGCGATAGGACGTCGAGTTGCACAGGGCGTTGATGGCCGCCTCCTCCCACGAGAGGTGCGCAGGCTTGGGCATGAGCTGATTGGCCTTGACGATGGACAGGTCGGCCAGGCCGCCGAAGTTGGTCTCGAAGCCCCAGATGCGCTGGTTGTCGGCCAGCATGGAGTCATCGTGGGCCGTCGGGCTCTGATCATCGACGTAGTTGCAGTGGACGGTGACCTTGTCGCCCGGCTTCCACGATCGGACAGCCGAGCCCACCTGGAGCACGACGGCCGAGGCGTCAGAACCCACGATGTGCTGGTCGAGGGCGTGACGAGCCCCCCACACACCTTCCTTGCCCAGACGGTCCAGGAAGCCGAAGGTCGGCAACGGCTCGAAGATCGAGGTCCATACCGTGTTGAAGTTGATGGCACTGGCCATGACGGCGATATACACCTCGTCAGGGGCCAACTCGGGCGTGGCAACGTCGTCGACGTGCAGGGACTGCCGCGGGTCCTTGTCTTCGGAGGCCATGCCCTCGAACATGCCCATCTCGTCGCGACGGACGAAGGCAGCCCGGTAGGACTCGGGGATCGGAATACCGGCGAGATCCTCACCAGATGCGCCGGCCAGGATGGCAGAAAGGTGCTCTTGCATGCTGCGAGGATAGCCCCTGAGCGATAGGTGGCTCCCGGCCATGGCCGGGCAACAGTTGCAGCATCGCGCGTGAGGTGGTGACCAAGCGGAGGCCTGCGTAACATAGGGCTCTGTTGTCGTGGCGACCCCACCTGGGCGCCGCCTAGTTCGGCCTACGGGCCGTGGAGGTTCCCATGTCCGGATCTGTCATCGTTGCTGGTGCCCGCACGCCGATCGGCAAGCTGTCGGGCGCCCTGGCGTCCTTCTCCGCTGCTGAGCTCGGCGGATTTGCCATCGCCGGCGCTCTGGAGCGAGCCGGCGTCGCTCCCGAACTGGTCGATTACGTCTTCATGGGTCAGGTCATCCAGGCCGGAGCAGGCCAGATCACGGCCCGTCAGGCTTCGGTCAAGGCCGGCATCCCCATGAGCGTGCCTGCCACCACGATCAACAAGGTCTGCCTCTCCGGCCTCAACGCCATCTACCTCGCCGACCTGATGATCAACGCCGGTGAGGCCGACATCGTGGTGGCTGGCGGCATGGAGTCGATGACCCAGGCGCCCTACCTCCTGCCCGGCGCCCGTGCCGGCTATCGCTTCGGCGACGGCACCCTCGTTGATGCCACGTCGTATGACGGCCTCTTCTGTGCCTTCGACAACTGCGCCATGGGCCTCGGCACCGAGCGCTACAACGGTGCCGACGGCGTCTCGCGAGAAGTGCAAGACGCCTTCAGCGCGCAGTCCCACCAGCGTGCCGCGGCGGCCATCGCTTCGGGCAAGTTCGCCGAGGAGATCGTCCCGGTGAGCGTGCCTCAGCGCAAGGGCGACCCCAAGATCGTCGACACCGACGAGGGCGTCCGAGGTGACACCACCGCCGAGTCGCTGGGTGGCCTGCGTCCGGCCTTCGACAAGCAAGGCACCATCACGGCCGGCAACGCCAGCCAGATCAGCGACGGCGGCTGTGCCGTCATCGTCATGTCCAAGGCCAAGGCCGAGGAGCTCGGTGTGAACCCGATCGGCGAGCTGGTCAGCTACGGCCAGGTGGCCGGTCCTAGCCCGTCACTGCTGAGCCAGCCCAGCCATGCCACCTCGGTCGCCTTGGCCAAGGCCGGTCTCGCGGTGTCGGACATCGACCTGTTCGAGATCAACGAAGCCTTCGCCGCCGTCGGCCTGACCTCCGCAGCGGACCTCGGCATCAGCCAGGACATCGTCAACGTCAACGGTGGCGCCATCGCCTTGGGCCATCCCGTTGGCATGTCGGGCACCCGTGTGGCTCTGACCGCACTGCTCGAGCTCAAGCGCCGCGGTGGTGGCACCGCTGCCGTCAGCCTGTGCGGTGGTGGCGGTCAGGGCGACGCTGCAGTGCTGCGCACGCTCTGAGCGGTCCGCCACCGTTGGCCGAGGCCGCTTCGGACGCTGGTGCACCAGGACCGTGGGTCCTGGTCATCGGCATGCACCGAAGCGGAACCTCGGCCCTCACGGGCCTGCTGGCCGGCCTGGGCTTCGCACTTCCTCCTCCGGGAGACCTCATCGAAGGACGGCCGGACAATCCGGTCCACTTCGAGAGCCAGGCTCTCATCGAGGTCAACGACGACCTCCTCCATGCCTTCCATGGGTCCTGGCAGGCGCCACCCGTGCTGGACGGCGCATGGGAAGACACCCCGACAGCCAGGGCGTTCGATCAACGCTCCCGTGAGGTGCTGGCGGCCACCTACAAGGCTCCCGGGGGGAAGGTCTGGAAAGACCCTCGCCTCTGCCTGCTTCTCCCCTATTGGTCTCGTCTGCTCGCCCCACCTTCCCCTGCCGTCCTCATTTGGCGCCATCCGAGCGAGGTAGCCGACTCCTTGACTCGCCGCGACGGGTTCACCGCGTCTCGGGGCCTCGCCCTCTGGGACACCTACACCCGCTCGTGCCTGACGAACCTCGCCGGGCGTCCGACCTTTGTCCTGCGCACCGACGATCTCCTCGATGATCCCCACAACGTGGCCCAATCGCTTGCTGACTGGCTCGAACGTCAAGGTGCCACCCCAGGCGGCGGGGTCGATCTGGACCGTGAGCGAGCCGTCGGTGCCATCAATGCCGACCTTCCGCACCGGGCCGGTGCCGAATCCAGGACGACGCCTCCCGGCCTCGAGGGCCTTGTCCACCTCCTGGCTGAGCTGGTCGGTCCCCACGATGCCCTTCCGGGTGTCGAACTCCCACCACCTGTGGCGTGGATGAACGACCTTCTCGAGGAGCAACGAGGTGTTGTTGCGTTGAGTCGGGGTAACCAGATCCTGTCCGACAGCCACCACGCACTCATCGACGAGTACACCAACCTGATCAGCCGCCACGATGCCGTGGAGTCCGAGATGAGCCTCCTTCGAGACGAGGTGGCCGCCCTTCGCCACGATGCCTCGGCGGCCGCCGAGCATGCAGACCGCGTCGAAGTTGAACTGGACCGAGTCCGTTCGTCACGGAGTTGGAAGCTCACTGCACCCCTGCGCATGGTGGGGGGCCGGAACCTCGACGAGCCCGCACGGGCACCTTCGCCTGAGTCGACCTGACGTCTGGCCGGGCTCAGTAGGGCGGGCGATACAACCCGACGAGGGTGCCGCACCCAGGAACGACCTCACCCCAGGTGTCAATCTCGAGGCGGAGCACGGCAAGCGCACAGGTCGGGAAGCCCTTCGTCTCGATAAGCCGGCGACCGGGGGCACCATCGACCTGGAGTTCGTAGACCAACTCGGCCATGGTCGGGTTATGGCCGACAAGGAGAGCAGAGTCCGCCTCCTGGTCGATCTCGCGCAGGTAGGTCAGCACCGTCGAGGTCTCGGCGTCGTACAGCGATCGGTAGCTATCGAGAGGCACCGCACCTTGCCGGGGCGCAAGGATCAGCTCAGCGGTCTGTTGAGTACGCACCGCGGCCGAGCACAGAGCAACCTCGGGACGCTCCAGGGGAAACCCTTGCCCCACAGATGATTGAGCATCGGCATCATCACTACCTATGTCCAGCGGTTCACCAGGCAGGGATGGGGGATCTTCGGCCAGACGCAAGCCGAGTGCGGCGGCATCCCCACGGCCCCGGTCAGCAAGAGGACGATCACGATCGGTCCCTCCCCGGGGAGCACGGTCCACAGCCTTGGCATGCCGCATGACCCACAGAAGTCGGGAGGTGACAGTTCCTGGGTCGGTCATTCCTCCATCGTGACTGATCACTCGGTCACCATCCAGTTCACCTGGGAGACGTCCGGTTCCTTCCGTCACCGTCCTGTCCGGTGCGAGGCCGTGGACCACGACTCATCGGATGTCCTGGCGTCATCGGTCCGGTCTCAGGATCAGTCCGCCACCTCGCGACGACCCTCGAGTGCCCGACCCAGGGTGAGCTCGTCGGCGTACTCGAGGTCGCCCCCGACCGGCAGGCCACTGGCGATGCGGGTGACTGTGAGCCCCATGGGCTTGAGCATCCTGGCCAGCCACATGGCCGTGGCCTCACCTTCCAGATTCGGATTGGTACAGAGGATGACCTCGGTGATCCCCTCCGGATCGAGACGGGCCAGCAGCTCACGGATGCGCAACTGCTCAGGCCCGATTCCCTCGATGGGATTCAGCGCTCCCTGGAGTACGTGGTAGCGCCCGCGGAACTCTCCCGTCTTCTCCACCGAGACGATGTCCCGGGGATCTTCGACGACGCACACCGAGGTGCCGTCGCGACGGTCGTCCCGACAGATGGCGCACAACTCGCCTTCGGCAACGTTGAAGCACCGGGGACAGAGCGTGATGCGTTCCTTGACGGCGATGATGGCCTCCGCCAGACGCATGGCATCCTCGGGAGCCACCTTGAGAAGGTGGAAGGTGATGCGCTGGGCCGACTTGGGTCCGATGCCGGGCAGCCGGCCCATCTCGTCGATGAGGGTCTGGAGCGGCCCTGAGAAGACGGCCATTTATCCGACCTCCTCAGCGCCGGGAAAGGCTTCGAGCAGCCGGGCTTCTGCCGAGTTGTCCACGTCGGCGTCCACCAGATCTTCATCCTCGAAGACGGCGAGATCCTCGACCACCTCGTCCTCGTCGTCCGGGACCTCGTCAAACGCCGGGGGTGCTTCGGCAGCTGCTCGTGCCGCCTGGGGGCCAGCAGAAAGATCTACGGCGGGCGTGGGCTCTGGCCCATCGGCGGGCGTGGGGAGCACGTCGACTTCAGGAGCCGTTACTGGCGCAGGACCTCCGTCAACCACAAGGACGATCGGCACTGCCCGACCGAAGTGATCAGCCAGAGCAGCTTCGACTTCGGGCCTCATCTCCTCGCATCGATCACGGTGGATTTCGTTGGGTAAGCCGAACGAGATCCGGCCCGATTCGGAGCCGACGAAGCGACCAGCTTGAAACAGGGCCTTGGCCTTGGGACGGAGACGGCTGATGACCTGATCACCCCAGGCCTGGACGAGTTCGTCCTGGGATGGCAGCGCTTCAGCCGGTCCTGCCGGCTCGGCCGTCACCACCTCAGGCTGGCCGCTAGGGACCGCCTCGACGACTTCGGGCACCACCTCGTTACCTGGGGGTGGTGGCGTGTGTGCCGGGGCGGCCGTCCCACGTCGGAGGGCGCCCAAGGTCGGACGCGAGCCACCCAGTCCAGCCCCCGGGTTCGGCACCGACGCTGGTTCAGGGGACGCCGAGGCCGGAGGTGGCGATGACAACGTCGGTGGTGCCGTGGGCGCTGATGGCGCTGGCTGGGCCTCTACTGGTTGCGCCGGGGCACCGCCAGGAGCGGAAGCCTTGGTCTGCAGGTTGTCGGCGAGTGCCCGGGCAGCGGCCGGTCCAGTAACTGACGGGCCGGTAGGTGCCGGGGTCGCGGAGGCAACGCCACTTCGGTCATCAGCTGGCATGCGGACCCCACCAGCCTCGAGGCGCTCGATACGGGCCAGAAGAGCGGCGGGCGAGTCGTCGGCTTCGGGGTGGACCAGGCGCACCAGGGTGACTTCGAGATTGACACGAGGATCAGGCGCATCCCGCATCGCCACCTGAGCACGGCCCAGTTCCTCCATGGCGCGCACCAAGGTGGCCAGACCGACCCGCCCACCTTGGCCGGCCAGTGCGGCACGCTCATTGCCCGAGACCGTCACCAGGTCAGGGGCGACCATGGCCAGAAACTCTTGACGAAGGTGATCGACGAGATCGGCCGTCAGTTGCTGAGGGCTGAAGCCAGACCCCACCAGGCCAGCAACCGCCACCAGTGCCCGTGTCACGTCTTGCTCGGCCAGGGCCTCGACCACCTCGTCAAGCTGAGGCAGATCGTCATCCACCGAGTCGGATGCGGCCACCTGGTCGAGAATGGAGAGAGCGTCTCGGGCCGAGCCACGTCCTCTACGCACAGCCACCTCGAGGGCGTCGTCACCGACATCGAGGTGGGCGGCCTGGCGAACCTGGGTCAACAGGTCCGAGAGTGTGTCCGCCCCCAGCAGACGAAACTCGTAGTGCTGGGTCCGACTGCGAATGGTGGGGAGGACCTTCTGGGGGTCGGTAGTGGCCAGCACGAAGACCACATGAGCCGGCGGCTCCTCCAGCGTCTTCAGCAGCGCGTTCGACGCAGCCGTCGAAAGCATGTGGACCTCGTCGACGATGTAGACCTTCTGGCGACCGGGCGAGCCGAGGGCTGCTCGCGACACCAGATCACGCATTGCTTCGACCCCGTTGTTGGAGGCGGCATCGAGCTCGTGGACATCGAGCGACGTCCCCTTGGTGATCTCCACGCAGGACGGACAGACTCCACAGGGCTCACCATCATGGAGGTCGGTGCAGTTGAGAGCCTTGGCCAGGATCCGGGCTGTCGAGGTCTTGCCCGTGCCACGCGGGCCCGAGAAGAGGTAGGCGTGAGCCACCCGACTGTCTCGGACGGCATTGCGCAACGCCAGCACAACATGGTCCTGTCCGAGCACCTCGGCGAACGTCGACGGCCGAAACCGCCGGTAGAGGGACTGATAGGGAACTTCCTCGGTCGTGTCGGCCACGGCGGGGAGCCTACCGGGCAGCACTGACGCCGTTCGGGGCTCGATCGGAAAGCGCACGAACCCAGGCGACCCGAAGACGCGACACACCCCGTCGGTCGGTGCGACGGCCAGGTTGACTGCGGCACACGGCCGTACCTGCTGAGAGCTGCTGCCTTCCGACCCTGACTCGGTTCACAGGGAGACGTTGCGCAGGACCCAGCCGTCGCACCCACTGACGGGGCAACGTGATCGTACAGCCCCACGACTCTCCCGGTACCCAGACGCGCGTGATGGTCGGCGGTCCGGAGTAGCCTGTCGTGTCCGCCGAAGCCCAGGTTCGCCCTGGCCGACGTGGTCACGGAGGCGTGCGAGAGCGGCCGAATCGGCACGATTGGAAATCGTGTGTGGGGAAACTCACCGTGGGTTCAAATCCCACCGCCTCCGCCACGGGGTCCTGACGAAATTCAGGGCCGCCAAGTGACGAAACCGGCCGAGAAAACTGCCCTCTCGGTCCAAGGGAAATCCGCGTGATGCATTGCGCGCTGGCGACGGAAAAAGGCCGCCCCTCTAGGGCTGAAACCGTCAAGGTTCGGAGGGGTGTGAACCGCTAGGGTCTCCCCAAAGCCACTAAGGGGGACATGTGCCACGAGGTAAGCCGAACATCCTGGTCATCTGGGGTGACGACATCGGAATCTCCAACCTCAGCTGCTACAGCGACGGCATCATGGGCTA
>CAIQOJ010000092.1 GCA_903873395.1 uncultured Acidimicrobiaceae bacterium
AGGCCCTGGCGCAAGGCCTCTTCGATGGCGAGCACATCTGGACCTGTGCGAAGGGTGCGTACGCCGAACCGGTGGCTGAGCATGCCCTGGCACTTGCCCTGGCCGGCCTGCGGTATCTGCCCGAGCGGGTGCGCGCCACGTCGTGGGGAGTTCCGGCGGGCACGAGCCTCTACGACCAGCGGGTGGTGGTCCTGGGTGGCGGAGGCATCGCTACGTCGCTGCTCGACCAGTTGGCGCCGTTTCGGGTCGAAGCAACCGTGGTCCGACGGAACGTTGCGCCAGTTGCCGGGGCGGCACACGTGGTGGGTCCTGACCGACTGCACGACGTGCTGCCCGGTGCCTTGGTGGTCTTCGTGGCCCTGGCTCTCACGCCAGAGACGACCGGAATCATCGGGGCCGACGAGCTCGCTCTGATGGATAGGTCTGCGTGGCTGGTAAATGTGGCTCGAGGAGCCCATGTCGATACCGACGCCCTTGTCGCTGCACTGCGCACGGGTGTGATCGCTGGCGCCGCCCTCGACGTCACCGATCCCGAGCCGTTACCCGATGACCATGCGCTGTGGGGTGAGCCCAACTGTCTGATCACGCCACACACGGCAGACACGATCGAGATGGTCCTCCCATTGCTGGCCGAACGGATCCGGACGAACGTGGCCCGGCTGGCGGCCGGTGAGGTGCTGGTGGGTCGGGTGGATCCGGCCGCCGGGTACTGAGTCCCGGCGGCCGGCCCGTCCGTCCCCGTTGAGCGAGTACTCCGTCAGCTGGCGGCCGAGCGCACCGACGTAGGTGTGTATCGGTAGCCGTAGCCGCGGATGGCCTCCAGGGTGTCCTTGCGGTCGTCCTGCCAGCCGAGCTTGCGACGCAGTCGGAGCACGGTGAACTTGACCCGCTCGGGACCGATGCCGAAGGGATCGTTCCACACCTGCTCGAGGAGTTGCTGGGTGGCCAGGGCCTGTCCGGGATGACGGACGAAGGTCTGGAGCAACTGAAACTCCAACTTGGTCAGGTTGACGACCTCGCCGTCGACCTTGACCTCACGGGCGGGCCAGTCGACCTCGAGGTTGCCGTCACGATAGGTGTTCGACTCGTCGGTGGCCGTGCTGGGCGTGTGGCTGCGTCGGAGCAATGCCTGGATGCGGGCACCGAGCTCTTGGATGCCGAACGGCTTGGTCAGGTAGTCATCAGCGCCACTGGTGAGACCCCGTACCTTCTCCTGCTCGAGGTCGTGGGCGGTCAAGATGAGCACCGGGACATCCGACAGGTCACGGATGCGCTCGAGGACCTCCCAGCCGTCCATCTCGGGGAGGCCGATGTCGAGGACGACCAGATCGGGACGATCCTCGAAGAAGTTGCGCAGGCCGTTGCGACCGTCGCCGGCGACGACGCCGGTCCCGTTCTGGCGGGCTACCACTCGCTGGACAGCCTCGGCGATGGCCGGGTCGTCCTCGATGATGAGGACCCGCGTGGTGTCAGCCAACGGGTCAGTGGTCAGTGTGGTTGTCATTGGTGTTGCTCCTTGCTCTCTGGGGTGTTGCTGGGGATCTGTTGGACACGAACGGATGTGGTTGATGGACTGGTGAAGGCGAGCTCAGGCATGCCGGGCGAACCGAAGGACATGTCGCCGTCGAACGGGTGGTCGCCAGAGGCAGGGACGATTCCTTGGGACCCAGCGGTGACCTCTTCGGAAACGGACTCGTCGGCGTGGCGTGCGTCGATGGCCGCCCTGGCATCGGCGAGTGTGGGGAGACGGACGCGAATGACCGTCCCTTGACCTGGTGCCGAGTTGAGCGTGAGCGTGCCGCCGTGGTGCTCGACGATGGCTTGGACGATGGCCAGTCCGAGTCCGGTGCCGGGGATGACCTCGGCCGAGGCCTCCGCACCTCGGAAGAATCGCCCGAACACGGCTTCTTGCTCTTCCTCGGGTATGCCGATGCCGGTATCGGACACCGAGATCACCACGGACGACGCTGACGTCGACACGGTGAGCTCGACACGACCTCCGGCCGGAGTGAACTTGATGGCGTTGTTGGCCAGGTTGATCAGGAGCCGCTCGAGCTGGTTGGCATCGCCGAGGACCTCGGTCGCGTGGTCTCCCGGCCTGGAGGTGAGGGTCAGAGACTTGGCCTGGGCCATCGGGAGGAGCGATTCGCAGACCGATTCGACCAACGGACCAAGTTCCACAGGCACGAGGTCGATGTCGTACACCGCCGAGTTCAGATGCGAGAGGGTGAGGATGTCCTCGATGAGCACGGACAGGCGCACGCCGTTGCGCTCGATGATCTCGAGCATCCGGTCCTGGTCAATGTCCAGGGCCTCGCTGTCGTCCCGCAACAGCTCGGTGTAGGCCCGGATTGAGGTGAGCGGGGTGCGAAGTTCGTGAGAGAAGGTCGAGAGGAACTCGCTCTTGGCTCGGTCCAGCTCTTGGAGCTGGGCCACAAGTTCCCGCTGGCGCTCGTAGAGGTCGGCCTGAATGATGGCCCGGCCCAGGTCGGCGGTCACGGCATCGACCAGGGCGATGGCGTCCTCGTTCCATTCGACGATGGGATCGACCATGCCCAGAGTCAGCAGCGACAGGAGCCGGCCGTCGCCATCGTGCACGGGCGAGAGGATCCATGCCCGATAACCGGTCTCGGTGGCGAACGCTGGCTCTCCGGCACCGCTGGGCGGGTCGGGGAGGAGCGAGAGGTCGGTGATGGCCAACGTGCCCCGACGCTCGGCCACGCCGTGGAGAAAGCGTCGGGCTTCGGTGCTGACGATGCGCAGATTGGGATCGGGTGTCGTGCCGACGCCGTAGCGCCAGGTTGTGGGGTGGTCCATGATCCGCTCGTCAGGGTCAGTCAGATAGATGGCGACGACATCGACCTCGAGAACGGCACCGAGGGTGCCGGCGATCTCCTCCAGGGTCGAGTCGAGTTCAACCCGGTCGGTTCCCATGCCACCAAAGCGCGCCGACACCGCACGCATCCGGTCGTGCATGTCTTGACGACGACGGTGGGCGTGCTCGATCTCCTCGTGGGCGGCGATGAGTGCCACGGTGCGGTCTTCGACCAGGCTGGCGAGATGGCTGCGGTTGAGCCGGAGTTCGGCCACTGCTTCGTCCAGGGCCACGGCAGCACGCACCGCTTCGTCCTGAACCTCGTTAAAGCTGGATGCCATCTCGCCGAACTCATCGGCAGTGTGGACCTCGACCTTGCGGATGGTCACCAGTGCGTGGGCCTCGTCGAGATCATCACCCGCCATGGCCTCCATGGCCGCGGTGAGGGTGGCCATGGTTCCTCTCGCCAGGTGGCGAGCTGCGTCAGTCACCTGATCGGCTGCGGCACTCAGGGTGCCCGGGAGGACGAGCCCGACGGACAACGTCAACAGGCCTGCGGCCACGAAGAGGTCTCGCAGGCCGGTGGCGACATCGGGGCTGGTGTCGGTCAGGTGGCCAACGGCAATCAGGTAGCCCGAGCCGAGGATGACCAGCACGCTGAACATGGCTCCGGTGAGCTTCAGGTAGATCGACCTTCGGGGACCGGACTCACCACGCAGACGGCGGTCGGAGCGCCGACGCCACAGGAAGGCTAGAGAGCCGGTCAGCGCCATGGCGAGGCCGAGGCACACGGCGGGCAGGCCGAACTGTCCGAACCCGAGCACTGATGTGGTCAGCCAGATGGCGGCTGCCACCAGGCCGAGGTGGATCGAGAGTCCGCGGGCTCGATAGGGGCGCATGCGACGTGGATCGGAGCGACGCAGGAGCCAGACCGCCACGCTGGGAAGGGCGATACCGATCAGGTAGGTGAAACATGCTGCGGCGATCATCGACGTCGGACTGCCGAGGAGGAGGAAGGCGATGGCGACACCAGCAGTCACCATGATGGCGACCACCGGGGCATCGGTCTTGGGGTGGCGGTAGCCGAACGAGCGCGGGAGGAGCCCGTCGTCAGCGAGTTGCGAGAGGGTGCGCGATGGCCCGGCCAGGGGCTGCAGGGTTCCCGAGAGCATGGTGAGGGTGACCAGCCAGACGGCCGCTGCCTTGGCCAGTCCTCCCAAGACCGGAGCGAGGGTCGGGCCGAGCAGCGTGGCCAGTTGGTCCTGCAGTGCGCTGGGACCGAAGACGCCGAGCCACACCACGGGTGCGAGCACGACGAACATGACGGCGATGGCGGCCGACGTCCACAGCGCCCGGGGCTGGTCGCTCGTCGGGTTGCGCATCTCTCCGATGTGGCAGGCCGCTGCTTCGAAGGCGGGTGCGGCGAAGCCGACCACAAAGAGGCCGGCCATGACACTTGTCAGGGCGCCGAACGTGCCGGCAAAGGGCGTCTGGAGGTGGAAGGCGAAGGCCTGGTGCCACTCGACATGGCCAGCCAGTACCGGCACGATGCTCGAGCACAGGGCCAGAGCGAACGCTCCCAGTGCGATTGGCTTGGCAACTCGGACCGTCCATCGGAGGCCACAGAGACTGACGACGGTGCATGCGGCCACGATGGCGATGGCCAGCGCCGTGACGGGAGCGTTGGGGAGGTACCAGGCATGCAGAGCTCGGGCGGATGCCATGGCGGCGAGTCCGCAGAACGGAGCCCAACCCCACCAGTAACAGACCCCGGCCAGGTTGGACAGCACGGCGCCATACGGCCGGAAGGCCTCGAGGCAGCTGGCCGCGATGCCCCCAACGCGTTCGGGGAACATGGAGGTGAGCTCGATCCACCCCGGTGCGGCCATGAGGGCGACGACGAGACCTGCGGCCAGCAGGGGAATTGAGGCACCGCCCTGTGCGGCAATCACGATGCCGATGATCAGGAGCGTCCGGCCAGAGCCGCCGAAGGCCAGCGACGTAGCACCGAGCCAGGTCATGGTTCTGGGATGGGGACGCACGTCGCTGCGGCGTGGAGGACCAGCGTTCCGCTGAGCCGACGAACCGACGCGCAGAGGCACGCCTGCCTCTTGGTTCGTCGTCGCGGATCGAATGATGCTCATGGTCCTCGGTGGTCGTGGGCTACCTGGGGAGCCGGCCAGTGCGTCAGCCGCCTCCTCAGTGGCCGTCGGCCCGGACGCCTGGTCAGCGCCCGGACTCTCGGTCCACTGGGGCTATCGGCGTCGGACGCGGCAGGCTTGAGCACGAACTTGCAACCGTGGGGCGAACTCCCAGGTCAAACGGTTGCAGGAGGTCGTTCCACCGAGGAAAGACGGCCGAAAGGGAACGACGTGATGGCGTGTCATACCCCCAAGACAAGATGTCGTCGTGGGGGCGATCCCTCCCACCGAGACCGGACAGCCCCGACCATCACCGAGGTAGCGACATGACCGACAACACGCACGCCAACATCACCAGGTGGTCAAATGTGCAGGCCGACAACGCACAAGTTGGCCCGAGCATCGAGCGGCACTGGCCCGATGCCGGCACCTCCTCGAGTGATGCCGGCACCTCCTCGACCGATGCCGGCACCTCCTCGGCCACGGTGGTGCCGATGCCTACGGCCCGGCCTGGCCGCAAGGCTCCAGCGCCCAGTGCTGGTGACGCCCGCCTGCAGGCACCCTCTCTCGGATCAGGCTCGCTGACCATCGACTGTGCTGGGTGCTCGCACTGCGGGACCGATGTCTGCTCGGACTGCGTCGTCTCCTTCATCGTCAGTCGGGAGCCCGATGATGCCGTGGTGATCGACGCCGACGAGGCTCGTGCTGTGCGCCTGCTCGAGCGTGCCGGTTTGGTGCCTGGCGTGCGTCACGAGGCACGGGTAGCGGGGGAGTAGTCCTCACACTCGTTCTCCGGTCAGCTCCTCATCCGATGGGGCGACCAGTGCAGACCCGATGCGGACCTAGGTGTTCGTTGGTCAGCCAGCACAGCGGGACATCAGCTCATCGGAGCATGTCTCCAGTTGGCGGGAGGCAGAGTTCCCGCCGGCTTCCCTGTGTCCACCAGGTTGAGGGCCGGAGCGGGAGCGTGAGTGCACGTGGGAGCGGGACCGGGTGTGAGAACGGGATCAGGCTCCTCGGACCCGCTTCACCTGCTGGCCGCCACTCCCGTGCCACCATGGAGCGTGCCCTTTGCTGCGGTCCCCATGGCCGCCTCTTCCGATCCCGGCGGTCCTGACCACACCGGCGACCTTCGTTCCCAGGTCATCGATGCAGGACGGGCTGCGGGCTTGGCGGCGATCGGTATCGGGTCTGGCGACATCTTGGGCGCAACCCGAGAAGACCTCGAAGCACGCCGCAAGGACGGACTCCATGCGGGTATGCAGTTCACCTATAGGAATCCCGTCCGATCCACAGATCCCTCTCGGATCGTCGCAGGGGCCCGTTCGTTGATCGTTGGAGCGTGGAGCTACCGGCGCAGTGAGGCCGCCGCATCGGAGATTGATCATGGATCCAGGCCTAACGTGCCGCGTGGCCGGGTGGCCACCTACGCCCGCACGGATCACTACGCCGAACTTCGAGCCGGCCTAGGCCGTGTTGCGTCGGTAGTGGTCGATGCCGGATGGAAGGCGAAGGTGGTGGTGGACGACAATGCGTTGGTCGATCGTGCGGCAGCGCACCGGGCGGGGTTGGGTTGGTTCGGCCGCAACTCGCTCCTCCTCCTGCCTGGGCGCGGTTCGTGGTGCTTGTTGGGTTCGGTGGTGACTGATGCCCCGTTGGAGCCGACCCCGCCAGCCGGTCCCACCGGCCATGCGCAAGGGTGCGGCACCTGTACCCGCTGCATGACGGCCTGCCCGACTGGCGCTCTCTCGGTTGCCGGGGTGCTCGACGCACGGCGGTGCCTGGCCTGGCTGGTCCAGGCGCCAGGTTCGATCCCGGTCGAGCATCGAGTGGCCATGGGGGATCGGATCTACGGCTGTGACGACTGCCAGGAGGTCTGTCCAATCAATCGACTTGGCGACCGTCGTCACGAAGCACCTGCGGCTGAAGCCGAGCAACTCGATCACCTCGACCTCTTCGACCTCCTGGCCACCTCGGACGAGGAGATGCTGGCCACCTACGGCCGCTGGTATGTCGCTGAGCGAGACCCCCGCTACCTGCGACGCAATGCACTGGTTGCCATCGGCAATGTGGGTGACCCTTCGGATCCCGACACGTTGGCCACACTCGAACGGTGGACCGTCTCGGATGACGCACTTTTGGCCGAGCACGCCCAATGGGCGCTCGACCGCTTGGATCACCGGGGCCGAGGTGGATCGTGACCCATCTGCTCGTCACCAACGATTTTCCTCCAAAGGTGGGAGGCATCCAGGTCTACCTGTGGGAGTTGTGGCGTCGCCTCGATCCGTCCTCCTTTGCCGTGCTCACGGCTTCGTCGCATCCTGAAGCTGCTGCCTTCGATGCCGAGCAGGCCGATGCGGGGATCCGCATCGAACGGGTACCAGCACGAGTGCTTCTTCCCACCCCTGATCTGGTTCGCCGCATCCGAGATGCAGCCGAGCGCGCCGAGGCCGACCTGGTGGTACTCGATCCAGCATTCCCCTTGGCCCTGGTTGGACCTCATCTCGGCCTTCCCTATGCCGTCCTTCTCCATGGCGCCGAGGTGGCGATCCCCGGTCGACTGCCGATGGCTCGGTCCGCCTTGGTCCGAGCCATCCGTGGGAGCACACTCGTCCTCTCTGCCGGGGGCTATCCCGCTGCCGAGGCCATACGGGCTGTGCGAGGGCACGGCATGCCGCCCGTGGTGGAGATCCCCCCGGGCGTCGACCTTGCCCGCTTCCGCCCCATGGATACCCAAGCCCGGGCGGCGGCTCGGGCAGACCTCGGACTACCGGCTGACGGGCCATTGGTGGTGTCGGTCAGCCGCCTGGTGCCTCGCAAGGGGATGGATGTCCTGATCGAGGCATCGGCCCGTCTGGCCAGCCGAGTGCCAGGCCTGACGGTGGCAATTGCTGGTCGGGGTCGGGACGCGACGCGTCTGGAGAAACGCGCTGGGGAGTTGGGTGCGCCGGTTCGGATGCTGGGTGGGGTCTCCGACGACGATCTCCCGCGGTTGATCGGGGCAGCTGATGTGTTCGCCATGCTGTGTCGGAACCGGTGGATGGGACTGGAGCAAGAGGGGTTCGGCATCGTGTTCCTCGAGGCCGCCGCTGCCGGTGTCCCGCAGGTGGCCGGCGCTTCGGGGGGAGCGGGTGAGGCGGTGGAGGACGGAGTCACCGGGGTGGTGGTGGCGAGGCCCACCGACCCTGGCGAGGTGGCCGACGCCATCGAAGGGTTGCTCAGCGACCCCGAACGCCGGGAGGCCATGGGGGTGGCGGCACGGGCCCGGGCGGAGGCATCCTTCGACTACGACGTGCTCGCCCCTAGGCTGGCCCGGTCGCTGGAGGGCGTGGGAGGCTGAGGACATCGTTGGCGTGCCCGAGGCCCGCCGTAGGTGGCCGTAGGCTCGTTGTTCGTACTGCAGTATGTAGGTGCAGAGCGTGGCGCTGCACGACATGTGGGTGCATGGCGGACGGCTAGGCCGACCGGACTGATGCGATGATGGTGGTTGCGAGCTGTGATGTTGGTGTCTAGGTGTGATGATGCGCTCGAGCATGGGCTCGAGCCAGGATTCGAGGAGTAAGGACGACTGTGGCCGAACACGCGACCGAGCGCATCCACGTCGCCGCCAGCCCCGAGCGGTGCTTTGAGATCAGTGCGGACATTGCCGCCTATCCATCGTGGGCCGCCGATGTCAAAGATGTCACCGTGGGCGAGCGTGACGATGAGGGCCGGCCCGTACTCGTCACTTTCAGGGCCGGTGCCTTCGGGCGGAGCACGGCCTACACGCTGCGCTACGACTACGCCGAGGCACCTGGCGTTCTGGCCTGGGTTCAGGTTGAGGGGGACATCACCTCCAAGCTCGACGGTCGCTACGTGTTCTCCCCATCGGGCGATGGTGGCACCGAGGTTACGTACCACCTCGAGGTCGAGTTGAAGGTGCCGCTCCCCGGCTTCGTGAAGATGCGGGCCCAGAGCCGGATCATGTCGACGGCTCTCCGTGAGTTGAAGGCTCAGGTCGAGTCACCGGCGTGAGCGCACCGAGGTCGCTCCAGCCATGAAGGTCGGAGTTACCCTCCCGCATTTCCGGGACGATGCCGACACCGCTATCGAAGCGGCTCGGCGCGCCGAGGCACTCGGCCTCGACGGAGTGTTCTGCTTCGATCATCTCTGGCCCATGGGTCAGCCCGGCCGTCCGGCGATCTCGTCAGGTCCGTTGCTCGGCGCACTTGCCGCGTCGACCTCCACCATCGCCATCGGCACGCTGGTGGCTCGTATCGGCTTGGTCCCCGACGATGTCCTCGTCGAGGTGTTGCTCGGTATCGATGCCCTGAGTGACGGACGTTGCATCGCCGGAATCGGCACGGGCGATCGCCTCAGTAAAGAAGAGAACGATGCCTACGGCCTTCCCTTCGAGCCCGCCGACGTACGTCGGGCCCGGCTTGGCGAGGTGGCCATGACCCTCCACGATGCCGGCCTACCTGTCTGGCTGGGTGGGGCGGGACCGGCATCAGTAGATCTGGCTCGTTCCTGCGGGGTGGCGGTCAATGCCTGGCAGGCCGGTCCCGAACGGGTGGCCGACGTTGTCGCCCAAGGCGTCGAGGTGACCTGGGGAGGTCCGGCAGGTGACTCGGCTGGCGACCTCGCCGTTCGACTCGGCGCCCTGGCTGATGCGGGTGCCACGTGGGCCGTGTGCGGATGGCCCGACTCCCTTGACGTGGTGGCCGAGGCGGCGGCAGTCGTTCGGTAGGGAAAGGCAAGGTGGTGCCGGGACGTGAACCCGGACCCATCCTGGAGCGAACTTCTGACCCTCGAGATGGGGGCAGTAACGTAGGGGCATGGAGTTCCGTCGGATCAATGGTCTGCCCCCGTACGTATTCGCCACCATCAACGATCTGAAGGCGGCCGCACGCCAAGAGGGCCGGGACGTGATCGACATGGGGTTCGGCAATCCGGACCTGCCATCTCCCGATGTCGCCGTGGAGAAGTTGGCCGAAGCGGCCCGCAACCCGCGCAACCACCGCTACTCAGCCAGCCGAGGTATCCCCAAGATCCGCCAGGCCATCGCCGACCTGTATCTTCGCAAGTTCCAGGTGGAGATCGATCCAGACACCGAGGTCGTCACCACCATCGGCGCCAAAGAGGGCTTGTCGCACTTGATGTGGGTCCTGGTCGGCCCGGGAGACACGGCCCTGGTCCCTTCGCCGTCGTATCCGATCCACATCTACGCGCCGCTCTTCGCCGGGGCTGATGTGCGCCACATCCGCCTTGATGGGCCCGCTGACGCCACCGACGCCGAGCCAGGCCAGGCCTTCTTCGACAACCTGGTCGAGGCCTGGGAGTCGGCGTGGCCCAAGCCTCGTGTCGTGATCCTCTCGTTCCCGCACAACCCCACGACCGAGTGCGTGGACCTGGCGTGGATGACCCGGATCGTCGAGTTCGCCAAAGAGCACGAGATCGTCCTCGTGCACGACTTCGCCTACGCCGACGTGGCCTTTGACGGCTACACCCCACCGTCGATCCTCCAGGTGCCCGGAGCTAAGGATGTCGCGGTGGAGCTCTACACGCTCACCAAGTCCTTCTCCATGGCTGGCTGGCGGGTCGGGTTCATGGTCGGGAATGCCGAGATCGTCCAGGCACTAACCAAGCTCAAGAGCTACCTCGACTACGGCACCTTCCAGCCCATCCAGATTGCTGCCATCTTGGCCATGAACGAAGCGCCGGACTACCCCAAGGTCATCAACGCGGCCTACCAGTCGCGACGCGATGCCCTCTGCGACGGACTCAATCGGATCGGGTGGGAGGTCACCCCACCCAAGGGAACGATGTTCGTGTGGGCGCCGATTCCTGAGCCCTATCGGGATATGGGCTCGCTCGAGTTCGCCAAGTACTTGGTGCAGGAGGCCGATGTAGCCACGTCGCCGGGAGTCGGGTTCGGCCCCGGTGGCGACGGCCACGTGAGGTTCGCCCTCATCGAGAACGAGCAGCGCACTGGTCAGGCAATCCGCAGTTTGCGCAAGGCGCTCACCCGACTCCAGTAGGGAGTCTCGAGCACTGGCCGCGGGCTAGCGCTGGGTCGGAGTCACCACGTGAGCGGCTTGGAAGGTGGCCTGCATGCGGACGGCATGCGAGGTCATCAGGGCCCGCTTGGGCAGGCCGAGCGAGCGGAGTTCGTCAGCCATCGGGTGGTCTCCTAGGGCCATGGTCGTCCCGCCGAGTCGGCCGCTGACGCCCTCGCTGGTGGTCGTCCACTCGGTGCGACGCAGCACCCCGTCCCGAAACGAGTAACTGGGGGCAGCGTGTGCAGGCAGACGCACGGGCCCGTTGGACGACATGGCCAGGGTGAGTATGTGGGTGCCGTCATCCACCAAGCGCACTGTGGTGGACGACCCGGACTGGGGGTCGCTCGACCGGGGCTCGTCGATATCGATGGTGGTGATCCACTTGGGAAAGCCCCAGACGTCGCGGCCTGCCGCACACGTGAACTCCTGGTCGACGGGCAGACGGTGGATATAGGCACCGATGGCACCCTGACCGAACTCACGGAGACGGTGGGCCATCGATGCACGGCGTGGGGCATCGTGGGGTCGGACCACCACGCTGAGAGCGACCTCATGGTAGGAGTCGAGATCGGTGTCGTCGTAGCGGCAGACGGCCAGGGCCACCAAGGCGCGCCCGGGCAGTGGACCTGTGGCCTCGAGGCCGGTGGGGTCGACGAGGCGCTGGGCCGCAGTCAAGGGCACCAGGTATTGCACCGTCCACTGGGCTGCCGCCCGCACTTCGACGGGCAGACCCACGGTGCGCCCGAGGACCTCATAGGAGGTCGCCTCGCCACGGGTCGCCTGGTCGGTCTCGCTTGGACGTGATGATCTCGGACCTGATGAAAGGGGCTCCGCAGAGGTGCTCATGTGGGTAGTCCATCACAAGCGGCGGGACGCAGGGAGGGCTACCGTGTGCCGTGGCCTACTGGGTGATGAAAGCGATCCTCGGTCCTTTGCTCCACCTGTTGTGGCGGACCAAGGTTGAGGGGCGCACGAACGTCCCCACGGACGGCCCGGTCATCTTGGCGGCCAATCATCAGTCGTTCTGTGACTCCTTCTTTTTGCCGCTGGTCGTGCGTCGGCGGCGGGTGACCTACGTGGCCAAGGCCGAGTACTTCGAGTCGTGGAAGACGGCGTGGTTCTTTCGCGCTGCGGGCCAGATCCCCATGAACCGGCGTGGTGGTGATGCTTCGCAGCGGGCCCTCGACACGGCCCGCGGTGTGCTCGAGTCCGGCGACATCCTGGCCATCTACCCCGAGGGGACGCGCTCTCCCGATATTCGCCTACACAAGGGCAAGACCGGGGTAGCCCGCCTCGCCATCGGCTGTGGAGTCACGGTCATCCCGGTCGGCCTGCTTGGCACCCGAGAAGTCCAACCGCCCGGGTCGATGACGATGCGACCATTGCGCAGGGTGACGGTCCGCTTCGGCTCTCCGGTCTCCTATGAGTTCGACGGGAAGCGTCACACGACCGGTGAGGGTGGCCCGGCGGCCGGAGTCAATGCCGGCGGAAGGGATGAGCCCGACCAGGCCGAGCTCCGGGCGCTGGCGGACGCCATCATGGCCGACATCGCCGCTCTGTCGGGACAGGAGTACGTCGATGAATACGCCAGCAGGAAGCGCGTGTCGTCGGACACGTGATCCGAGGAGGCGTGGAGGTAGGGCGTGTAGGTGGAGCGTGTAGGTAGAGGGGACGTTCACGCATTGATCGATGGGACCGGCCAGGGGCCGATCCAGCAGGTCCGGGAGTGACGTGGTCTGATCCAGTGACGTGGTCTGATCCAGTGACATGGTCTGATCCAGTGACATGGTCTGATCCAGTGACATGGTCTGATCCCTGGTCGTCATCTTCTGGAAACTCTCCGGTAACACGACCCCTCTACTCTGAGGCCGTGGCGAACTATCTGATCCGACTGCAACTTCCTGACCGACCTGGGGCGCTTGGCTCGGTGGCCAGCCGAATCGGGGCCGTTGGGGGCGATGTTGTCTCTATCGACATTCTCCAGCGCGACAACGGAACGGTGGTCGACGAGTTGGGCGTGGGTTTGGCGGGCGATCATCTCCTGGGCCTGCTCCGTGACGAGATCCTCGAGGTCGACGGGGTGGCCATCGAGTGCCTCCGCCAGGTTGAAGGCCCGCTGCCCGACCGGCATGCCGAACTGCTCGACATCGCCACCGAGTTGTTTGTTCAGTCCTCGACCGGTGCACTTCTCGATCGCTTGGTCTCCCGTGTGCGCCACAGCCTGGTGGCTGACTTTGCTGCAGTGGTCGATGCCGACAGCACGACGGTGACAGTGGCCCATGGTGCAGTGCCCGAGGACTCGGTGATCCGCTCAATGGCACTGTGTGCCGTGGCGCCGCTCTCTGCCCCGGTGGGTGCTGACGAGACCGGGCCTGGTCCTGGTGACCCGAGCCCGACTGTTGCTGCTGCAGAATTGGTGCGCGCCGGAGTCGTCTTGGTCGTCGGGCGCGAAGCCCCGGTGTTGCGGTCCCGAGAGCGTCAGTGGATCGCCATCATGGCGGAGTTGGCCGACCACGGGTGGCGTGAGCTGGTCTGACCAGCGTGCCTCGTCTCCACCGGCTGGCCCACAAACTGACACCGACGTCGCAACGGCCGTGACGGCGGGCACACCCTGGTTCAGTCGTTGGTGCTCTGTGCCCAGGCCCGGCTGCGATCGGTAGCCCGGAGCCACACGGCGTGGGCGGCATCAGCCAGCGCTGGATCGAGTGTGGGCTGGAACGATGCCTCCTCGGTCCACAAGGCCGCCACATCGTCCAAGGTTCCCCACACGCCTTCAGCCAGACCGGCCATGGTGGCAGCACCCAGAGCGGTCGTCTCCACTGATCGCGGTCGTGATACGCCCAGACGTGTCTGGTCGGCCAGGTGCTGGAGGAGGAGATCCATTACCGCAGCACCGCCATCGACCCGCACGACCGACGGCGCCGTTCCGATTCCCGCCATGGCATCGAGGACGTCGCGGACCTGGTATCCCATGGCATCCACCATGGCCCGGGCCAGCTGGGCCCGTCCTGATCCCCGAGACAGGCCGGTGATGATGCCTCGGGCCGCTGGGTCCCAATGGGGGCTACCAAGACCAGCGAATGCTGGAACGATGGTCACGCCGTCACTGGAATCGACCGAGGATGCCAATGGCTCGAGGTCGGCCGAGGAGCCGATGATCCCGAGGCCATCGCGCAGCCACTGGACGCCCGCCCCCGCCACGAAGACCGATCCCTCGACGGCGTAGGCAACCGACGAACGGCGCTGGCCTGCGTCGCCGCTCGTCGCGAGGATGTCAGCACCTGCATCACCGAGGTCCCAGGCAATGGTGGTGAGCAAGCCGTCGACCGGAGCCGGACAGGTGCCACCTGCATGCATGAGCACAAAGCTCCCCGTGCCGAACGTGGCCTTGGTCATCCCTTGATCGAAACACGCCTGGCCGAAGAGAGCGGCGTGCTGATCGCCCAGCATGGCGCTGACAGGCACCCCAACCAGCGCACGATGGCTGCCAACGGCATCGGCAGTCACCATGCCGAATCGCCCGCACGAGGGTTTGACCTCGGGCAAGGTGGACGTAGGAACGTTGAACAGTTCGCAGAGATCGTCGGACCACCGTCGCTCGACGATGTCGAAGAGGAGTGTGCGTGAGGCATTGGTGGGATCGGTAGCAAAGACCCCACCGTGCGTGCCACCCGTCAGGTTCCAAAGAACCCAGGCATCTACCGTGGCCAGGGCCAGATCGGGTCCTGTCGCCACGTCTCCTTCCTCGAGCAGCCAGCGCATCTTGGTGGCAGAGAAATAGGGGTCGAGTACGAGGCCGGTGCGTTCCCGTATGAGGGGAAGATGGCCGGCATCGACCATCGCCGAACATTGGCCTGCGGTGCGACGGTCCTGCCAGACCAAAGCCCGGTGCAGCGGCCGGCCCGTGCTCCGATCCCAGGCGATGACGGTCTCTCGCTGGTTGGTGATGCCGATGGCCTGCACCACCCGTTCATCGCCGAGTCGTTCTGCCACCTCGGTCAAGGTGGCCTGCACAGCGGCCCAGATCTCATCGGCATCGTGCTCGACCCAGCCGGGCATTGGGAAGTACTGGGTGAGTTCTCGGTAGGCGACATCGACCACGTCGGAGCGGACATCTACCACCAAGGCTCGAACTCCGGTGGTGCCGGCATCGATGGCGATGGTCACGGGGGAGCGAGAGGCCATGGTGGGACATTAGCGATCAGGTCGGATCGGGGCCGAACGTGCCCGAAACGGACGCTGCGGGGTGCTCGCGCGTAGCAAACATGCGCAAACCTTCGCGAAGGGGTCGCGAGCAGGAGTTTCTTGGCCGGATCGAGCGCCATCTTGACCAACATTCATTGACAGAGGTGTAACTACGCTGCTGTAATGAACCCATCATCTCGTACCCCAGGGGAGGGGGTACCACAACATGTTGTGTT
Source organism: uncultured Acidimicrobiaceae bacterium (assembly GCA_903873395.1). GTDB lineage: Bacteria > Actinomycetota > Acidimicrobiia > Acidimicrobiales > RAAP-2 > Bog-756. Next base: position 15,419 of record CAIQOJ010000092.1, read on the forward strand.
TTGCCGCTTCCGACGCCTTCGGGAACAAGATACGGTGGGCATGGACCGAGGCGGTCGGGCGGTAACGAAGCGAGCGGATCGGGCCGGTCGCTTCGGGACAGTCTGGACCGACAGGCGAACGCCCGACGTGCCGGCAGCAACACCGTGCGTGGATCTCGCCCCCGACCAGCAGCACCCGCAGCACCAGATTCTCTGCAGCACCACTTCCGCAGCATTAAGACGACAACGAAGAACAGAAGAGAAAGAGGTCCACTTATGGCCATCGCCCCCCAGCGAGTCGGCATCGGCATCCGCCGCCACTTCACCAGCGCCGACACCCACCCCTACGACCGGGTCGTCTGGGAACGCCGTGACGCCAGGATCACCAACTACCGCGACGGCGCAGTGGCGTTCGAACAGCTTGGGGTCGAAGTTCCTGCCGCCTGGAGCGTGAACGCCACCAACATCCTCGCCCAGAAGTACTTCCGGGGGACGCCCGGCACGGCTGAGCGTGAATGGTCGCTGCGCCAGGTGGCCGATCGGGTGGTCGACACCGTGACGTCGTGGGGCATCAAGGACGGCTACTTCGTCGATGACGAAGAGGCCGAGGCCTTCCGGGCTGAGCTGAAGTACCTCATCGTCAACCAGATGGCCGCCTTCAACTCGCCCGTGTGGTTCAACATCGGCGTTGCCGGTGTGCCTCAGCAGGGTTCGGCCTGCTTCATCTTGTCCGTCGAGGACACCATGGACTCGATCCTCAACTGGTACACCGAAGAGGGTGTGATCTTCAAGGGTGGCTCGGGTGCCGGTGTCAACCTTTCGCGGATCCGCTCGTCGCATGAGCTCTTGAAGGGCGGGGGCACGGCTTCGGGTCCGGTCAGCTTCATGCGTGGTGCTGACTCGTCAGCGGGAACCATCAAGTCGGGCGGCAAGACACGGCGGGCGGCCAAGATGGTCATCCTCGACGTCGACCATCCTGACGTGGAGGACTTCATCTGGTGCAAGGCCACCGAGGAGCGCAAGGCTCGCGTCCTTCGTGACGCAGGCTTCGACATGGACCTCGATGGCAAGGACGCCATCAGCCTTCAGTATCAGAACGCCAACAACTCGGTCCGGGTGACCGACGAGTTCATGCAGGCCGTTGTCGACGGTGCCGACTGGCACCTGACCAGCCGAGGTGACGGATCGACGGTCCGCACGGTGCCCGCCCGTGAGTTGTTCCGTCAGTTCTCGCAGGCGGCGTGGGAGTGCGCCGACCCGGGCATGCAGTTCGACACCACCATCAACAAGTGGCACACAGCAGCCAATACTGGTCGGATCAATGGCTCCAACCCCTGCTCGGAGTACATGCACCTCGATAACTCGGCGTGCAACCTCGCTAGCTTCAACCTCATGAAGTACCTGGGCGACGACGGCTCCTTCGACGTCGACGGATTCAAGGCATCCGTCGAGGTCGTCTTCACCGCTCAAGAGATCATCGTGGGCAACGCCGACTATCCGACGGAGCCGATCGCCGAGAACTCGCGCCGCTTCCGTCAGTTGGGCATTGGGTATGCCAACATCGGCGCCCTCCTGATGGCTCAAGGCCTTCCGTACGACTCGGATCAGGGTCGTGCCTGGGCGGGCGCGATCACCGCACTGCTCACCGGCCACTCCTATGCAACCTCGGCCAAGACAGCGGCCCGCATGGGTCCATTCGCTGGCTACCACGAGAACGTGGAGCCGATGAACAAGGTGCTGCGCATGCACCGGGACGCGGTGGCCGGCATCGACGAGGAGTTGGTCCCCACTGAGCTGCTCGAAGCTGCCCAGGAGGCCTGGGAGACAGCGGTGGAGCTTGGCCAGCAGCATGGCGTGCGCAACTCGCAGGCTTCGGTGTTGGCTCCGACGGGCACCATCGGTCTGCTCATGGACTGCGACACGACGGGCGTCGAGCCTGACCTCGGTCTGGTCAAGACCAAGAAGCTGGTCGGCGGCGGCACCATGTCGATCGTCAACCAGACCGTGCCTCGTGCCCTGGCTCGCTTGGGCTACTCGCCCGAGCAGGTGGAGGACATCGTCCGCTACATCGACGAGAACATGTCGATCGTCGGTGCCCCGCACCTGAGTGCCGAGCACCTGCCGGTGTTCGCCTGCTCCATGGGCGACAACACCATCCACTACCTCGGCCACGTCCGGATGATGGGAGCGGCTCAGCCCTTCATCTCGGGTGCCATCTCCAAGACGGTCAACCTTCCCGAAGATGTCACGGTCGAAGATGTCGAGCAGTTGCACATCGACGCCTGGCGGCTCGGCATCAAGGCGGTCGCCATCTACCGTGACAACTGCAAGGTTGCACAGCCTCTCTCCACCACCAAGAAGGAGAGTGACGACGACGAGGTGACCGGCGAAGTGCCAGCCGGATCCGATGCTGAGTCCCACGCCCGGGAGTTGACAGCCAAGATCGCCCAGCTCGAAGCTGCTCTCACCACCGAGAAGGCCCGGTCGTCCGAGACACTGCTGGTCGGAGCGGTGCGCGAGCGCCTGCCTCGCCGCCGCAACTCGTCGACCTTCTCCTTCCGCGTGGCGGACTGCGAAGGCTACGTCACCGTCGGCGAATACGAGGACGGCCGTCCTGGCGAGGTCTTCATGAAGGTGTCCAAGCAGGGCTCGACCCTGGCCGGCATCATGGATGCCTTCTCCATCTCGACCAGTCTGGGACTCCAGCATGGCGTGCCGCTCTCGACTTACGTGCGCAAGTACGCCAACATGCGCTTCGAGCCGGCCGGCATCACCGACGATCCAGATCTGCGGATCGCTACCAGCCTGGTGGACTACATCTTCCGCCGCCTGGCCGTGGACTACCTGCCGATGGAGGAGCGGGCCGAGCTCGGCATCCTCTCTACCGCTGAGCGGATGCAGCCCACCCTGCCTGGAGTCGAGGAGATGGCGACGCCGTCCGCCGGCTTGGTCGACACCGACGCTGTGGCTGATGCCGTGGCCGAGGCATCGACGACGACCGCCGAAGCCGCTCCGGCTGCCACCGACGGGCCGATCGTCCGGGCCGAGCAGCGCGATGCCCCCTACTGCTACCAGTGCGGCAACGCCATGCAGCGGGCTGGCTCCTGCTATGTCTGCTCGAGCTGTGGGACGACGTCTGGCTGTAGCTGAAAGACGGGGATCTTTATGTGTCGCCTTCCTCGATCGATGTGAGGTAGGCGGTAACAAGAGCCATCCCAGCAATACCGGAAGTGTGAACTGTCTCCCTTTGGCTTCGGCTGGGGGGAGACAGTTCGCGTTGGCGTCACCCCCCCTGTGACGATTCCCGGTATGCCCGAAGGGTGCAGGAACTTTCGGTTCTCGACGTGCATGCTGGCGATGGTCTCTGCGATGTCCAACTCAACAGTGGCCTCGTCAGGGTCTGTGTAGATGGCCTCGGAGATATTGCGTGACAGGCCGTCGAAAAGTCGAGAGAGGTCACGAGCGAAAAGACTCGTTGGATCACCGGTCTCCTCGAGATGAGCGAGCCCCGGTGATCTGCACACGAATCCAACAGCGGCTCGAGAGGATCGCGCTCAATTCAACAGTGCCTCTGGTCGCCATGCTGTCCGGGCGACGGCACTAAGCGTCGTCAGGTGAGGCGCAGTGGAGCAAGAGCAGCGGGGATGGCCACCGCCAGCCAGTGATCGGGATTGACGGTTCCCTCGGTGAAGGTCCGCCCCAGGGCCAGGCCGTGGAAGAAGGCGGCGTAGTCGTAGGCATCGAGGTTGGGGTTGATAATGCCTCGGGCCTGGGCCCGCTCGAGGACCTCGGTCATCGTGGTGAAGTAGCCGTCTTGGAGCCAGTTGATCGAGGCCAGGAGCTGGGGGCGGTCCAATGCGTTGGCGTAGACCGAGACCCGAGAGTGGCGCATCTTGATGGTCTCCGGCTCGGTGGCGATGCGGGTGAGTTGGGCGACGAGGAACTCGCAGAACTCGTCGTTGGAAGCGACCCGGTCCATCACCTCGAGCAGTTCGGTCCGCTCACTCATCCCGAGGCGTAGATAGCGCTCGTATTCGGCGGCTCGGATCAGGCCCTCGCGGTTGGTGAAGTGATAGCGGAGCGACCCGTGGGAGGCGTTGGCATCCTTGATCACCTGCTCGGTGCGGAACCCGGCCACCCCGAACTTCTCGAGATGGTCGATGGCTGCATCCAGGATCGACTGGGCCACACTGGCCGGCGGCGCGGGTGACACTTGATCCTCTTCATCGCTAGCACTGGTCATCGGGGAATGTGGCTTTTTTCCATGCTTACTCTCGGTAATCGTCGCGCATAAATAGTGCATCGATAGACCGACGCCGCTCGCCACCGAGGTTGTCACGGAGCGCGGTCATGGGGCGTGTTGGCGGCCGATATGACCGCACCGCGTGAGGATTCTGGATCTTGAGGAATTTCATTAGTGCCTAAAGGCCCTAGTTCGGGCGACTCTGTCTACTGACACCCGATTGGGGGTGCTGGGCACGAGTGTCCACGGAAGGGGCAATGTGACACCGGATGGCCGTTCCTTTGACGACAGCACTAGTGGCCACCGAGGTCGGCCGAAGTCGTTGCGCGCCATCGCAGCACTCTTGGTGGTGCTCGCCACCCTGGTCTCCTTCGTCGGGATCCAGGGGGCCGGGGAAGGTGTAGCAGGGGCTACCGCTGCGGGGGAGCTGGCAGGGGGCGACTTTGGAGGTGCTGGCTCATGCGGTCAGACCATCGCCAACGCATGCAGTTATGGAGGCTTCCATGATGGCCAGACCGAAGGCTGGATCGGGAAGTACCACATTGGTCCGAAAGCCGCGCTGCTCCTCTTCAATTCGGTCTACCTGACCAATGGAGTGCAGCTGCCCGGAGTGCACCTCCACGGAGCATTCCTCGAGGGTTCCCATCTTGCTGGCGCCAATCTCCAAGGGGCAGATCTCTCCGGAGCCCACTTCGACGATCCTGCCTTGATGGGCACGGCCGCCAATGCGGTGATCGGCAAGGCCGTGTCGGCGGCGGCAGGGAGCCTGCTTGCCGCCGCTCTGCCCGGGGAGGGTGTCGGTGTTGCTGGATCGGATGCCGAAGGACAGTTGGTTGCCAAAAGTGTCAAGAAGATCTTTAGCGCAGCAGGTGGAAAGTTCACAGGGCCAACGGGAGGGGTCGATCTGCGCGGCGCTCATCTCCAAGGGGCGAACCTGGCGGGGGCAAACTTGACTGGCGCTGACCTCACGGGCGCTGACCTCACTGGCGCCAACCTGGCCGGGACGATTCTCACCGGTGCCAACCTGAGCGGTATACAGACAGTTCCATCGGGGCCTGGGTGGCCAGCGAATTGGTACACCGGAGCGACGTTTGCCGGG